>CACKXA010000003.1 GCA_902604055.1 uncultured Pelagibacteraceae bacterium | reverse complement strand
ATCTATCTTTTGGATTGAGTCTTTTATCAAATCTGCTTTCGGACTTCACGGCTATAGAAAATGTAATGATGCCATTAATTATTAAAGGAGAAAAAACCGATTATTCTTTAAAAAAAGCAACTAAAATCTTAAAAGATATAAAAATTTTAAATAGAAGCAACCATTTCCCAAGCGAACTATCTGGAGGAGAGCAACAAAGAGTTGCGATTGCTAGAGCATTAATATCAGAAACGGATTTAATTTTAGCTGATGAACCAACTGGAAATTTGGATTATAAAACATCTGAAGAAATATTTTCATATTTTTTAAAATTAAAAAAAATGAACAAAGCTATAATTTTTGCAACTCACAATAGAGAACTTGCTAACAAGGCGGATTATAAGTTGAGTATTTTTAAAGGTAATATAAAACGGGCTAATGCTCGATCAAAATAAAGAATTTAATAATATCAAAATTCACACTCAATATTCTATTTGCGAAGGTGCAGTTAAAATAGATCAACTAGCTGAATATTGTAAAATAAATAAAATTAAAGCTGTAGGATTAGCAGATAGTTACAACTTGTGTGGGGCTCTAGAGTTTGCAGAAAAAATAAGTAAAGTGGGCACACATCCAATTATTGGAACCCAGATAAATTTATTAGATGATAATGTAATTGGAAAAGTAACATTATATGCAACTTCAGAACAAGGATATAAAAATTTAACAAAGCTATCATCATTAAGTTACTTAAAGAATTTAAAATCTAACGATCCTTATTGTGAAATAAACGAATTATTATTAAATAATCAGGACTTGATAATTTTAACAGGAAATTACAATAATTTTTTTGGCAAATTATTTAATTCGAATAAAATAAAAAATTTTGAAAAAATTATTGGCAAATTAAAATCTTCTTTTAAAGATCGATTATATTTTGAAATTCAAAGACACTCAGAGTCACAAGAAACAAATTATGAAAATTATTTATTAAGAATTTCATCTTTATACGATATACCTTTGATTGCATCTCAAGAAGTTTACTATATAGACCCTAGCTCATCAGAGGCTCATGATGCTTTAATATGTATAGGACAAAAACAATTTGTAGATGACAAAAATAGATTTAGATATAGCGATCAACACTATTTGAAAAAAACAGATGATATAAAGAAATTATACAAAGATATACCTGAAGCTCTAGAGAATAATTTTAATTTTCCTTTAAGATTTAATTTTAAACCTAAAAAATCTAAACCGATTTTACCATCTCTTTCAAATAATAATAATAAATCTCCCGAAGAAGAATTGATGATTCTGGCAAAAAAAGGGTTAGAGGAAAGAATTAATAAATTCATTATTAAGAAAAATAAGAATAAATCTTTAGATGAAATTAAGAAAGTTTATGAAGACAGACTATTACACGAGTTGAATATTATAAATTCAATGGATTATTCAAGTTATTTTTTAATTGTTTCCGATTATATCAAATGGGCAAAGAAAAACTCTATTCCAGTCGGACCAGGAAGAGGTTCAGGGGCAGGTTCTCTTGTCGCTTATTGTCTTGATATAACAGATCTAGATCCAATAGAATTTAACTTAATTTTTGAGAGATTTTTGAATCCAGATCGAATTTCCATGCCAGATTTTGATATCGACTTTTGTGAGGAACAAAGAGATAGAGTCTTTGAATATCTAAAATCAAAATATAAAGACGGAGTAGCCCATATTATTACCTTTGGTAAGCTTAAAGCCAGAATGGTTTTAAGAGATGTTGGAAGAGTTTTAGGTCTATCCTATGGCCATGTAGATAAAATTTGCAAAATGGTTCCTTTTGATCCTTCGCGACCCCTAACACTGCAAGAGTCAATTAATAGAGAGCCTCGTTTTGAGGAAGAAATTAAAAGCAATAATAAAGTTAGAAAACTTATAAATCTATCTTTAAAGTTGGAAGGACTAAATCGGAATATGGCTACTCACGCCGCAGGGGTAGTTATAGCAGGAAACAAACTAGCTGAACAATTCCCTTTATATGTGGACCAAAGTTCAAATTTAATTTTACCATCTACACAGTATGACATGTATTCCTCTGAAAATGCTGGATTGGTAAAATTTGATTTACTTGGTTTAAAAACCCTAACTGTAATTGACAAAACTTTAAAAAGATTAAAAGCAAAAAAGATAGATTTAGATATAAGTAAAATAAGTCTTGAGGATGAAAAGGTTTACAGCCAACTATCAACTGGTGAAACTACAGGATTGTTTCAGTTAGAAAGTACAGGCATGAGAGAAGCTATCAAACAAATGAAACCTAATAGGTTTGATGATATTATTGCTCTAGTGGCACTTTATAGACCAGGGCCGATGAGTAATATACCAGTATACAATGATTGCAAAAATGGTATCAAAAAACCTGATTATATTCACCAAACTTTAGAAAAAATATTACAACCAACTTATGGAATTATAATTTACCAGGAACAAGTAATGCAGATTGCGCAAACATTAGCAGGTTTTACTGCTGGTGAAGCTGATATTTTAAGAAGGGCTATGGGTAAAAAGAAAAAAGCTGAATTAGATAAACAAAAAGAAAGATTTATTAATGGTGCTATTAAAAATGGTATTAACAAAGATGTGGCAAATTTTGTTTTTACTAAAATAGAGCCCTTCGCTCAATATGGTTTTAACAAAAGCCATGCAGCGGCATATGCTTTAATTGCCTATCAAACAGCATTTTTAAAAACATATTATAAAGAAGATTTTATAGCCGCAACTATGTCCACTGAACTAACAAATACTTCAAAACTCAGAGAATTTGTAGAAGAACTTAAAAGATTAAAAATTAAAATTGTAAGGCCAGCTATAAATCAATGCTTTGCAGAGTTTAAAGCTGAAACAAATACAATTTATTATGGTCTAGGAGCTATCAAAAATGTAGGGTATGAAGCCATATCTAATATAGTAAATGAGAGGAAAAAAAATGGTAAATTCAAATCTTTAACTGATTTTATTTATCGTGTAGATGCTAAGGATGTAAATAAGTTACAGTTAGAGGGTTTAGTTAAAGCAGGAGTATTAGATGAATTCGATCAAGATAGAAACAAAATTTTAAATTCTATACCTAAAATAATTCAACAAATTAAAAATGTAAATGATGATAGACTAAACAATCAAACAAATTTATTTACCGAGAACGATAATCATAAGGAAAATTTTGATTATCTCCCTGCGAACAAATGGACAAAAAAAGAACTTTTACTAGAAGAGTTCAAATCTTTAGGATTTTATATTTCGGACCATCCTTTAAATGAATATAATGAAATTTTCGAACATTTGAAAATAATTCCCTATAAAGATTTTCAAAATAATAATGAAAGTGAAGCTTTAGTTGCAGGTACAATTATGTCTATTCAAGAAAAAAAAAGCGCTAAAGGAACTCCTTTTGCGATAGTAAAATTTAGTGATAATAAAGGAGAATTTGAATTATTTTTATTTGCTGACATTTTGGTCAATAATAGAGACAAGATAAAAGAGTCAGAGTCCTTTGTTTTGACCTTGCAAAAAGATAAATCAATAACAGATATTTCTAAAAGAAGAATAAACCTTAGAAAAATACTAAGTTTAGATGATATAATTAGTAAACCTTATACGAAGGTAACTATAGAACTAAAAGATAACTATAATTTAGATGAGATCAAAAAAATGTTAACTAAATCAGGCCAAACCGAAATAAGTCTAATCATAAATAAGAAAAATCAAAAAATTCACTATAACCTTCAAAACACTAGAAAATTTGATTTTAATCAGCTTAAAGTAATGAAAAATAAGGATTATGTTAAAAAAATAACTGTTTAGATGGTTGATTTTTTACCTTGGTTATATATATCAGTGATTAATTTCGCACACAGTTTTTAGGGCAATGCCCTCCCGGTCCAAAGTTTGGAGTAGCTGTGGTGGATTAACCGGAAAAAATATGAACGTACCTAAGGTCGACATAAAACAATTATTAGAAGCTGGAGTACATCTGGGTCATAAAACACTTAGATGGAACCCAAAAATGAAACAATTTATTTTTGGGGAAAAGAATTCAATTCATATAATCGATCTTACTCAAACAGTAGAATTTCTAAAAAATGCTTTAGTTCAAGTTCATAAAACTATTTCTTCTGGAGGAAAAATATTAATTGTATCTACAAAAAAACAAGCTTCAGAACAAGTAAGCGACTTAGCAAAAGTAACAGGTCAATTTTTTGTTAACTACAGATGGCTAGGCGGTATGTTAACTAATTGGAATACTATTCAAAATTCAATTAAAAGACTTAAGAAGCTAAATGAACAATTGTCTAAAGAAAATATTGGTTTTACAAAAAAAGAAATATTAAAATTTGGTAAAGAAAAAGAAAAACTACAAAGATCCCTAGGAGGCATTGTTGAAATGAAAAAAACTCCTGAATTAATATTCATTATAGACACTAACATTGAATCACTAGCAGTCGCGGAGGCTAAAAAATTAAAGATACCAATTATAGCTGTGTTAGATACAAATTCTGATCCATCAGGTATAGACTTTCCTATTCCTGGAAATGATGATGCTAGAAGATCAATCAATCTTTACTGTGATTTGCTCAAAGATACTATTAAAGATGCAGAAAAATTTATTAAGTCTACAAATAATAAAGAAGAAAAAAAATCAGAAGACAAAACTGATATAAAGAAAAAATAATTTCGATCTATATCCAAATGTCAGATAAGAATTTACTAGATAACATCAAAAAGTTAAGAGAATTAACTGGGGTAGGCTTTAAGGATTGTAAACTAGCTCTAGATGAAAATAAAGGTGATATAGAAAAATCAATAGAATTTTTAAGAAAAAAAGGAATAGCAAAAGCCTCAAAAAAAATGAGTAGAACTGCTACAGAGGGATTAGCTTTAGTAAATGAAAATGAAAATGAAGTTTCAATAATTGAGGTTAATAGTGAGACAGATTTTGTAGCAAAAAATAAAGATTTTATTTCTTTCTGTAAAGAGCTATCTGAATTAAATTTTTTAAATAAAGGTGATTTAGATAAACTAAATGGGTCAAAAATGAAAAACGGTGAATTAGTAAAAGATAGTCTCGTTTCCTTAATAGCAAAGATAGGAGAAAAAATTACTATAAGAAGATCACATTTTTTTGACAATAAAGTTGGTTTAAATTTTTATTATGTTCATTCATCGATTGAAAGCAACATAGGTAAAATTATTTCTATTGTTAAATTAAAAGGTATTAAAAAGGGTAAGAATGATGGAATTGGAACAAAAATTGCCATGCATATAGCTGCTTCTAATCCTCTAGCGATAGACAAAGATAAATTAAAAAAAGAAACGGTAGATAAAGAACTTGAAATTATAAAAGCTGAAATAACAAATTCCGGTAAACCAGCCGAAATGGCAGAAAAAATATCTAAAGGAAAAATTGCTAAATTTATCAATGATAACACTCTTTTAAATCAAATTTGGATTATGGACCCCAAAAAAAAAGTCTCTGATATACTAAAAGAAAATAAAGTTGATAATGAAGTACAAGTTATAGATTTTATTAGATATAAAGTTGGTGAGGGAGTGTAAAGATGAGTTCAGAGTTTAACGAGAAAAACTATTCATCAAAAATGGATAAGAGTATTCAATCTCTAAAAAAAGATCTTTCTACTTTAAGAACAGGCAGAGCTAATCCTAGCATGCTTGATACAATTAAAATTGATGTATATGGGCAATTAATGCCTATTGAGCAGCTTGCAACTGTAAGTGTTCCCGAAGCTCGAATGATATCAATACAAGTTTGGGATAAAGCAAACGTAGCATTAATAGATTCAGCAATACAAAAATCAGAGTTGGGTATAAACCCTCAAGTAGACGGACAAATTGTAAGATTAAGAGTGCCTGATCTCACAGAGGAAAGAAGAAAAGAGCTTATCAAAGTATTGAAAAACATGGGAGAAAAAGGGAAAGTTTCTATTAGAAACATTAGAAGAGAAGCCAATGAAGAGTTAAAGAAATTGCTTAAAGACAAATTAATTTCAGAAGACTCAAATAAAATATTCGAAAAATCTATTCAAAAACTAACAGATACAAACATAGAAAAAATAGATAAAATTTTAACAGATAAAGAAAAAGAGATATTACAGATATGAACAAGCTCAACCACGTTGCCTTTATTATGGATGGTAATGGTAGGTGGGGTCAAAAAAAGAATAAAGGGCGAAACTTTGGTCATTTTAAAGGTGTAGAAGTAGTAAAAAAAATTGTCGAAAAATCAATAAAATTAAAAGTTCCGATAATAACTTTTTATGTTTTTTCTACTGAGAACTGGAAAAGACCAAAATCTGAGATTAATTTTTTATTCAATTTAATAATCAAATATTTTGATCAGGAGTTAAATAGAGTTGTTCTTAACGGTATAAAGATAAATATAATAGGAAAAATTAATATTTTACCTATTAAAATCAAAAAATCATTAAAAGAGTCTATTAAAAAAACAAAAAAAAATAAAAAGATAATTGTTAATTTAGCAATAAATTATGGATCAAGAGATGAAATTGTTAACGCATGCAAAAAATCCAAAAAGAAAATAAACTTACAATCTATAAGTAAAAACCTTTACACAAAAAATCTACCTAATCCTGACATTCTTATACGAACTGGAGGCCGTAAAAGGTTAAGTAACTTTATGTTATGGCAGCTTGCATATACAGAAATATACTTTATCAATAAATTGTGGCCTGATTTTAAAATTAACGATTTTGAGAAAATTATAATTGATTTTAAAAGAGTAAAACGAAATTTTGGTTCAATATAATATGAAAAAAAATTTAAAGAAAAGGATAACTACTTCAATAATACTATTTTCACTTTTGTTTATTTCATTTATAAATAATTATATTTTAGGTTATGTTTTATTAATTGCTGCGGTATTTGCAATTTTAGAATTTTATGGAATGACAAAAATTATTCTTAAAAAATTCAGAGTGAGTAAACTTTTATTAAATTGTTTTTTTATCGTTTATATATTTTATTTTTGTACGTTATTTTTAAATTTTTCTTCATCACTATACCTTAAGGTTTTAATTTTTATAATTCTATTCACTTGCGTTGCTTCAGATATAGGAGGCTTCATTTGTGGAAGATTTTTTAAAGGCCCTAAACTCACAAAAATAAGTCCAAAAAAAACAATATCAGGCGCTATTGGTTCAATAATATTCTCTTGTATATTTATATCTGTATCAATCTTTTTCTTAACTAAAAACTTTGAATTCTATATTTTAATTATTGGAACAGTTGTGTCGCTAGGTTGTCAAGCAGGTGATTTACTTTTTTCTTACATGAAAAGAAAATCTTTTTTAAAAGATACTGGAAACTTTTTACCTGGACATGGTGGTGTTTTAGATAGAATTGATGGATTGTTATTGGGTATTCCTATAGGATTTTTATCTTTATTAATTATATATTAAGATGAAAAAGAATATTTCAATTCTTGGATCAACAGGATCAATAGGCAAAACTGTCTTAGAAATTGTTAATAAAAAAAATTCATTTTTTGATGTAAATATTTTAGCTGCAAATAAAAATTATGGATTGATCTGCAAACAAATAGCTAAATTTAAACCAAAAGTCTTTTTAGTAAATAATCCGTCAATATATTTAAAAGTTAAAAAAAAGTTTAAACGGAAAAAAATAAAAATTATAAAAAATTTTGAGGATAAAAAAAATTACTTTAAAAAATCGGATATAACCGTTGCTGCTATACCTGGTATAGCTGGACTTAACCCAACTATTCAACTCATTAAAAAAAGTAAAAAAATTTTGATAGCAAATAAAGAGTCAATTATTTGCGGTTGGAATTTAATAAAAAAAGCTGCACTGAAAAATCGTACCAAGATTATTCCAGTTGACTCTGAACATTTCTCTATAATGAAACTTCTAGAAAACTCCAATATAAAAGATGTCAAAAAAATTTATCTTACAGCTTCAGGTGGTCCTTTTTTAAAGCATAAGTATAAAGATTTTAAAAAAGTTAAACCACATCAAGCTATAAAACATCCTAAATGGAAAATGGGGAAAAAAATATCAGTAGACTCTGCAACATTAATGAACAAGATTTTAGAAGTTATTGAAGCAAACAAATTATTTTCAATAAATCAAAAAAAGATAGATATAGTAGTACACCCTGAGTCTTTGGTTCATGCTATTATTGAATTTAATAATGGACTGTATAAATTTATCTATCATGAAACTACCATGATAATTCCTTTAGCTAACGCAATTTTTGATAAAAATTTTACGATAGACAGTATATTTAAGCCCAAAAAAAATAAAGACTCATTTTTTTTTAAAGGATTAAATTTTTCAAAAGTTGATAAAAAAAGGTTCCCGATTATAAAACTAAAAAATAGAATAAATGAGTATTTTTCAACTCCAATTATCATCAATGCAGCTAATGAAATATTAGTTGATCAATTTTTGAAAGAAAAAATAAGTTTTAACACCTTTTACAAGTACTTATTGCAGGTTCTAAACGATAGAAATTATAAAAAATATGCTATAAAAGAGCCTAAAAGTATAAACCAAATACTTCAAATTGATAAATGGTCAAGAAATACAGTTTATAAAAAAATTAAATATAAAAATGCGTAAATTATTAGTTATTATTATATTAAGTCTTTTTTACACTTCGACAGCTTTCTCAGAAGTGGTTAAGAAAATCGATATTTCTGGAAATAATAGAGTTAGTGATGAAACTATAAAGATATATGGTGATATAAAAGTAAATCAAGATTACAGCGAACAAGATTTAAACAGAATTTTAAATAATTTATTTTCAACAAATTTTTTTGAAGATGTAAAGATCCAATTAAATAACAATATATTAACTATCAATTTAATAGAACACCCAGTCATTAATCAACTAATTATTTTAGGAGAACCTAGTAAAAAATATAAAGAGCAAATTACAAAATTAATGAACTCAAAAGAAAAAGAATCATATATAAAAATTAATATAGCTAAAGATGTAGAAATTATTAAACAGCTTTACGCCTCTCTCGGATTTAATTTTACAGAAGTAGAAACGAAAATAAGAAAAGTAGATGAAGCAAATTTAGATTTAATTTTTGAAATAAAAAAAGGTAAAGCAACTAGAATATCAAAAATTACCTTTATAGGAGATAAAAAAGTTAGAGATAAAAGATTAAGAGATATTGTAGCCAGTGAAGAGCATAAATTTTGGAAAGTAATCACAAGAAATACAAAATTTAATCAAAGCTTAATTAATATGGATATTAGACTATTAGCAAATTATTATAAGTCTATAGGATATTATGATGTTCAAATTAAATCTAATTCCGCAGAATTAATCAACAAAGATGGAAATATTGAGTTAATTTATTCAATAGACGCTGGGAATAGATACGTGATTAAAAAGATTATGACTAATGCTGACCCAGTTATAGATAAGAATATATTTTTTCCATTAAATAAAGAATATCAAAAAGTAATTGGTTCTTATTATTCACCTTTTAAAATTAAAAAACTATTAGATAGCGTAGATGAACTTATTGAAAGAAATAATCTTCAATTTATAGAACATAACGTTGAAGAAATTATCGAGAACGACTCAATTGTAATTAAATTTAATATTTATGAGGGAGAAAAAGTTTTAGTTGAGAGAATCAATATACTTGGAAATAATATAACCAATGAGTCAGTTATCAGAAGTGAAATGGAACTAGACGAAGGAGATCCTTTTACAAACTTAGGGTTAGATAAATCAGTGTCTAATATAAGGTCTAGAAATATATTTAAAAAAGTAAATTACAATATAACAGATGGGTCAGAAAAAAATTTAAAAACTATTGATATAATAGTTGAAGAAAAACCAACGGGTGAAGTAAGTGCAGGAGCTGGTATAGGTACAAATGGTGGTAGTTTTATGTTTAATGTCCAAGAAAATAATTACCTAGGTGAAGGAAAAAATGTTGGATTTGAAATTGAAATAGACCAGGACTCTCTTAAAGGTACTTTGAATTACACTGATCCAAATTATGACTTTTTAGGAAATGCCTTAAATTATTACGTTACAAGTTCTAACAATGACATGCCAGATCAAGGCTATGAAAATACAATAATGGGCGCAGGTATTAATACAACATTTGAACAATATAAAGATGTTTATACATCATTAGGTATAGATGCGACACACGATGATTTACAAACTTTAGATAGTGCAAGTGCATCCTTAAAAAAACAAGCAGGTACTTTTAATGAGATTTCAGGTAATTATGGATTTTCATTTGATAAAAGAAATAGATCTTTTATGCCTACAGAAGGTTCAATAATTAGCTTTAACCAGAGCTTACCGATTTACGCTGACAAATCTTTTATAGCAAATACTTTTTCAGTGAGTTCTTACAAAACTTTAACAGAGGATGTTATTGGAGCAGGTAAATTTTTTATTTCAGCAATTAATGGCCTAGGTTCAGATGATGTAAGGTTAAGTAAAAGAAGAGGATTAAGTTCAAGAAGGTTAAGAGGTTTTGAAAAAGGAAAAGTTGGACCTTTGGATGGTAAAGATCATATAGGCGGAAACTACGCAGCTGCTTTAAATTTTGAGGCAAATTTACCCAACTTATTACCTGAGTCAACAAACACAGACTTTGGGTTTTTCTTAGACTTTGGAAATGTGTGGGGTGTTGATTATGACTCTACCATAGATGACAGTAACAAAATAAGATCTTCAGCGGGTGGCATTATGAACTGGAATTCCCCATTAGGACCTATGAACTTTACTTTATCTACTAATTTATCAAAGGCATCAACAGACGTAACAGAAAGCTTTAATTTTAATTTAGGAACTACTTTTTAACATGAAACTACAATACAAAATATTTTTAATAGTATTCATATTTTTTAATTCACAAAGTTTTTCGTTTGCTCAATATCCTCATTACGTAGACTTTAAGTACGTATTAAATGAAAGCAAAGCAGGTAAAGATGCTCAACTATTTTTGAAAAAAAAATTAGACAATGGAATTAAAAATTTAAAAAATAAAGAAAAATTAATACAAGAAGAAGAAAAAAAAATTATTCAACAAAAAAAATTAGTTTCAGCAGAAGAATATAAAAAAAAAGTTAACGCATTAAGAGAAAAAGTTTCATCTTTGCAAAAAGAAAGAGATAAACTTCTAGACACTGTAGCAAAACAAAGAAGCAAAGCTAGAATAGAGCTTTTAAAAAATCTTAATCCAATAATAAAAGATTATATGAAGGAAAAAAAGATTAGAATTGTGCTAGATAAAAAAAGTATATTATTAGCTGATGAAAATTTGGATATTACCAAAGAGATAACTGATTTATTGAATAAAAATCTTAAATCTATAAAATTAAATTGATTTAATTAATGAAATTACCTTTTTTTTTTAAAAAAGAAAAATCCATTTTAATTAAAAATTTTTTTCCAGAGGTTAAAAAAAATTTCAAAATAGACACTATTTCAACACTTCAAAAATCTAAAAAAAATGATTTAACATTTTTTGACTCAATTAAATACAAATCTTTTGCTTCTTCAACCAAAGCCTCTGCTTGTATTACTACTTCAAATCTTGAGAAGTTTTTGCCATCTACAACTGAAAAAATAATAGTTAAAAGTGTTCTTTTTGAATTAGCTAAAATCCTGAAAAAGATTTATCCTTTGGCTGATATTGATTATCCTGATATGTCTCTTAAAGTTTCCTCAAAGTTGAAATTTAAGAGTGTAAAGTTTGGTAACAATGTTTTAATTGGTAAAAATGTAAAAATTGGTACAAATACCTTAATTGGTGCAAATTCGATAATAGAGCACGATGTAATACTTGGGAAAAACTGTGTAGTTGGTTCAAATGTAGTTTTAAAGAATACAATAATAGGTGATAGTGTAGTGATACAAGATGGATGTAAAATAGGTTTAAAAGGATTTGGTTTTATACCTATTAAAAATAAAAATTTCAAATTTCCACATATTGGTAGAGTTATAATTAACAATGATGTAGAAATTGCATCGGGGTGCACTATAGATAGAGGCTCCATAGATGATACAGAAATAGGAACTAACTCCTACTTAGATAATCAAGTTCACGTTGCTCACAATGTTAAGATTGGATCTAATTGTATGATAGCAGGTCAAGTTGGTTTTGCAGGAAGTTCAACTATTGGCAACAATGTATCTATAGGTGGTCAAGCAGGAATTTCTGGACATTTAACCATAGGAAATAATGTTAAAATTGGAGGTGGCAGCGGTGTCGTTAAAGATATTGAAGATAATCAAATTGTAATGGGTTATCCAGCTTTACCACTTAAAGAATTTTTAGATAATAAAAAAAAATGAGTGAGACTGAAATAGATAAAAAAAAGATAGAAAGCTTGCTACCCCATAGGCAGCCAATGCTATTAATAGATAAACTAACCAAGATAGTTCCCCTTAAATCTGCAACTGCTGTAATGCATGTTAAGAAAGATGGTTTTTATGTTCAAGGTCATTTCCCAGGACAGCCAGTAATGCCAGGTGTTTTAATTGTAGAAGCTTTTGGTCAAGCAGCAGCAGCTTTAACAGCTCATGGTATAGATCCAAAAGAATACGCAAATAAATTAGTATATTTAATGAGCGTAGACAAAGCTAGATTTAGAAATCCAGTTATACCTGATTGTGAACTACATTTAGAAATAGAAGCTATAAGATCTCATGGCAGAGTTTGGAAATATAAAGGTGTAGCTAAAGTAGAAGGACAGAAAATGGCTGATGCAGAGTGGTCGGCAACTATAGTAGATAAAAAATGATGATACATAAATCAAGTGTCGTAGACTCAAAAGCTCAAATTTCATCTAAAGCTAAAGTAGGACCATTTTGCAATATTGGCCCGAACGTAATATTAGATGACAATGTTGAGCTAATATCCAATGTCCACATTGAAGGAAACACTAAAGTCGGAAAAGGAACTAAAATTTTCCCATTCGCTTCAATTGGAACCCAGCCACAAGATTTAAAATTTAAAGGTGAAAAAAATAGTCTAGAGATAGGAGAAAATAACATAATACGTGAATATGTAACAATCAATCCTGGAACAGCAGGAGATAAATTAAAAACCATTATAGGAAATAATTGTCTTTTAATGATTTCTTCTCATGTAGCTCATGATTGTGTAATTGGCAATAACGTAATTATAGCAAACAATGTTCCTTTAGGAGGCCATGTAACTATTGAAGACTCAGTAGTAATTGGAGGAAATTCTGCTGTACAACAATTTACAAGAATTGGACGATTAGCAATGATCGGAGGAATGACAGGAGTTTTAAAAGATGTCATCCCTTTCGGCTTATCAATTGGTAATAGAAATTATTTACAGGGACTTAATCTAATTGGTTTAAGAAGAAAAAAATATGACAACCAACAGATTTTGGGATTAAGTAAAGCCTATAAAAAAATTTTTGCTTCAAAAAATTTTCATGAAAATTTAAATAAAATTAACGGTGAACATAAAGGCAATAAATTAGTAAACGAGATGATTGCTTTTATAGAAAAAGATAAAAAAAGACCAATCTGTTCACCAAAGAGTTAAGTTAATTATGATAGGGCTTATATTTGGAGAAACAGATTTCCCAAAACAAATTTTAAAAAAGATAAAAAGAAAAAAAAAATATCTTATTATTGATTTAACAAAAAATAAGAATTTCAAAAAAGATAGAAATTCTCACTCTGTTTCTCTTGGACAGTTTGGAAAGATAATTAATATTCTAATTGAAAATAAATGTAGAAAAGTTTTATTCGCAGGAAAGGTTAAAAAACCTCGATTTACTAAACTACGACTAGATTTAAAAGGAGTTTATTATATGCCTAGAATAATAAAAAAATCTAAAATTGGAGATGCGGCTATTTTAAAAGAAATAATAAATATTCTAAAATATGAAGGAATTAAAACTATTAGTTCTTTAGTCTTTAATCCTGAACTTTCTTTAAAAAAAGGAAATCACTCCAGAATAAAACCTAATAAAGAGGATAAAATTGATATTAATAAAGCCATACAAACCTTAAATAGATTAGGTAAATATTCTTTTAGTCAAGGAACAATAGTTAGAAAAAAGAAAATAATTGCTATCGAAGGGAGTGGCGGCACTCATGCAATGCTTAAAAAATGTAAAAATAAAAGGCTCAAAAATCAAGGTGTTTTAGTTAAGTTTCCAAAAAAAGGACAAGATTTAAGAATTGATTTACCAACAGTCGGTCTAAAAACTCTGAGGCAATGTAAACTAGCAGGACTTAAGGGAATTGTTCTAAAAGATAAAAAAAATGTTTTTTTAGAAAGAAAAAAATGCATTAATTTCGCTAACAAAAATAAGATGTTTATTATAGTAAAATGAAAAAATTAATTATCTTTTTATTTTTATTTAATTTTACAAATTTATATTCTTCAGATTTAAAGTTTGAAAAGATTTTTGACGGTCTAAATAAACCTTGGAGTTTATCGTTTATTAACAGAGACAATGTCATAATTACTGAAAAAACAGGTAAATTATTAACTTTAAATTTAAAGAATAAGAACATAAACGAAATACAACACAATTTATCTCTTATTAGTCTGGGCCAGGGTGGATTGTTAGATGTGTTATATAATAATAATCAAGTGTATGTTTCCTATTCTGAAAATAGAGGTAATTGGAAAACTAGTACATCCGTTGCAAAAGGCAGCTTTGATAAAAGTAAAATAAATTTTAATAATATTTTTAGAGCTGAACCACCAATCGACTCTGGTTATCACTTTGGTTCAAGATTAGCTATAAAAAATAATCACTTATATATAACTGCTGGAGAAAGAGGACAGGGTATGATTGCACAAGATTTTACGAAACATCCTGGAAGTATCATTAGAATTAATCTTGACGGATCTGTTCCAAAAGACAATCCAAAATATAAGGATAAAAAAAATTGGTTACCAGAAATTTTTCAAATAGGGGTTAGAAACCCACAAGGTATGGCACTTTCTCCTTTTGACAATAAAATTTACTTATCAAATCACGGGGCAAAGGGAGGAGATTGGTTTGGAGTTGCAAAATTTGGAGAAAATTATGGGTGGAAAATATTAGGTTGGGGTGGAACTAATTATTCTGGCACTAAGATCGGTCCTAAATGGAAACCAGGGTTTACTAAAGCCATTAAATACTGGGTACCCTCAATAGCAGTTAGTGCAATGACTATATATAAAGGAAATAGATTCAAAGAATGGAATGGTGATGCTCTTGTTACCTCACTTAAAGACCAGTCGTTAAGAAAAATAAAATTTAAAAATGAGAAGTTTTTAAATGAAGAAATTATTTTTAGCGGGAATATCGGAAGGATTAGAGATATTAAGATAGAAAATGAAACTGGTGATCTTTACTTATTATCTGATAACGGCGAACTATGGAGAATGTATAAATGAAAAAAATTTTTATACTAACAGGAGAAGCATCTGGAGATAAATTAGCATCAGAAGTAATTAAAGATTTAAAGAAAATAAATTCAAATGTTGAGTTTTTATCAGTTGGAGGTGAGAATCTACAATCGCTAGGAATTAAGTCTATTTATAATCTTAAAGAAATAACTTATCTCGGTTTTACGAATGTGATTTTAAATTTGTTTAAGATAAATAAAAAAATAAACGAAACTGCAAAAGCTATTATAGACTATAATCCAGACATATTATTTACAGTTGATAGTCCAGATTTTACATTGAGAGTTGCAGAAAAGATAAAAAAGATGAATTCCAAGATAAAAACAATACATTATGTAGCTCCACAAGTTTGGATATGGAGAGAAGGTCGAGTAAAGAAAATTAAAAAATTTTTAGACCATATTTTATTGTTATTTAGTTTTGAAAAAGAATATTTTGAAAAAGAAGATATAAGTTGTGAATTTGTAGGACATCCTCTTTTACAAAATAAAGAAAGAGACAAAATAGATATAAATCAAGTAATAGGAAAGAATAAAGCACTGATATCTGTTTTTCCAGGAAGCAGGAAATCAGAAATAAGTGTTTTAATGCCTATATTATTAGACTTCATAAAATTAATGAATAAAAAATATAATGATATTACTTATGTGATCCATTCAACAAAAGAATATTCTAAATTTATTGAGTTTTTTGTAAAACAAAGTGAATTAATCAATTGTGAAATAGTCAGCGATGACAAAGTTAAATCACATATATTGCAAAAATCTATCTTTGCTGTATCAAAGTCAGGAACGGTTTCTCTTGAGATTTGCAACGCTAAAATACCTTCAATTATTCTCTATAAAATGAACTTTATAAATTTTTTAATAATAAAAAATCTCGTTAAAACAAAATACGCAAATATTATTAATTTTGCCGCCGATGAAGAAATCATTCCAGAATTACTTCAATCTAACTGTAATCCTAAAAATATTTTTAATTATGTAAGCTCCTTTTTAAACGATCCAAATAAAATTAATAATCAGTTGAAAAAAATAAAAACTACCTTAGATAAATTAAAGATAAATGGATCTTCCTCTGAATTAGCGAGTTTATCACTAAATAAATTCCTTTAATGTTAGTTTATACTCACCCTGAATGTTTATTAAAAGACAATGGATTCAATCATCCAGAAAGAAAAGAAAGATTAGAAACAATCATAGAGTCAATAAAACAAATTAAGGATTTAAAGATTAACTTTGTAGATGCTCCTCTTGCTGATATAAAAATTGTATCTTTAGTACATCCAATAATACATATTGAAAAGATATTTTCTAATATACCTAAATCAGGTCTGATAGGTGTTGAAAAAGAACCTTATGCCGATACTATACTTTGTTCAAATAGTAAAAATGCTATCCTTAGATCTTGTGGAGCCGGTATAGCGGCAGCAGATGATTTAATGAAAAAAAATGAAAGGATTTTTTGTGCTGTAAGACCTCCTGGTCACCATGCCGAAACCATCAAGGCCATGGGTTTTTGTTTTATAAACAATATTGCAGTCACCGCCAGATATCTTCAAAAGAAATATAACATTAATAAAGTTGCTATAATAGATTTTGATGTTCATCATGGAAATGGTACTCAAGAGATTTTTTACGGCGATGAAACAGTTGCTTATGCTTCCTCTCACGAATTTCCCCTATTTCCAGGGACTGGATCAGAAGATGAAAATGGGGTAGGAAATATATTTAATGCTCCTTTAAAAGCTGGCATGCAAGGAAAAGAATTTTTAAAAATTTTTGATCAAAAAATCTTAAAACCAATTGATAAATTTAAACCCGAAGTAATTTTAATTTCTGCAGGATTTGATGCTCACACAAGAGACCCTTTAGCTAGTTTAAATTTAGAATCAGAGGATTTTTATAAAGTTACAAAAAAAATTGTTGATTTGGCTAACATTCATTCAAAAGGCAGAGTAATTTCATTTTTAGAGGGTGGTTATGATTTGCTTGCTTTATCTGAGAGTATAAAGCACCACTTATTAGCTTTAAAAAGTTAAATATCCACAACATCCCAAATCGTACATATACTTCAGATTATATAATAGTAATTATTTATTAATAAAATATAGTGATCATATGGATTTTATTATTGTTTTCGGCATTGGAGCTATTTTAGTTGCTACTGGTGTAATTTCTCCTAAACCAAAAGAAGACGAAGTAGCGGAAACAGAAGTTATCAAAACCGAAGAAGTGGTAATTCCGCCGCCAGAAATCAAACCAGAACCAGAACCAGAACCAGAACCAGAACCAGAACTTGTACCTGAACCTGAACCAGAGCCTGAACCTGAACCAAAGCCTGAACCTGTAAAAGAACCTGAACCAAAAGAAGAGGTTAATCAAACACAACCACAAGAACAAGAAGCAAAACCAGAAGAACCAGAACTTGAGTCAACTGAGGAGGATACGGACTTAGAGGAAGAGGGAACAAGTTGGTTAAATTTAATTCTTTATATTTTAGGAGCAATAGCTGTAATTGCGGCAGGAGCTTATTTCTTTATGAGAAGGGAACCAGAAGCACAATCAGCAGCTGATGTAGGCAGACAACAGTCGAGTCAGCCTGAACCAGAACCAGATCCTACACCTGAATCAGAACCAGAACCAGAACCTGAAAAACAAACTCAAGAGGAAACTGATACAGAAAATACTCAGGAAGAATCTCAACCGGAGAATACAGATCAATCATCAAACAGTGATGATGAAAACAATAGTCGATAAATTAAAATTTTTTTCCACCTTCTAAATAAGCACATTTTTCACAAGCCTTCTCAATTTCAGGTGGTTTATCTAGATTTAAAATATCTTTCATTTCAATTAATTTTTCTTCAATCCATGATGTGTTAACACGATAGGGTATCAAAGCTGTTTTAAAATCTATTCTGTTATCGAATTTATCATTAGTTTTTTCTCCATTACAAACATAAAAAAATGTTTGATCTGACACCTCAAAATTCATTTTTCTCAAGATATGAACATAAATATCCATTTGTAATTTATAACTAAGATGCCACTCTGTATTGAGATAAGAAGCAACGGTTACAGGATAATTTGATGATTGAGCCTTATAATCTACAACAACTAATTTTTTTTCATTTAAATCAAACCAAACATCGTCTATACCACCGTGAATAATAAGATTAGTTTTTTCGTGTAAATATGAAATTCCACCTTTCAACGAATTTCTCCATGTATCTAAATCTTTGTGCTGATAAGGCACAAAGTTTAAATTATTTTTAATCATAATTGGATGAGGTTTTTGCTCTTTTCTATATAAATCAAATTCTTTTTTTAATAGTTCATCTACTGCAATGTTTAAAGCCCATCCAGGCATAGAAGGTTCTTTTAATCCTTTTACACGATCTAAATAAAAACATCGTTTACAACTCAGAAAATTGAAAAATTTTGACCTGCTTATTTTAAAAGGAGTATTTAATTTTTTATCAAAAATGGATGTTTTTCTTGTTCTGAAAGATACGGCTACTTTCATTTAAATTTGATTTATCCTTTTAACTACTTCGGCTTTATCTAAGGATAAAATAACATCGTAAAGCCCAGGTCCATATTTTGAACCAACTAATGCTATTCTTAAAGGTTGTCCTATACCTTTAAAGTTAGTTTTATGCTTATCAATTAAAGATTTAATTATAGGTTCTAAAGTTTCTCTTGATAATGAAGAAAGTTTTTCATACTCAGCTACAAAATCTTTTATTATTTTCTTAGATAATTCGTCGATAAGCTTCTTATCATCTGAGCCAATCTCAACCTTATCATTAATAATGTACTGAGCATTGATCCAAATATCTTCTAAGGTTTTTGCTTTATTCTTTAAAAAACTCATCGATTTTAAGAGGATACCCTCTTTTAATTGATCAATTGGTTTTTTGTATTTTGACACATATTCTTTGAAAAAATTAAATAAATCCTTTTCATCAATCGTTTTTATGTATGTTTCATTTATAGAATAAATTCTATTCATATCAAGTTTTGAAGGAGATTTACCAACACCACTTAAATCAAATAAATCTATACTTTCTTGTTTAGTAAAAATCTCTTTATCTTTGTAAGACCATCCTAATCTTAATAAATAATTTCTCAAAGCATCTGAAATAATTCCAATTTTTACATATCCCTCCAGTGTAGAAGCGTTATCTCTTTTTGAAAGTTTTTTACCCTGTTCACTATGTATTAATGGTATATGAGCAAAATTAGGAACGTCCCATCCCATTGCTTCATATATTTGTTTTTGTTTAAATGAATTTATCATATGGTCATCACCTCTTATGACGTGTGTTATTTTCATTTCATGATCATCTGCGGTTGCAGATAATTGATAAGTAGGGGATTTATCTTTTCTTAAGATAATAAAATCTTCTATAGTAGAGTTTGAAATATTTCTATCTCCTTGTACTAAATCTTTTATTGTTGTGTTACCTGAAATTTTGCTTTTAAATCTTATAACTGGTTTAACATCCTTAGGAATTTGAAGATCCTTAGCATCTCTCCATTTTCTATTATAAACATAAGGAATACCCTGTTTTTTACATTTTTCTTTTTGTTCATTAATTTCTTCTTCTGAGCAATAGCATTCATAGGCAAAACCTTTTTTTATAAGTTCCTCAGCCAAAGCAACGTGTTTGTCTATATTTTTAGATTGTATGTATTCTTTACCATCGTGCTCTATACCTAGCCAAGCTAACGATGAAATTATTTGTTTTATAAACTCGTCTTTAGATCGTTCTTTATCTGTATCTTCAATTCTTAAAAAATATTTACCTTTATTTTTTTTAGCAAGAAGCCAATTAAATAAAGCTGTTCTAACACCACCTACATGAAGAGGCCCAGTAGGAGAGGGCGCAAACCTACAAATAAAAGACATTTGAATTAATTAGACTATTTTAATGAAAGTTTCTATATAAAGAAACAAGTTTACCTTGAATTTTTATTCTATTTGCCGCGTATATTTTAGTTCCGTAATTACGATTGGCAGCTTCAAGAGCTATAGTATTCCCTTTTTTTCTAATTCTTTTTAAAGTCGCCTCTTGATCATCGATTAGGACCACTGCGATTTGACCGCTATCTACATTAGAAGTCTTTTTCACAATTACAGTATCCCCATCATTAATTCCCGCTTCTACCATTGAGTCACCTTTGACTTTTAAACCATAGTGTTCACCATTGTTTTGTAAATCTTCTGGTAAAGCAACTCTATCAACTTCTTGTTGAATCGCCTCAATAGGTGTTCCTGCAGCTATACTTCCTAAAACAGAAACGTCTGTAGATTTATTGTTATTTTTATCTAAGCCACCTTTAATTACACTAGGTGTAAAAGTATTAAAAATATCATTGGCGCTAGCATTCTCAGGTAATTTAACCACTTCTAAAGCTCTAGCTTTGTGTGCCAATCTCTTAACAAAACCTCTTTCTTCTAGAGCAGAAATAAGTCTGTGTATACCCGATTTCGACTTTAGGTTGAGTGAATTTTTCATCTCCTCATAAGAAGGAGAAATACCCGTTGATCTAATTTTTTTATTAATAAAAATTAATAAGTTTTTTTGTTTTTTTGTTAGCATAGAACAAACCTCGTACATCTATGTTCTATAAAAGTTCTATTTAAATTACAACGCTTTATAAAGCCCAATTTTATTGGTCAATTTGATTAAATCTATTAATCAAATCCTTTGGATTGTTAGAATTTAGAAGTGATTCTCCAATAAGAAAGTTTTTAATTCCCGTCTTTTCAAAAATATATTTTGCATCATTTTCATTTTTGATACCACTTTCAGAGATTAGTGGCTCTTTGTGACTTTTTAAAGTTTCAAAAATAGATATTGTATTATTTATTGACACTTCGAGAGTTTTCAAATTTCTATTATTAATACCAATTAATGCTCTATCATATTTAAGAGCTGTTTCAGCTTCTTTATGATCATGAACTTCTACTATTACAGACAAGTTGTGTCTTAAAGCTTCGGAATAAATTTCATCTGCCTGTTTACCATTAAGAGCAGCAATAATAATCAAGATACAGTCACATCCAAAACTTTTTGAAAAAGATACTTGATATGGGTCAATAAAAAAATCTTTAGCCAGAACTGGTATCTTTAACTCATTTTTAATATCCTGAATATGCTCTAATTTACCTTGAAAATGTTTTTCTTCAGTAAGAACAGATAAACAAGTAGCACCACTTTCTACATAAATTTTAGCAATATTCAAGTGATTATAATCTTTAACAATTATACCCGCTGATGGGCTTGCTTTTTTTATTTCAGAGATTAAAGAAATACCTTTATTATTTTTAATTGTATCTTTAAAATCTAGAAAAAAATTTAAATTTTTTATTTTTTCTTCAATAGAGCTTAGGGAATTATCTCTTTTAATGAGACTCAATGTATCTTTTTTATCTTCTATAATCTTTTTGAGAATATTTGTCATTAAAGTGATTGTAATTTATTTAAATGTTGAAAAACATCACCAGATGATAGATGCTTAGAAGCTTTTTCAAATGCATTTTTAAAATCATTTTCTTCTCCAGCAACTATTAAACCAGCTGCTACATTTAAAGAAACAGCAGCTGAAAATTCATTAAATTGACCTTTAAAGATTTCTATTGTTTTTAATGCATTATAAGGAGCATTTTTACCTTTTAAATTATTTTTATTTTTTACATTCAAACCAAGTTCTTTTGGATCTATTGTAAATTCAATTATTTTATTATCATTTAATTCTACAATATTCGTTTTGGCGAAAGGAGATATTTCATCCATACCATCTTCACTATGAACAATATATGCGTGTTTAACTAGATTTTCTTTTAAAGCTTCTGCAAAAGGTCTCATCCATTTTTTATCATAAACACCAATTACTTGTCTCTTGACTTGAGCTGGACTACTTAGAGGACCAATTAAATTAAATATAGTTTTTTTTGCCATTTTTTTTCTTGCAGGCCCAACGTATTTCATAGCTGAATGGTAATTTGGGGCAAACATAAAAGCAAAATTGAATTTCTTAATATTTGCTTCAACTTCTTTAGGTTCTAAATTAATATTTATGTTTAGAGCTTCTAAAACATCTGCTGACCCACAATTTGATGAAACAGCTTTGTTTCCATGTTTTGCAACTTTTACGCCCAAGCTAGCCAAAACAATTGCTGATGCTGTAGATATATTAAGAGAATTCTGCCCGTCTCCTCCTGTGCCACAAGTATCTATTGTATTGTGATCAGTATTTACCTTTTTTGCTTTATCTCTTAAAACAAAAATTCCACCTGCTAATTCATCTTTAGTTTCACCTTTTTTAATTAAAGCTTCTAATATTTCAATTATTTCGTTCTCATCATATTTTCCTTCCATTAAATCAGAAAAAAGCATTTTACTTTCAGCAAATGATAGATTTTGTTCTTTTTTTAAATTTTCGATTAGATTTGACATATTAATTAGTTATAAAATTTTGAATTAATTTCATCCCTTCTTTTGTACTTATACTTTCTGGGTGGAACTGAAAACCGTGAACATTATAGGATTTATGCATCAATCCCATAATAGTTTTATTTTTGGTCTCTGCAGTTACAATTAGGTCTTTTGGAAATTTTTTTCGATCTACTATAAGACTATGGTATCTTGTAGCCTCAAAATTATTTTTAATATTGTTAAATAATCCTTTTTTGTTGTGTTTTATTTTACTTGTTTTTCCGTGCATTAAATTTTTTGCTTGAACAATTTTACCACCGAAAGCTTGGCCTATAACTTGGTGTCCTAGACACACTCCTAGTATAGGTATCTTTTTATAAAGCTCTTTTACTATACTCAAGCAATTGCCCGCTTGATCGGGATTTCCTGGTCCAGGAGAAATTACTATTTTGTTATACTTTCTTCTTAAAATTTTTTTTGAATCTATCTGGTCATTTCTTATGACGTCTACTTTTTTTTTATATTTTGCAATATAGTGATATAAATTATATGTAAAACTATCGTAATTATCTATTAATAAAATTCTCATTTAATCTACGGCTTTCATTAAGGCTTTTGCTTTATTAATTGTTTCAGCATACTCTTTTTCTGGCTTACTATCAGCAACTACTCCTGCACCAGCTTGTACATATAACTTATTGTTTTTAATTAAAGCAGTTCTTAAAGCGATGCATGTATCAAATTCATTATTAGGAGTAAAATAACCAATACCACCAGCATATAATTTTCTTTTATTTTTCTCTAATTCATCAATAATTTCCATTGCTCTAATCTTAGGAGCTCCACTGACGGTGCCAGCGGGGAAACCAGATAATAAAGTCTCAAAAAGTGAAAACTTTTTGTTAAACTTACCCACAACATTAGAAACGATATGCATGACATGTGAGTACTTTTCAACTTTAAATTTTTCAGTAACTTTTACAGAATTAGTTTTAACGACCTTACCGACATCATTTCTACCAAGGTCAAGAAGCATAAGGTGCTCTGCTAATTCTTTTTTATCTTTAAGCAAATCTTTTTGATATTTTTTATCCTCATTTAAATTTTTCCCTCTTGGTCTAGTTCCAGCAATAGGTCTTATAGTTACTTTATTTTTTCTTAATCTAACTAAAATTTCTGGACTACTTCCAAGTACATTAAAATTTTCGTAATTAAAATAAAACATAAACGGAGAAGGATTAGATTTTCTCAGAAAATTGTAAATCTCGATTGGCTTTTTTTCTATTTTTCTTTCAAAACGTTGACTGATAACGACTTGAAAAATATCACCTTTTTTTATGTATTTTTTTGCTTTTTTTACTAAAGATGTAAATTGTTTTTTTGAAGTATTTGATTTTATTAAATTCTTATTTTTTTTATAGGTAAATTCTTCTGGCAACCTAATATTTTCATAATTTTCATATAATTTAAATTTACTGATTATAGATTCATAAAACTCTTTATAATTTTTAATTTTATAGTCAGAATAAATATTTTCTATATAGTAAATCTTCTTTTTTATATTATCATGAATGACTAAATTTCTAGGTCTAGATATTCTAATGTCAGGAATTTTTAAATCATCTTTACATCCATCAGGAATATTTTCTATATAACGTATTATGTCATAAGAAAAATAACCTACAAGCATTGAGGACATATTAGGAAGCTCTTTTGGAATTTTCATGTCAAAATCATTAATCAATTTATTGATGAAAGCTAATGGTTTTGCTTTTATTTTTTTTGTTTTATTAGGAGTGCTTATAGTTATTGTTTTTTTATTCACATCCCAAACTTTATCAGGATTTAGACCTATAATGGTGTAACGACCTTTTTTTAGTCCTTTTTCTACAGACTCAAAAATAAAACTATTTTTTTCGGCTAGTAAAAATTTAAATAAATTTTCTATCTTAAAATAGTCTTTACATTTTCTTGAAGTAAATAAAATTTGATGCCTTTTTTTTATATGATTATTTCTAAACTTATTTAAGCTAGAGTTAATTTTCATTAAAATGAATTTTTCACACGATCGATCGTTTTCTTATTGAGCTCAACTTTGTATTTGTTATTAAGGTCTTCATCGTACGTTTTAAAGATATTGTTTATTAAATTTAATCGGGCTTTTGCTTCATATTGCTCAAACTGTTTAGATTTTTTATCTAATGTTTTATATTGAGTTTTAACTCCAAGTACTAAGAAATTTTTTGTTAAATTACTATCAGTAATAAGATCAACACTACCATCTTTAGTTGCAAATATTCTTTTTATAATGCCTTCACTAAAAATTTCATTTTGTTTTAAATTGGTGATTTCATAGTTTCTTAAATCTAAATTATTTTTTTTTGCAAAACTTTTTATCTTAACTCCGTCGAAACCTCCTAGACTTAGATCTTTTGCTATTGAAGAATTGAATTCAATTTTGTATCTAAATTTTAATTGAGCTTTTATGAGTTCTACAACATCTGGATCGTTGATAGATTTTTTTTCTTTTAATATTGAAATTATTTCAGCTAAATAATATTTACCATCAATCTTTAAAACTTGAGGAGTTTTTTCATTTTTAATCGAATAAATCTTTTTGAAAATATTATCTGATAAATTTTTAATTTCTTTTTTATTTCTATCTTTTTTATTTCTATTAATATCTTTAAAAACAGTAACTTCAAAATTATTTTCTTTTGAAGTTTCTTCAAAAGATTGTCCATCTAAAACTTTGTTTTCTAAAATATCCAATTGTTTAAAGAAAGATTCATCGTAATCACTATTTCCAGACAAACTCTGTGGTGTTATTTCAGTGTATTGAATAGATTTAAATTCCTCTGTGAGTGAATCCTTATTTTTATTATACATCTCATCAATTTTTTTCTTAGCCGGTTTAAAGTTCGCATAATGTTTTTCTAAATCAATAAATCTTATCGTTTTAATTTGATTTTCTTTATTAAAAGCTTCCGTTATTAAAATATCTGGAACAACTATTCCACTTGATATAAAATCTAAAAATTGCCTTCTCGACTCTTGTTCAGCAATATTTTTTTCAAAATTTGGAGCAGTTAAACTACTCTTAAGTAAAAATTTTTCATATTCTGTTCTTGAAAATTTATTATCTTTAAAAAATAATTTATCACTTTTAATAATATTCCTTAGAGAATTATCATTTATAGAGATACCTGATTTTTCTATTTCTAACGCCATAACTTTACGACCAATATATTCAGATAATATTTGTTCAATTAAGTCTGTTTGAGGCAAATTTTTAATTTGTTTCTCATTTAAATTTAACCTTCTCAAATGATCAATAAACTCTTGTGTGCTAATTTTTTTTGAGTCTATTGTGGCAATAACATTTTGATTACCCCCTCTAAAAACATCTCCCATTCCCCAAAAGACAAATGGTAAAATGATAATACCTACGAGAAGTTTTACAAAAAACGACTTAGATAATTTTCCTATTGAAGTTGCCATTTTAATAATTTAATAAGTGTTTTAAAATAATACACCTATAGATCAAATTTTAAATTAAGGCAAATAATGAAGTATTTTATTGGAAATTGGAAAATGTTTGGCGTTCCTAAATCTATTAATATACTTAAAAAAATTAATTCTTTTACAGCTAAAGACAAAATTAGAAATAAATATCGAATTATTATTACTCCACCTTATACTCTTTTAGAGTCTTTCGCGAAGAAGTTTAAAAGCAAAAAGGTACTGATTGGATCTCAAAATTGTTATCACAAAGATCTCTTTTCCTCTAATACTTCTGCAATCAGTCCTTTTATGATTAGGAGTGTTGGAGTTAAATATACTTTAATCGGGCACTCAGATAACAGAGCAGAGGGCGACTCGGATGACATGTTAAGAGACAAAGTAAAATATGCCTTAAAGAATAATTTAAAAGTTATTTTTTGTATAGGTGAAAATAAATTTCAAAAAAAAAATAATCAAACTTTTAAAGTTTTAAAAAATCAATTAAACAATGCATTAGAAAAAAAAATAAATCATAATAATATAATTATTGCTTATGAACCAATTTGGTCTATTGGAACAGGTAGAATACCAAATCATAATGAACTTTTGAAAACTATCATTTATATCAAAGACATTTTAAGAAAAATTTTTAAAAAAACTCCTGCTGTTCTTTATGGAGGCTCAGTAGATGCAAATAATGTAGATATGTTAAGTCAAATTAAAGAATTAGATGGGTTTTTAATCGGCGGAGCATCAAAATCTTCTAAAAAATTTATTGATATAATAAAGAATTACTATAGATAAGATTTATGGAAAGTTT
The DNA here is from genome assembly GCA_902604055.1 of uncultured Pelagibacteraceae bacterium. GTDB lineage: Bacteria > Pseudomonadota > Alphaproteobacteria > Pelagibacterales > Pelagibacteraceae > Pelagilacustribacter. The sequence continues at coordinate 66,635 of CACKXA010000003.1, read as the reverse complement.
ACTAATAATGATTAATATTATTTTAGCAATAATATTGGTTATATCTGTTCTTTTGCAAAAGTCAGAGGGTGGGGCTCTTGGATTAGGTGTTTCACAGGACAATTTCACGTCAGCAAGATCAGTCGGAAGTTTCCTAACTAAATTTACTTCTATAATCGCTACCTTATTTATAATTTGCAGTATTGCTATTGTTGCTATTTCAAGAGATGAACTTCGTGAAACACAATCTGTTCTTGAAAAACAAGAAGAGGAAGATTCAAACCTTCCACAAATTCCTCAATCAAAATAAATTTAATTCTTTGTATTTGGTTTATAATAAAGTATAACATGCTTCCATGGCGCGATACATTTTCGTAACTGGCGGCGTGGTTTCATCTTTAGGCAAAGGATTATCATCTGCCTCACTGGCTTATTTATTACAGTCAAGAGGTTATAAAGTTAGAATTAGAAAATTGGATCCTTATTTGAATGTTGATCCTGGAACAATGAGTCCTTTCCAACACGGTGAAGTCTTTGTGACTGATGACGGAGCAGAAACAGATTTAGATTTAGGACATTACGAAAGATTTTCTGGAATTTCTGCAAAAAAATCTGATAACATTACTACTGGGAAAATCTATAACGATGTTTTAAAAAGAGAGCGCCAGGGCAAATACTTAGGTAAAACTGTTCAAGTAATCCCTCATATAACTAATAGAATAAAAGAATTTATCAAAAATGATATTGCTAAAGAAGATTTTGTTATTTGTGAAATTGGTGGAACAGTTGGAGACATAGAAAGTCTTCCCTTTTTGGAAGCTATAAGGCAATTTTCAAACGAGTTCGGCAGAAAAAATACTTTATTTATACACCTCACTTTAGTTCCTTATATGAAAGCATCTGATGAAATAAAAACAAAACCCACGCAACATTCAGTAAAAGAATTAAGAAGTATTGGTATTCAACCGGATATTATAATTTGTAGATCAGAAAGATCTATTCCTTTAGATCAAAGAAAGAAAATTTCTTTATTCTGCAATGTTTCTATTGATGATGTAATAGAAACAGTAGATGTAAGAACGATTTACGAGGCTCCTATAAGTTTTAATAAAGAGAAATTAGATAAAAGAGTACTAAGTTTCTTTAAAATAAAGTCCAAGAAGAAAGCAAATTTAGAACCATGGAAAAAGATTACAAAGTTAGTTTTAAATTCAAAAGACAAAGTAAATATAGCTATTATTGGAAAGTATGTAGAACTTAAGGATGCTTATAAATCTTTAGATGAAGCATTAACGCATGGGGGAATGGCAAATAAACTAAAAGTAAATCTTGTAAGAATAGAGTCTGATTATTTAAAACCAAACACAATAAAAAAGAGGTTGAACAATGTTTCTGGAATACTCATACCTGGAGGGTTTGGCAAAAGAGGTACAGAAGGAAAAATAGCCGCAATAAATTTTGCAAGAAAAAATAAAATTCCTTTTTTAGGAATCTGTTTTGGAATGCAAATGGCAGTTATTGAATTTGCGAGAAATAAATTAAATTTTAAAAATGCTACCTCAAGTGAGTTTGGCCCATCTAAGGCCTCAGTTGTTGGATTAATGAGTGAATGGTCTAAAGACGGAAAATTAATTAAAGGCACTGATAAAGATCTAGGAGGAACAATGCGATTGGGTAGTTACGAAGCCAGACTTAAAAAGGACACAAAAATAAGCAAAATTTATAATTCTTTAAAAATATATGAAAGACATCGACATAGATATGAAGTTAACATTAATTTTAAGAACAAATTTGAAAATAGAGGAATGATTTTTTCAGGAATGTCTCCAGATAATAAATTACCTGAAATTGTAGAATTAAAGGATCATCCTTGGTTTATAGGAGTACAATTTCATCCAGAATTTAAATCTAGACCTTTAGCACCACATCCTTTATTCTCGTCATTTATAAAGGCGGCAAAAATCAATTCGAAAAAATGATAAATCACAAAGTAAAATGCTCTAATTTTGAGATTGCTAACGACAAACCATTTACCTTAATTGCAGGTCCTTGTCAGTTAGAAAATGAATCTCATGCAATAAAAATTTCATCAGAGTTAAAAAAGATAACTTCTGATCTTGGAATAAATTTTATTTATAAAACTTCTTTTGACAAAGCTAATAGAACGAGCCTCAAGGGAATACGAGGGATGGGATTAGAAAAATCTCTACCTATTTTTGATAAAATAAGAAAAGATATCGGAGTTCCAATTTTAACCGATGTTCATTCGGCTGAACAATGTTCAATTGTATCTTCTCATGTAGATATTTTACAAATACCTGCTTTTTTATGTCGTCAAACAGATTTACTTATTGCAGCAGCAAAAACAGGAAAAATTATTAACGTTAAAAAAGGTCAATTTTTGGCGCCGTGGGATATGGAAAATGTAATAAAAAAAATTGAGGACTCAGGAAATAAAAATATTCTAATTACCGAGAGAGGAGCAAGTTTTGGATATAATACTTTAGTATCTGATTTGAGAGCATTGCCTATTATGTCTAAATTTGGTTTTCCAATTGTATTTGATGCCACTCATTCCGTACAACAACCTGGAGGAATGGGAGAAAAAAGTGGAGGACAAAGAGAATTTGTACCACACTTAGCTAGAGCTGCAATTGCAGTTGGTGTTGGAGCAATTTTCATAGAAACTCACCAAGATCCAGATAACGCGCCATCAGATGGTCCAAATATGGTGCCATTAAATGAAATGAAAAATTTATTAAAAAGATTAACTGAAATAGATAATTTAATTAAAAAATAATTAGATGGCAAAAATAACCAACGTTAAAGGTCGTCAAGTTTTTGACAGCAGAGGAAACCCAACGGTTGAAGCAGAAGTTTTTTTAGATAATGATATTTCTGCTACAGCTATATCACCATCTGGAGCATCGACAGGAGCTTTTGAAGCTCACGAATTAAGAGATCAAGATATAAATAAGTTTTTAGGTAAAAGCGTTAAGAAAGCCGTTGACAATATTAGTAAAAAGATTGGATCTAGTTTAAAGGGAATGGATCCAGCTGATCAATCTAAAATTGATAAAATTTTATTAGATTTGGACGGAAGTGAAAATAAAAAAAATCTTGGAGCGAACGCAACTTTAGCAGTGTCTTTAGCTAATTCAAAATCGGCAGCTTTATCAAATAAAAAACCACTTTATAAAAATTTAGGAAAATCTTTTTCTTTACCCAGTCCTTTAATGAATATTATTAATGGAGGCGCTCACGCAGATAACGATCTAAACATCCAGGAGTTTATGATTAGACCGGATTCAGCAAAAAATTTTATGGATGCAGTAGAAAAATGTTTTCTTGTTATCCAAAATTTAAAAAGTTTATTAAAATCAAAAAAGATGCTTACTAATGTTGGTGATGAAGGAGGTTTTGCTCCATCAATTAATACTAATGAAGAAGCGCTTGAGTTAATTGTAAATGCTATAGAAAAGTCAAAGCTAACACCTGGTAAAGACGTTGTAATTTGTCTAGATGTAGCTGCTAATGAATTAATTGATAAAAAAGGTCAATACTCAATTCAATCAAATAATTTTACTTCGGTTGATGATGTTGTTGACTATTATAAGAAATTAACTTCGAGCTATCCTATTAAATCTATTGAAGATCCTTTTGCCGAAGAAGATTGGGAGTCTTGGAAAAAAATTACAGCTGAGATTGGTAAAAATGTTCAAATTGTAGGTGATGATTTATTTGTAACAAATTCTAAAAGATTAAAAAAAGGAATAGATAATAAATCTGCTAATAGTATTTTAATTAAACCCAATCAAATTGGAACTTTATCTGAAACATTGGATGTCGTTACAATGGCTAAGAAAGCTAACTTTAACACAATTATTTCTCACAGATCAGGAGATACAGAAGATACATTTATTGCAGATTTGTCAGTAGCCACAGAATCATCTCAAATTAAAGCAGGATCTTTGGCAAGATCTGAAAGAGTGGCAAAATACAACAGGTTGTTACGCATCGAAGAAGAACTTGGAAATCAGGCCAAAATGGCTAAAATCTAATTATGCGGCTTATTGAAAGTTTTAAAAAGAGAAAACTTGTACTATTAAATATATTTTTAACTCTTTATGTAGGTATTAATCTCATTGGAGGTGAAAGGGGTATGGCTTCTTATTTTGAAAAAAATAAAATTCATAAAGATCTTTCACAAGAAGAAACATCTATTAACAAAGAGCTTAAAGATTTAAAACATAAGATTAAATTAATAACCAATAATGATTTAGACTATTTAGATATGTTATACAGAGAAAAACTCAAATACGGAACTAAAGACGAAATTTTGATTAAATTGAAATGAGCAGTAAAGCTAGACATCCAGAAAAAGTTAATAAGCCAGTAAACCCTATTAAAAAAAAACCAGAATGGATTAGGTCTAAAATTGTAGACTCAAAAGTTTTTTTCCAAACCAAGCAGGTGGTTAATCAAAATAACCTTGTAACAGTATGTCAGGAAGCCAACTGTCCGAATATTACGGAGTGTTGGAGTAAAAAACATGCAACATTTATGATTATGGGTGATACTTGTACTAGAGCCTGCGCTTTTTGTGATGTTAAGACAGGAAAACCTACAAGTCTAGATATCTTTGAACCAGTTAAAATTTCAAATGCAGTCAAAAAATTGAATTTAAAACATGTTGTTATTACTTCTGTAGACAGAGATGATCTTGAAGACGGAGGAGCCAATCATTTCTATAAAGTAGTCAAAACAACTAGAGAAAAAAATCCAAATACCTCTATAGAAGTTTTAACACCAGATTTTTTAAGAAAAGGCGATGCTTATAAAAAAGTTCTTGAAGCTGATCTAGATGTTTTTAATCATAATATTGAAACTGTTCCAAGACTTTATACAAAAGTAAGACCAGGCGCTAGATACTTTGCTTCTTTAGAGCTCTTAAAAAATGCAAAAGTTTGCAACAGTAAAGTTTTTACCAAGTCGGGTATAATGGTTGGACTTGGAGAAAACAAAGATGAAATTATTCAAGTGATGGACGATCTAAGATCAGCTAATGTTGATTTCTTAACAATCGGACAATATTTACAACCATCTGCTAAACACCACCCATTACATCGATATTATCATCCAGATGAATTTAAAGAACTTGATAATATCGCAAAAACAAAGGGATTCTTATTAGTTTCATCTTCTCCTCTTACACGATCTTCTTATCATGCTGATGAAGACTTTAGAAAATTACAAGATGCGAGAAATAAAAAACTTGAATGTCATCAGCTACAATAAAAAAAATTATTCCCTGTCAAAAAAAACAACTTATTGAAATGGTTCTTGATATAGAAAAATATCCTGAATTTGTTCCTTGGTGTATTGAGGGAAAGGTGTACGACAAAAATGAAAGTGCTGACTTAATTACTTTTAAAGGAGACTTAAGAGTAGGCAAAAGTATACTAAACGAAACTTTTTCAAGTCATGTCTCTTTTTACAAAGAAAGAGATAAAATTATAGTTACTAATCTTGATGGACCACTGAAACATTTGAAAAATGAGTGGAATTTTAAAGAGGTAAATAATGCCACACAACTAGAATTCTTTATTGATTTTGAATTAAAAAATCCTATCCTTAATTCAATTATGAAAAAATCTTTTGAATTGGGGCTTAATAAAATAGCTAAGTCTTTTGAAGAAAGAGCTATCAAAGTATACAAATAATGCTAGGCGTTACTTTATTATTAATTTTTCTATCAATAATTTGTATATTTTTGGCCTCTTACATTAAAGCAATACGAACTGGAGACTCCAATGAAAGTGACTTAACTTATTGGATGTTTTCTTATGATTTTAAATCAAAAAACAAAGATTGGTCTCCTGAAGATAGTAGTTTCTTAAAAAGGAAAAGAAAAAGGAATGCTTTAATATTCGTTCTTTATATAAATGTTTTTTTAATATTTCTTACTTTCAATAGTTTTATAGCTCATTTGTTAGATGTTATAGTGGAATTTCAAAGGTTTAGTTATCCAATCTAAATATTAAATCTGTTTAAAAATTAAGTTTAGAGCTTTTTTAACTGTGGCTTTTTGAATTGCAGATCTTCCCTTATTTTTAAATTGATTTTTACTGACTAAATTTTTTTTTCCATTTTTAACAGCTATATAGACAAGTCCAACTGGTTTTTGTTTAGTGCCACCTTTTGGTCCAGCTATTCCAGTTATAGAAACACATATTTTACTCTTACTAACTTTGTTCAAGTTATTAACCATAGCCAAACAACATTGGATACTTACAGCACCATACTTTTGAATAATTTTTTTAGGTACTTTTAAAATACTCATTTTAGCTTGATTAGAGTAGGTGACTAAACCCATAGTAAATACTTTAGATGCACCACTAACAGAAGTAATAGCGTTTGAAAGCATTCCGCCAGTGCAAGACTCAGCTACAGCTAATTTAAGTTTTTTTCTTTTTAGCTGTGATATGATTTTTTTATTTACGTTCATGTAAAAAGTTTTGATTTAATAACCATAAATATAATTAAAGTTAATACAACATAAAAACCTGCAACAACATCGTCCATAATAACACCAAAACTATTTTTAAACTTTTTATCAAAAAAGTTTACAGGAAATGGTTTTTTTATATCGAAGAATCTAAATAAAATAAAAATATATATATAAAATAAAATAGCTTCTTTAGATTCTTTATTAGTATCGTGTGCTATTTCATAAAGATAAATAGGTATTGACTGTCCAATTACCTCATCAATAACTACTTCTTTAGGATCTTTGTTTGGGATTTCTCTTATATAATTTGCAACTGCTACAAAGGAATAGAGAAATATTACTATTAATATTATTAAGATAGTGGCTTTGGATAAATTTAAAATATAAAAAGAACTAAATAATAATACAGTAGTAATTAAAGAAGTTATTGTACCTGGAGCATATCTAATAGTTCCAATGCCAAAACAAGTTACAAATAAAAAATTTATATTCTTAATCATATTTGATCACTGAAGTTATTACTTCGCAAGCAATAGCTTTCCCTTTCCCTACAACGCCCAATTTTTCTGTTGTTTTACCTTTTATGTTAATTTGATTTATTGAAATTTCACAAAGTTTAGCAATATTATCTGTCATTTTGTTTTTAAATTTTTTAATTTTTGGAGTTTGAGTAATAATATTAATATCAATATTATTTATAAAATAACCTTTTGCTTTTATTTTTTTTATTACTTCTTGTAGCAAAATTGTTGATCTTATATTTTTAAATTTTTTACTTTTATCTGAAAACATCTGACCTATATCTCCCATTTTACAAGCTCCAAGAACTGCATCTGTGATTGAGTGCAATACGGGATCTCCGTCTGAATGACCTAATGTGCCTAAAGGTGATTTAATTTTTAATCCTGCTAAATAAAGTTTTCTTTTTGGAACAAGTCTGTGAACATCAAAACCTATTCCAACGCTTTGTTTGGATTTGTAAATATTTTTTAAATTTTGAAAATCTGATTGATCTGTAATTTTAAAGTTACCTTTTTCACCTTCAATAAACTTAATGTTATTTAAATCAATATATAAGGAGACATCATCATCTCTATATTTAGCAGCATTAGTTTTGTGTAGATGGTAAATTTCTTTAAGATCAAACGCTTGTGGAGTCTGTGTAAGAAATAAATCATCTCTATTTTTACCCAAAATGTATCCATTTAAGCTTGATACTATTTTTTGTTTTACTGCGTCCTGGATATTTATTGTCGGAATAACAGCTCTGGCATTTTTCATATTTCTTATTATAGAACTTAATAATTTTATAGAAAAATTGGGTCTAGCTACATCGTGGATTAAAACTTTTGAAATTCCTTTAATACTCACTAAATATTTTAAGGCGTTTAAAGCAGACGACTGTCTATTTTTTCCACCCACAATCAATTTAACATTTTTTAATTTTAAAGATTTAACTCTTTTCAGGTCTTTTTTGTTGTAAACAAGAATTATTTTTTTAATTTGATTGATTTTACGAGCTTTATCTATGTTAATCTGCACTAATGATTTACCAGCAATTATTTGATATGGTTTACTTATATTAGATCTAAATCGATGGCTATTACCTCCAGCTAAAATGATTAAACAAAAACTCATAATATAAACTTATATTATATTTATATGAATAATTAACGCTTAATAAGATGTTTAAAATTATAAAAAACTTTAATTGGATTATTTTGTCTTCATTTTTATGTATTTTTATGGGGATTGTAACATTTTTGACCTTTATCAACGAAGGATTTGTACCTTTAACGGATCAAAATTTACAGGTCTTATTAATAATAGACCTACTTTTACTATTAATGTTTTTTACTTTAATTTTTAAAAATTTTTATAGATTCTACTATGCTGGAAAAAGAGATAAAAAAGGTTCTCAGACCAATCTAAAATATATCTCTATTTTTTCTGTTTTTACTCTAATCCCCTCATTGATTGTAGCGATATTTTCGCTTTTTATTTTTAATTTTGGGGTACAAAATTATTTTGACAAACAAATTACTAATGCAGTTAATAACTCATATGACGTCGCTAAAAATTATCTTGAAGAAAGTAAAAAAAATGTTTTATCAGATGTTATTTTAATGAGTAACGGTTTAAATAGGTCTTCAAATATTTATTACTCCAATGAAAATAAATTTAAGGCGATTATTAATTCTGAAAAAATTTTAAGAAAAATTGACGATGTATATTTAATAGATAGTTTAGGAAATATACTTATATCGAATATAAGAGATATTACCGATGAATTTATAATTCCATCTGATGAAAATTACGACGAAGCTTTAGAAGGAAAGCCAGTTTTTATAACCAATAATTTAGAAAATAAAACAACAGTAATGAATAAGTTGTCGTCTTTAGTGGATACTTATCTTTATATTTCAAGAAATATAGATCCTGAAATATTAAGATACCTAAATGAAACTGAACAAGCAGTTAGTTTTTATTATTCAGTTGAAAATAGCCAAACAGGAATAAAAGTAACTTTTGCAATTATTTATATAATTGTTGTTACATTGCTTTTATTTCTATCTACATCTATAGCTATTACCTTTGCTTCGAGACTAACTAAGCCTATTATAAATCTAATTGGAGCTTCAGATGCTATAAGCAAAGGTGCTTTAGACGTCAAAGTTCCAAATATTGAAGCCGATGAAGAATTTCGACAATTAAATAATAATTTTAACTTAATGATAGATAGGCTTAAGAAACAACAGGAAAAGTTACTTGTGACAGAAAGATATGAGGCATGGGAGAGTGTTGCTAGAAAATTAGCTCATGAAATTAAAAATCCATTGACACCTATCCAATTGTCAATAGATCGATTAAGAGAAAAATATTCTTCAAAAATATCTGGAACGTCATCAGATTTTGAGAAATATTTACAAACTATTAACAGACAAATTAAAGATATTGAGAATCTGGTAAATGAATTTTCCAATTTTGCTAGAATGCCAAGACCAATTTTTAAAAAAATTAATATTGTAGAGGTTGTAAATAGATCTATAGAATTTATTAAAATGTCATCAAAAAATAAAATCAGTTTTATCTCAGTCAATAAAAAGATGATAATTAATGGGGACTCAGATCAATTAAATAGAGTTTTTATTAATTTAATTAAAAACTCTGAAGAGGCATTTCTAGACTTAAGTGATAAAAACCCTAATTTTAAAGGCAAAATTGACATAGAAATTATTAGCAATAACGACTATATAATGGTTAGATTAGCAGATAATGGCACAGGTATACTAGATACAAAAAAAGTAATGACGCCGTATTTTACCACTAAGTCGAAGGGAACTGGTTTAGGGTTACCTATAGTAAGTAAAATTATAAATGAGCACTCAGGAGAATTTTTAATTAAAAATAAAAAAGATGAAAAAGGAGTTGTAATTCAAATTTCATTTCCAAAAATAAATGCATAAAGATATCTTAGTAATTGACGATAACCCAGATATAAGATTTTTAATTTGTAACATTTTAAAAGAACGAAATTATAACGTTCGTTCAGCTGCAAATTATGATCAAGCTGTAATCGAAATATCTAAAAAGTTACCTGATCTGGCGATCGTTGATATAAAATTAGATAAGACCGACAAAGATGGCATAGATCTTTTGAAGTTAATAATTAGTAAAAAAAAATTCACACCCGTAATAATGATTTCTGGACATGCTACTGTTCAAATAGCAGTTGAAGCAATAAGATTAGGAGCCTATGAATTTATTGAAAAACCTTTCTCTACTGAAAAAATATTAAATTATGTTAACAGAGCTCTAGAAAACGCTTCTTTAAAATTAGAAAAAGATTTTATAGAAAATAAGCTTTTTCATTCTTTTGAACTCATTGGTAAAAGCCCATCTATAATAAAAATAAAAAAAATAATTGAGAAACTTTCAACTTCAGAAAGTAGGGTTCTAATTTCAGGACCAACGGGTTCTGGCAAAGAATTAGTTGCTAGAAAAATCCATAAAAATTCTGGACGTTCTAAGGAACCTTTTGTGATTTTAAATGCTGCACTTCTTAAGGAAAAAACTTATGAAAAAGAATTATTTGGTGAAGAATTTGAAGATGGCAATGTTTCTTTTGGTGCTTTAGAAAGAGCCAACAAGGGCACTTTATTAATAGATGAAGTGTCAGAAATTCCATTTGAAACACAGGCTAATGTACTAAGAGTTTTGATTGATCAGAAATTTAAGAGATTAAATGGTTCGAAATATATTAATGTAAATATTAGATTAATTTCTTCCACTTCTAAAGATTTAAGAGATTTAGTAGGTAAAGAAAAATTTAGAGAAGATTTATTTCATCGATTAAATGTAGTGCCTCTAGAAATCACGTCTTTAAGTTCAAGAACAGAGGACATACCATTTTTAATTGAGTATTTTAAAGAAAAACTTTCTGACATCAATGGAGTGCAACAACCAAAAATTGATATAAAAAATGACAATTTGTATACATATCATTGGCCAGGAAATGTAAGAGAGTTAAGAAATTTAGTGGAAAGAGTAACAATACTTTCATCTAATGAAAGCAAAGATAATATAAATAAATTGATAAATGATATTTTATCTTCAGCTCCATCAAAAGAAAATAATCATTCATTATTAGAAAAATCATTTTCTTCTCCATTAAAAGAAGCAAGAGAGCATTTTGAAAAAGAATATTTAACAACTCAATTAAAAAAAAATCACGGGAATATTTCCAAAACAGCTGATTTTATTGGAATGGAAAGATCGGCTCTTCACAGAAAACTTAAATCTTTAGGAATTAAAGGTATCAATTAGAATGAATATAATAATATGTGGAGCCGGTAAAGTTGGCTTTTCAATAAGTAAACAATTATCAGCGCAAGGTCACTCTGTGACAGTTATAGATCAGTCCTCAGAAGATATAAAAAAAATCAATGACACCCAAGACGTTAAAGGAATAGTTGGAAGAGCATCATTACCAAGTGTTCTTGAAAGTGCTGGAGCTGAAAAAGCAGATATGGTTATAGCTGTTACTCGAAATGACGAAACAAATATGATTGTTTGTCAATTAGCCAGTTCACTATTTAATATTTCAAAAAAAATTGCACGTATACGAACTAAAGATTTTTTAGAGGGAAAATGGGGAAAAATTTATAATAAATCAAATATTCCAATTGATGTAATTATATCACCAGAGCTAGAAGTAGCAAAATCTTTATATAGAAGGTTAGAGGCTCCTGGAGCTTTAGATAACGTTCCTTTTGGTCAGGGGAAGGTAAAGATGTTAGAAATTGCGATAGAAAAAAATTGTCCAATAAAAAATATTCCTTTAAAGGATTTAACTTCAAAGTTTCCAGATTTTAAAGCTAATATTTTAGGAGCAGTTAGAAAAGATAAATTTATTTATTTAAAAAAAAATGATAAAATTTTAGAAGATGACAATGTTTACTTAGTTGTGAGCAGCGATCAATTAAATCCAATACTTAAGTCTTTTGGACATGAAGAAAAAATTGCAAAAAATATTTTAATAATTGGTGGCGGTAATATCGGATTAAATCTAGCCAAAATGCTTGAATTAAACTTTGAAGATGTAAGAGTTAAAATAATAGAAAAAAATAAAAAAAGAGCTGAAGAAATAGCTAATGAACTATCTTCTTCAATTGTTATCAATGGAGACGCTTTAGATGAAGATATTTTAAAAGAAGCTAATCTTGAGGACTCCGAAACAGTTTTAGCCTTAACTAATGACGATGAAAATAATATGATGGCTTGTGTTCTGGCTGAAAAAACAGGATTAAAAAAAAGAACAATAGCGATAGTTAATAAAACTAATTATAGCTTACTTCAAGACTCTCTAAATATTGACGATCTTGTTGACCCACGAATGACAACTGTTTCTAGAATAATGGAACACGTGCATCGTGGAACAATCGGAACAGTTTATTCACTACTAGATGGCGAGTATGAATTTATTGAGGGAAAAATTTTAGAAAAGTCAGAGTTGTTAAGTAAAAGTATAAGAGACTCAAATTTACCTGAAGATATAAGAATAGGAGCAATAGTAAGAAAAAATCAAGTAATTATACCAAGGTCTAACTTTATCTTTGAGAAAGATGACCTTGTAGTATTTTTAGCTAAAAGAGAACAGCTAAAAGAAGTTGAAAGTATTTTTAGCGTAAGCTCAATCTAACAATGAATTTCAAAGGAATTAGTTATTTTTTAGGCTTATTTTGCTTTCCAGTAAGCATTTTAGCTTTTATAAATATTTTATACTCGTCTTATTTTGATTATTTTTTAAGCATTAATTCTTATATAATGACACTTATTATTTCATTCACTATTGGAATAGTACTTCTAATTTTTGGAAAAAAATCTGAAAGAAAAATTAATTTTATAGAGCAATTACTCCTCATTATTTTAGTATATTTATTAACTTCATTTTTGATTTCATTACCATTTTATCTAAGCAATTATCAAGTTACCTTTTTAAACTCTGTTTTTGAGTCTATCTCCGGAATTACGGGAACTGGTTTTTCAATTTTTGAAAATATCAAATATCTCGACCCGACATTAATTCTATGGCGCTCAACATCTCAATGGATTGGTGGATTGTACTTTTTATTTTTCTTGATACTTATTTTTTCAAACAAGCAATTTAACTATAAAATGAATGATTTAACATTTTCAGGAGATGGTAGTGTGAATTCTGAAAACAATATCAAAGATTTATTATTTAAAATTTTTGTACTTTATTCTTTATTAAGTTTAATTATTTTTTTAGCGTTAAATATTTCTGGGGTAAGAATGTTTAATTCGCTTAATCTTTCCATGAGTTTAATTTCGACTGGTGGTTTTTTACCAACTAACTCACTAAATTTAATCATTCAATCAAATATTCAAAAAATTGTACTCATTATTTCATTATTGATTTCATTATTAAATTTTTTTCTAATTTTGAATATTTTTGAAAAAAAGTATTTTACAAAAAATCACAGTGAAGATTTATACATAATATCTTTAGCTTTAATTTTTATATTACTTGTTTATTTTAACAATTATAGTGGTTTAGATATAATTATAAGTGTAATTAGTTCTTTAAGCAATTCTGGCTTGTCAGTTATAGATTCTGACAATAACTTAAGCTTATATTTTATTTTAATTGCTTCAATTGGAGGTTCCTTAATATCTAATACTTCAGGTATCAAATTTACTAGAATATATATTCTGTTAAAAACAGCATCTTCAGAAATCATAAAATTGATTAGTCCAAATAGTATTATTAATAAAAATATTTTTAGTTCTGAAAAAAAAATTACTGATGAAAATATTAAGATTTCATTTTTAATATTTATATCTTTTTTTATCAGTCTTTTTATTCTTTCAGGTATACTAATAGTCGATAATATAGATTTTGAAGAGTCTTTTAAATTATCTATTTTAGCAATTACAAATACTACCAACTCCCCTATGTTTGGAAATGAAAAGACAAATTTTATAAATTTACTAACAACTTCTAAAATAAGTTTGATTATATTTATGATTATTGGAAAAATTGAGCTAATATCTATTTTTTTAATAATCAAAAAAATATTTTTTAAAGATTGATATGGTTAAAATTATAATAATAGGCGCTGGGGCTATGGGTTGTGCTTTTGCCCTGCCTTGTTTAGATAATAATCATGATACAAATATTGTTGGCACTCATTTAGAAAATGAATTTATCGAGAATCTAAAAAAAAATAACAATTTACATCCTAGCCTTGGTATTAAGATTCCCAATAAAATAAAGATATTTAAATTTGATGAATTTGAAGAATTATTTAAATCAAAAGTTGAATTAATAGTTTTGGGAATTAGTTCAAAAGGCATTGAATGGGTTTCAGAACAATTAGTAAAAATAGCTAAAGATAAAAAACTACCTGATATTCTTTTGTTAACAAAGGGATTAAGTATACATGAAAATAAATACGAATTATTAGTTGATAAACTTAAAAGATTATTAAAAATAAAAGGATTAACCAATGTTAATATTTCTGCCGTTGGTGGTCCTTGTTTAGCAGCAGGGTTAGCTAATAGAATTCACAGTAGCGTAGTTATTGCTAATGAGAAAGTTAAGATTGCTACAAAAATAGCAAATATGCTTAATACTAATTATTATCACACCTCTTCATCTGATGATCTTAAGGGAGTGGAAGTTTCAGCGGCTATAAAAAATATTTTTTCAATGGCGGTAGGGGCAGCTAAAGGATTATGTAGTAAAAATATATCTATTGAAGTTAGAGAAAAAAATTATCTTAATACTGCATCAGCCTTAATCAAGCAATCAATCTATGAAATGGAAATCTTCGTAGAGCATCTCAAGGGAAAAAAAGAAACAGTAAAAGGTTTAGCTGGATTAGGAGATTTATATGTTAGTTCTGGAGGTGGCAGAAACGCAAAAATGGGAGCATATATAGGGGAAGGATTAAAATTCTCCGAGGCAAAAAAAACTAAGATGGAAAATATAACCGTTGAGGGGGCTGATCTTGCGAAAGAAATAGGACAGAAAGTCAATGAAGATTTCGATGAAAAAAAGCTACCTTTAATGCTTGCTATGATCAATGCAATTACAAAAGATAAAAAGCTTGAACTAAATTGGGATTTATTTAGATGAAAAAGTTTTTTTTAATATTCTTAATATTAATTTTTCACTCTTTAGTATTGGCTAATGACAACCAAGACTTAAAAGTTAGTACTAGTATTGATAATCAGCTTAAGACTTTACAAGATCTTTATAAATCTGGTGCATTAAGCGGATACGAATATGAAAAAGAAAAAAAAAAAATTTTAAATAATTAGTATGAAAAAATTTATAATTTCAATAGACGCGGGAACCACTTCGAATAGAGCAATTCTTTTTGATTTAAAAGGTAAACCTGTTTTTTCATCTCAAAAGGAGTTTACGCAATTTTTCCCAAAAAGTGGTTGGGTAGAACATGATCCAGAAGAAATCTGGAAGACAACAAAAAAAGTTTTAAATGACACAATTTTAAAAGCTAAAAAACTTAGAGGAAAAATATTAACTATTGGAATTACCAATCAAAGAGAAACTACAGTGTTATGGGATAAAAAATCTGGTAAAACAGTCTATAAGGCTATTGTTTGGCAAGATCGTAGACAAGCAGAGTATTGCAAAAAATTAAAAAAACAAAATAAAGAAACTATTATATTTAACAAGACTGGACTTCCAATTGATTCTTATTTTTCTGGAACGAAAATAAAATGGATATTGGATAATGTTCCTTCAGCTAGAAAACTTATGAACAAAAAACAACTTCTCTTTGGAACTATTGATAGTTTTTTAATTTGGAGACTTACAAAAGGTAAAGTTCATGCAACGGACGCTACTAATGCAAGTAGAACGATGATTTATAATATTTCTACAAATAAATGGGATGATACAATTTTAAATATTTTAAAAATAAAAAAACATATCCTTCCCGAAGTAAAAAATAGTGCAGACAATTATGGCTCAACTCACCCTTCAATTACCGGTAAATCATTTCAAATTACGGGTGTAGTTGGCGATCAACAGTCTGCATCGATAGGTCAATGCTGTTTTGAACCTGGTTCGTTAAAAAGCACTTATGGCACAGGTGCTTTTGTTTTATTAAACACTGGCAATAAAAAGATTTATTCTAAAAATAGATTATTAACAACAATAGCATATAGAATTAATGGAAAAACAACTTACGCGATGGAAGGATCTATCTTTATTGCAGGTGCAGGCGTGCAGTGGTTAAGAGATCGTATGAAGTTTTTTAAAAAAGCTTTTGAAACTGAAAAGATGATAAAATCTCTTAAAGACAACAAAGATGTTTATCTAGTACCAGCGTTTACAGGTATGGGTGCGCCGTATTGGAACCAAAATTCCAGAGGCGTATTAAGTGGCCTTACAAGAGATACTGGACCAAGAGAAATTGTCAGAGCTACTATCGAGTCTGTTGCCTATCAAACATACGATTTATTTGAAGCAATGAAACACGATGGACTACGACCCCGAATTGTTAAAGTAGATGGGGGAATGATCATGAACAATTGGTTTTCCCAATTTTTATCTGACATAGTTAACGTGAAGGTTTTGAGACCAAAAGTGCACGAAACTACCGCATTAGGAGCAGCATTTATGGCTGGATTGAAAATTGGTTGCTACAAATCGCTTAAAGATATTTCTAAAAACTGGAGTCTCGAAAAAAAATTTTCCCCTAGAATGAAAAATAAATCAAGAAATATTCTAATTGAAGGATGGTCTAAAGCCATAAAGCGAGCTTTAATAAATTAATTCATCTACAGGTTGTAAAATTAAAACTTTACTTATTTGCTCTGTTTTGGTCCAATTACAAAATAAATAATAACAATAACAACAAAACGGGGGAATTAATGTTTAAAACATTTAAAACTTTTCTAGCTGTTGCTGTTTCATTTTCAATCGTATCTATTTCTTCTGCATTAGCTGACGGACACGCTGCTGCAATCAAGAAATGGTCAAATGGTGAGTTTAGTCTTTCAACACTTTCTTCAAAAGAAAGAGAGAAAGAACTAAATTGGTTCCATAATGCTGCAAAGCCATTCAAAGGAATGTCTTTAAAAGTAGTATCAGAAGGAATACCTACTCACGTGTATGAATCTAAAGTTCTTACAAAAGCGTTTGAAGAGATAACTGGCATAAAAGTACAACACCAAATCATCGGAGAAGGTGATGTTGTAATGGCTGTACAAACACAAATGCAAACAAACGTAAGTATTTACGATGCATATGTAAATGACTCAGACTTAATTGGTACGCACGCGCGTATGCAACAAGCTGTAAACTTAACTGAATGGATGAAGGGAGAAGGTAAGGACGTAACTTTACCAACTTTAGATTTAGACGATTTCATAGGACTTCAATTTACGACAGGTCCAGATGGAAATCTTTATCAGCTTCCAGACCAACAATTTGCAAACCTTTATTGGTTTAGAAAAGATTGGTTTGATAGACCAGAAATTCAAAAAGCATTTAAGAAAAAATATGGTTATGATCTAGGCGTACCAGTAAACTGGTCAGCTTATGAAGATATAGCTAAATTCTTTTCAGAGGATGTTAAAAATATTGATGGTGTAAGAATATACGGTCACATGGACTACGGTAAAAGAGCACCTGACTTAGGTTGGAGAATGACTGATGCATGGTTATCAATGGCTGGTGCAGGAAGTAAAGGACTACCTAATGGAGTTCCAGTAGACGAGTGGGGTATTAGAATGGAACCAGGCTCATGTAATCCAGTTGGTGCAAACGTATCAAGAGGTGGAGCTACAAATGGTCCAGCCGCTGTTTACGCAATTAGAAAATGGGACGAGTGGTTAAGGCAGTATGCGCCTCCAGGTGCTGCGGCAATGGACTTCTACCAGTCTCTACCATCATTATCTTCAGGAAACGTTGCTCAGCAAATTTTCTGGTACACAGCTTTCACAGCATCTTTAGTAGGAAAAAATCCTAACAATAAAGTTGTTGATGCAAACGGTATGCCATTATGGAGAATGGGCCCATCGCCTAAAGGACCATATTGGGAACAAGGTATGAAGCTTGGTTATCAAGACGTTGGGTCATGGACTTTGTTTAAGTCTACTGACGTTAAGAGAAGAAAAGCTGCATGGTTGTATGCTCAATTTGCTGTTTCAAAAACAGTATCTCTTAAAAAAGCTGATGTTGGTATAACATTTGTGAGAAAAAGTACTATTAATCACAAACACTTTACTAAGAGAGCGCCTGAACTTGGCGGTCTAGTAGAGTTCTACAGATCAAAAAACAGAAATGTTTGGTCACCAACAGGTATCAATGTTCCAGACTATCCGAAGCTAGCACAATTATGGTGGCAGCATATTGGAGAAGTTAACTCTGGCACATTTACACCACAACAAACTATGGATCGTCTTGCAGATGAGATGGACTTAGTTATGTCTCGTATGGAAGCTGCTGATAAAGGTAGTAACGCATACGGTGGATGTGGACCTAGACTTAATAAACCAAGAGAAGCATCTTATTGGTTAAATAAAAAAGGTTCGCCAAAAGCTAAAGTTAATGAGAAACCTCAGGGAAAAACCGTAGCATTTAAAGACGCTTGGAAATAACCTAGGATTAATTTAATTGAAAAGGGGGCACTTTCTGCCCCCTTTTTTTAAAACCAAATTACAAATTATTAATATGAGTTTAGAATTAAAAGATGTTGAAAAAAAAGTAGGAATTGAGACTCATATACATTCAACTAATCTTAAATTAGAAAAAAATACTATAAATGTTTTACTGGGTTCAACTCTCGCTGGTAAAACAACTTTAATGCAGATAATGGCCGGCTTAGATAAACCAACCACAGGTGAAATTTGGTTTAATGGTGAGAATGTAACTGGTAAAGAAGTTCAAAAAAGAAATTGTTCAATGGTCTATCAACAATTTATTAATTATCCAAATTTTACTGTCTTTGAAAATATTGCTTCTCCCTTAAAAATAACTGGAATAAAAACCGAAGAAATAAAGGAACGAGTTGGAAAAGTTGCTGAGCTTTTAAAATTATCAGCAATGCTTAACAAAAAACCTGATGAATTATCAGGAGGTCAACAACAAAGAACAGCTTTAGCTAGAGCGCTAGTAAAAGACTCAGATTTGATATTATTAGACGAGCCTTTAGCAAATCTAGATTTTAAATTGAGAGAAGAACTTAGAGAAGAATTGCCAAAATTATTTGAAGATAGAGACTGTATTGTTGTTTATGCAACAACTGAACCTCAAGACGCATTAATGATAGGCGGAAATACAGCAACGTTATTGGAAGGTAAAGTTGTTCAATATGGAAAAACATTAGATGTTTATAGTAAACCTGAAAATTTAATCTCAGCCAGAGTATTTAGTGATCCACCAATGAATATAGCTGAAATAAATAAAAGTGGAGAAATATTTAAAATAGAAGACAACAACGTAGAATGGAAATCAAATCTAAAGATTAAAGATGGAAAATATAAGATAGGTATACGACCTCATAATATCACAACATATAAAGAAGGAAATAACTCAGTTGAAATTAATGGCAAAGTTTTAATTTCTGAACTAAGTGGTTCTGAAAGTTTAATACATTTTACAAATGGGAACCTTAATTGGGTTTCTTTATCTAACGGCATTCAATCAAAAAATATTGGAGAAGATACTAAATTATATATGAATATTGATGAATTTTTATACTTTGATCAAAATAACAGATTGGTAAATCATGGCTAAAATTACTTTGAAAAATTTAAGTCATAGCTACGTATCGAAACAGAATAGCAATGAAGACTGGGCGCTACGAGATATAAATATAGATTGGAAAGATGGAGGCGCATATGCTTTATTAGGGCCATCTGGTTGTGGCAAGACTACTTTGTTAAATATTATTTCAGGATTATTAAGACCCACCAAAGGTGAGGTATTGTTTAACGATAAAGATATGACTTCACTTAATCCAGTTGAAAGAGATATCGCTCAAATATTTCAATTTCCAGTTATTTACGATACCATGACAGTTTATGACAATTTAGCATTTCCTCTGAAGAATAGAGGTCTTTCAGAAATAGAAATTGATACAAAAGTAAAAGAAATTGGAGAGATGCTAGAACTCACTTCGACTTTACATAATAAAGCGGCTGGGTTAACCGCAGATGGTAAACAAAAAATTTCTTTAGGTAGAGGGTTAGTTAGATCTGATGTTAACGTAATTATGTTTGACGAACCTTTAACAGTTATTGACCCACATTTAAAATGGGTTTTACGATCAAAATTAAAAGAATTACATCAAAAAATTAATCGTACAATGATTTATGTAACTCACGATCAAATCGAAGCATTAACTTTTGCTGACCAGGTTGTAGTAATGCATGAAGGCCAGATTGTTCAAACAGGAACACCAGTAGAATTATTTGAAAAACCAAAACACACTTTTGTAGGTCATTTTATTGGCTCACCAGGAATGAACATTCTACCTTGTGATATTAAAAACGGACAAATTACTTTTGAGGGAAAAATATTACCAAACAAAATTAACACTATGAAGAATAATTTTAAGATAACTCAAGTAGGTATTAGACCTGAATTTATCAATTTTTCAAAAGACGGAATAGAAGTTAAAATCAAAAGAGTAAGCGACACTGGTAGACATAAAGTAGTTGATGTTGAGTGTAGAAGTGGAAATATTAAAATTTTAGCAAATTCTTCAACTAAAATACCAAGTGGAAGTGCACATATTTCTTTTGATCAAAAATACACTTATGCTTACGGAGATAACTGGATAATTGAATAATGAATAAAACATTAAATCAGAAAGCATGGTTCTTTGTTATCCCAGTATTCGTTCTTGTAGCTTTTAATGCTGCAGTTCCGTTAATGACGGTTGTTAATTATTCCTTTCAAGAAACTTTTGGAAGCAATGTTTTTGCCTGGGAGGGGACTAGATGGTTCAAAGAAATTTTACATTCTGAAAGATTTCATGCATCTTTAGGAAGACAAGTTATATTTACTTTTATAATTCTTCTAATTCAACTGCCATTAGGTATAGGTATTGCTTTAACCATGCCCAAAAAAGGATGGGGAGTTCCAGTATGTCTAATCTTAATGTCGATGCCGTTACTAATACCGTGGAATGTAGTGGGCGCAATGTGGAATATATTTGCGTTACCAGATATTGGTTTTCTTGGTAATTCTTTAAATTCAATTGGTTTTGATTATAACTTTACTCAACAAAGTGGTGACGCATGGTTTACAACAATTTTAATGGATGTTTGGCATTGGACATCTTTAGTAGTTTTATTATCCTACGCGGGTTTAAATTCAATTCAACCTGCTTATTACCAAGCTGCAGAAATAGACGGAGCAAGCAGATGGGATATTTTTAGATACATTGAGCTTCCAAAGATGAAAAAAGTTTTAACGTTAGCCATTCTTTTAAGATTTATGGATAGTTTTATGATTTACACAGAACCCTTCGTTTTAACTGGTGGTGGACCTGGAAATGCTACAAACTTTTTATCTCTTGATTTAGTTAAGATGGCCTTAGGTCAGTTCGACTTAGGTCCTGCTGCCGCAATGTCTCTTATATATTTCTTAATTGTACTTTTAATATGTTGGATTTTTTACACAATAATGATGAAAGATGAGGGTAGAGCATGAGTAAAATTAAATGGTTAGTACCTACTTTATATATAATATTTTTGATGCTTCCAATCTATTGGCTTTTAAATATGTCATTTAAAACAACTACAGAAATTATTAACGTTTACTCACTATGGCCTAAAGATTTTACTTTAGAAAACTATGTTACAATTTTTACTGATAGCACCTGGTATATGGGTTATGTGAATTCTATTACTTATACAGTTTTTAATACTATAATTTCAGTATCTGCAGCTTTACCTGCTGCATATGCTTTTTCTAGATATAAATTCTTAGGAGATAAACATCTATTCTTTTGGTTATTAACAAATAGAATGGCACCACCAGCTGTATTTGCTTTACCATTTTTTCAATTTTATTCTTCTGTAAATTTATTTGACACGCACATAGCTATAGCGTTATCACATTGCCTCTTTAACATTCCTCTTGCTGTCTGGATTTTAGAAGGATTTATGTCAGCTGTTCCTAAAGAATTAGATGAAACTGCTTATGTAGACGGATACTCTTTTGGAAGATTTTTCTTTAAGATATTTATTCCAACAATAGCTGCAGGCATAGGTATTACAATGTTCTTTTGTTTTATGTTTTCTTGGGTTGAATTGTTACTTGCAAAAACACTTACTGCAACTATAGCTAAACCTATTGCAGCTATAATGACAAGAACGTCAAGTACATCCGGTTATGAACTAGGTTTATTAGCTGCAGCTGGAAGTTTAACTATTATTCCTGGAGCAGTTGTAATTTATTTCGTAAGAAATTATATTGCCAAAGGATTTGCGATGGGAAGGGTATAATGTTTACAAATTTATATGCTGCTACATGGGGCGAAGTTGGTAAAGCAAAAGAAAAAGGTCTTTTCGATTTTGACTTATTTTCATGGATGGCTTGGACTTGGCAAACAGCAGCTTTCTTCATTTTTATTGCATTATGTATAACGGTGATGCTTATTTGGGAGAAAAAAGTACCTGGAGGATCACCAAGAAAAGGTATTTTAGGTTTAGATACAACTAGGGGCGATAGATTATTTGTTTCTTTGCTAGGCAGTGCCTTTATTCACTTGGCATGGTTAGGTTTAGTTGGCAGTCTCTTGTGGATAGCATCAATAATTTGTGTTGCTTATTTTATTGTTGTATTTAAATACGTATAACACATATGGTTAAAGTAGGAATTAATGGTTTCGGAAGAATAGGGCGTTTAATTTTAAGGGCTTTATTAGAAAACTATAAGGGTAAAATTCAAGTAGCAGGAATTAACGACTTAGGTTCTATAGAAACTAACGCTCATCTAATTAAGTATGATAGTACTCATGGTGTATTAAACCAAAATGTGCAATCGACAAGCGATGGTTTTAAAATTGGCGATCAAAATATAAAAGTTTTTGCTGAGAGAGATCCAGCTAAGTTACCATGGGGGAAAATTGGAGTTGATGTTGTTTTAGAGTGTACTGGTTTTTTTTTAGATAAAACTTCGGCAGGTAAACACATTCAAGCCGGAGCTAAAAAAGTAATAATTTCTGCTCCAGCAAAAGAGGTTGATTTTACATTAGTACAGGGCGTAAATAGTAAAGAATTGAAAAAAAATCATAATGTTATTTCCAATGGATCATGTACCACAAACTGCTTAGCACCAGTAGCTATGGTTTTAGAAAAAACATTTGGCATAACCTATGGATACATGACAACAATTCATAGTTACACAGGTGATCAAAAACTCTTAGATACATTACATAAAGATTTAAGACGAGCGAGGCAGACAGAAGGTTCTATGATACCAACGTCTACGGGAGCAGCAAAAGCTATGAGCTTAGTTTTACCGAGTTTAAAAGGGAAACTAGATGGAACTGCAATTAGAGTTCCAACTCCAAACGTTTCATTAATAGATTTGACACTAGTAACAGAAAAAGAAGTAACTTCTGAAAGTATTAATGATGCAATGAATCAAGCATCTAAAGGAGAGTTAAAAGGTATTTTAGATATAAATGAAAAACCTTTAGTATCAAAAGATTTTAATCACAATCCTCACAGTTCAATTTTCGATGCTACGCAAACACAAGTTGTTAAAGGAAAATTCAGTAGAGTACTTTCATGGTATGATAATGAATGGGGATTTTCGAATAGAATGTGCGACACAGCAATACAAATTGCTGCTTTAATTTAATTTTTAGCTTTTTCAGCTTCTTCAATTAATTTTAGAGTATTAATAGGAATATTAGAATTATTTGTTTTTTTAATTTTAGTTTCAACCGTTTCGATAGATTTATTTTTTTGTAAATCGTTTACAGCCACCAATATTTCATCAATACTATAACTGCGATCCATTATTCAGTAATTCCAACAAGCCAAAGAGCAAAAAGTACTGCTAATATTACTTCCATTTTAATCCTTAAATATTTATGCTTTTTTTTCAATAAAAAAAGTATTTATGTTATAACATTAATAATGATTAAAAAAAATATAAATATTGTTTCTGATAGTTTGGTAAACGCTTTCCTTAAAGGGAAATTAATCAAGTCAATTTCAACGCGTTATACAAAAAATATGTTTAACGCCAACGAGTTAAGAAAAGTTTGTGAAAGTAAAATAAAGATACCTACTATAGGCTTTAAGGCTGGAGGAACAGCTTTCCCTGTCTTAAAAAAATTAAAAGAAAAGGAACCCTTTTTTTCATCTATTTATAAAAATAATTTTTTAAAAAACAAAAGCTCAATTAAAATAAATAAATACACTCTTGGTATCGAGTTAGAAGTTTGTTATTTGATTAAAAAAGATTTTTTTAATTTTAAAAAAAAAATAACAAAGAAAAACGTTAAAAAATTTATAACGCATATGGCACCTTGTATTGAAGTTGTTGGTTATAGACAAAAAAAAGCTGGCATAAAATATCTTGGTGACCTATGTTCTGATTTTGGCGGTAATGTTAAATTTGTTATTGGTCATAAAAAAAAATTTAAAAATATTAAGATAAATAATTTAAAGACTCAAATCTCAAATCCAAAGGCTAATCAATTAGTAAATGGCAACACAAATACAGTCTACATTAGTCCAATTAATTCTTTATGTTTTGTTTTAAATAAGATCAAAAAGGATAAGATATTGCTTAATAAAAAATTTTACGTTTTTACTGGATCTACCGTTGGTGTAGTTCCTATTTTAGCAAAAGGTTTATACACCGGTAAAATTGAAATACTTGGCTCTGTTAAGGCCAAAATAATTTAATTTGATAAATAATATCCGCCAACACCTAAAACTATCAGAGAAGCAAACAGTTTTAATCTTCCAAATAGTTTATCCCTTTTTTTCTTGTCGTATTTACGTTTTGACAAGAAATAAATATTAGTTTCTTTGCTATTTCTAAATTTTGGCCTCAGAGGGGATGGTATTGTTTTATTTTGAATGTGTTTAAATTTTTTTGGATTGATCTGAAGCATAATTACTTAAACCTTATTTACCTTTACTTATCAACAGCCTTCTAGTAAAGAGTGCGTCATTATTGCAAATGATAACTACTATCATTATCATAATTTACCTGTTAATGATAATCATTATTAAAAAAAGGGAAAATATGAAAAAATCAATAATAGCAGTGTTTTCAATACTTATGTTTACAGCAAGTGCTCTTGCGAATGAAGTAAACATATTTAGCGCAAGACATTACGATTCAGATGTTCAACTTTATGAAAAATTTACAGCTAAAACTGGAATTAAAGTAAATGTTATATCTGGAAAAACAGGTGCTTTAGAAAAAAGAATTATAGAGGAAGGCGCTGACAGTCTAGCAGACTTATATATAACCGCAGATGCTGGAAGGTTAGGTGCATTCGCATCAAATCTACAAGGCGGACTTACTAGCGATTATATTAAATCAGCAGTTCCAAGTAATTTTAGAACATCAAAATGGGTTGGAATAGCCAAAAGAGCACGAATAGTTTATTTTGCTCCTGAAAGAGTTAGCGGCGCAGAGCTGGCTGGTTTAACTTATGAAAGTTTAGCTGATCCAAAATGGAAAGGTAGATTAGTAATAAGAGCTTCAAATAATATTTACAACCAATCACTTGTAGCTTCATTAATCAAAAATAATGGAAAAGGTAAAGTTGCTGAGTGGTCAAAAGGGATGGTTTCAAATATGGCTAGAGCTCCAAAAGGCAACGACAGAGCTCAAATACTTGCGGTAGCAGCCGGAGAAGCAGATATTGCTGTAGCTAATACATATTACTTAGCGTTAATGTTGTCTGGTAATAAAGGGCCAGAACAACAAGCTGCTGCTAAAAAAGTGAAACCATTTTTTCCTAATCAAGATGGAAGAGGAACGCATATGAACATTAGTGGCGCAGGTTTAGTTAAAGGAGCTCCTAATAAAGCAAATGCAATCAAATTGGTTGAATTTTTACTAAGTGGTGAAGCTCAAAATCACATAGTAAATAATACTTTTGAATATCCAATGATAGCAGGAATTTCTCCGCATCCTCTAGTAGTTAACATGGGATTAGATTTTAAACAGGATCTAAAAACAAAAGTTGTTAATTACGGGAAAAGACAAGCAGATGCATTAGAAGTAATGACAAATGCAGGTTGGAAATAGAGTAGTTTGTTAATTATATGAGGCGAATATCTAAAAAAGAGATAAATTTAAACAAGTTAAAGACTGGGTGTTCGCCTTGTATTAATCAAGCTAAAATTATGGAACAAAAAATTTCTAATAGAGACATTTCAAAAATCAAGACAAAAGAGATTAAAAATATTGTTTCGTCAATTTTTAGCAAAAATTAAAAGATATTGATCTTTTTTAATGTTATAATTAACTTAAAGATCTTTGTATGAATAAGGTAAATTTTTGGTTTTTAACATCTCTACTAATTTCCTTATTAGTAGCGCTACCAATTTTAACAGTATTTATAAGTTTTTTTGGTACTACAAGTGGTTATTTTGATTTATTAAAAAACACCTTCTTATATTCTTATATAAACCAATCATTGATAATCTTATTAGGTGTGTTGATTTTAACATTTATTTTTGGGGTATTTTCAGCTTACTTTGTTTCTTTTTATGACTTTCCGGGCGTTAATTTTTTTAAATGGGCTTTAATTTTATCATTTGCAGTACCAGCTTATATATATGCATATTCATTAACCGCTTTTTTTGAAAATTTTGGTACTTTATTTTCTATATTAACGAATCTTTTTGGGGAAGGGAATTATAATACAAAAATTCCCAAATTCGACGGAATGTTAGGAGCAATTTTATCAATGTCATTTTCTCTATTCGGTTATGTATATGTTTTAACAAGAGCATCTTTTTATCATCAATCCAATAATTTAATTGAGGTTAGTAAAAACTTAGGACTCTCTGCTAGAGAAAGTTTTTTTAAAATTGTATTGCCTTCAGCAAGACCAGCTATTGTTGCAGGATTAGCTTTGGTGGCTATGGAATGTCTAGCAGATTTTGGAACAGTTTCTTTTTTTAGCGTTCAGACTTTGACCACTGGTATATATAATTCTTGGCTCGCTTTTGATGATTTAAATACAGCCAATCAACTGTCCTTTTTTTTGTTATTAATCATTTTTATAATTTTTTTTATTGAAAATATATCAAGAGGTGAAGCAAAATATCATCATAATACTCAAGGATTTAAACCTATTCCAAAAATTAAATTAAATAGGAAAATTGGTTTTTTTATAACTGCTTTTTGTACAATTTTATTTATTTTAAGTTTCTTATTTCCAACAATTCAAATGTTATACTGGACAATAAAGTTTCCAAAATATTTACAAGACGTAGATATTCTTGCTCTAAATTTGAATACTTTACTATTAGTTATATTAGCAAGTATCTTTTTGATATCTATTTCTTTTTTTATTAACTTTGGAAATAGAGTCTCTAAAAGTAAAGTTCTAGATTATTTGAGTTTTTTTTCCATTTCCGGATACGCTTTGCCAGGCGTAATACTTGCTGTTGCTTTTATTACCTTTTTTTCATGGCTGAGTGATTTTGTTAGTTCTTCATTTGGACTTGTTGGCATGAAAGGTATTTTTATAGGATCAGTTTTTGGTTTAATAGTTGCTTATTTTATAAGATTTTATTCACTTGCTTTTAACGGAATAAAGTCAACTTATTTGAAAATAAATACGTCAATCGATGAAAGTTCGTACTTGTTGGGATTTTCAAAATTTAAAACCTTTAGAAAAATTCATTTTCCTTATTTAAAAAATAGTATTTTTTTAATTGGAGTTTTAATTTCAATAGAAATAATAAAGGAATTACCTATTACTTTAATTTTAAGACCTTTTAATTTTGAAACATTCGCGACAAAAGCCTACGCATACGCATCCCAAGATCTCTTAGAGGCCGCTGCTTTGCCGTCACTATTTTTAATATTTTGGGCTAGTTTGATGATATTTATTACTTCAAAATATATACTTTCTGAAAAATAAGATTATATTATTTTTATGTCTAATTGCTTTTTTGAAATAAAAAATTCTACTTTTCTTGCCAGTAAGCAAAATAAAGTAATTAATTTCAATTTGAAAATTGATAAACCAGGAGAAATAGTTTGTTTACTTGGCCCATCAGGTGTTGGAAAAACTACTATTTTAAGATCTATAGCAGGCTTACAAAAACTTGCAGAAGGTGAAATTTTTTTAAATGGAAAATTAATATCTTCCCAATCTGTACATATAGAACCTGAAAAAAGAAATATTGCCCTATCTTTTCAAGATAACAGCCTTTTCCCTCATTATAACGTAATTGATAATATTAATTTTGGATCTAAAAGAAAATCACAATCAAAATATGAACTTGCAGCAGATGAATTAATAGATATTTTACACTTAAATAATTTACAAAATAAATTTCCTCATCAGATAAGTGCGGGAGAAGCACAAAGAGTATCTTTAGCCAGATCTTTAATATCAAAACCTGATTTACTTTTAGTCGACGAGCCATTTTCTAACATAGACTTTAGTTTAAAAGGAGAACTACAATCTAATATAAAAAAACTTCTTAAAAGATTAAGTATTACTACAATTATGGTTACACATGACTCATATGAAGCTTTTTATATGGGTGATAAATGTGGGATAATTTTAGATCAAAAACTAGAACAGTATAATTCACCTTATAATATTTATCATTATCCTAAATCTATTAAAATTGTTAATTTTTTAAATAGAGGTGTTTTGATTAAAGCGAAGATTATTGACGATGAAACATTAGAAAATTCAGATTTAGGCCAAATTAAAGGTAATTTAGTTAATAAATTTAAGAGAGGAACAATCGTAAAACTACTTTTACAACCAGACGATTTAAAACATGATGATAAAAGTGATTTAAAACTGGAAGTTATAGACAGAAAATTTAGGGGCACTGAATTTATCTATTTAGTTAAAACAAAAAATGATGATTTAATACCAATTTCAGTAGATTCACATCACGGACATTACCACGAGATAAAAGAAAAATTTGGTATAAAAAAACCGATTTATATTGACCATTTAGTGTGTTTTTAAGTAAATATACATAATAATTTAATTGCGCCCTTAGCTCAGTTGGATAGAGCATCGGTTTTCTAAACCGAGGGTCGTAGGTTCGAATCCTTCAGGGCGCGCCAAATTCTAAAATAAATGAATAAAGGTTCGCTAAAAGACTCTTTCATCAAACATTGTGAAAAAAATAAATTTGAAAAAAACAACAATCAAATCGAGATAATTAATTTATTAGAGGACTTTATAAAGCCAAAAAATAAAATTTTTAATTTTTTTTCAAACCCAAATGAAAAATTATGCTTCTACCTGCATGGAGGAGTGGGTCTTGGTAAAACAATGATTTTAAATCACTATTTCGATTATATAGATATCCCAAAACAAAGGTTTCATTTTAACAAGTTTATGATTAATTTTCATGATTTTAGACATACAAATAAATCTAATTCGATAAACTCATTCGTTCAAAAACTAAAAAGAAATAAATTAATCTATTTAGATGAATTGCAAGTAACTAATATTGTAGATGCAATGATTTTAGGAAAACTATTTCAAACAATTTTCTCAGAAAATATTAAAATATTAATATCAACAAATATAAAGATTGATAATTTATACAAAGAAGGTTTGCAAAGAGAACAATTTTTACCATTTATTTCAATAATTAAAAAAAATTCAATACAAAAAGAATTAATCATCGATGAAGATTATAGAAAAGTCGGTTCAGATAAATTACAAAGAGCTTTTTCACCAATAAATGAAAAAAATACTTTTAAAATCAATCAATTTTTTAGAGAGTTGACTAAAAATTCAATAAAAAAAGAAACAACAATTAATATAAAAGGTAGAGATTTGATTATAAAAGAATTTTATGATGGTATTGCGAAGTTTGATTTTAAACAACTATGTGATGAAAACCTGGGATCTGAAGATTACATTAAAATTTCAAGTATTTGTAAATTTATTGTAATAGAAAATATCCCTTTCTTTTCTGAGGAAAACTCAAATCAACAACAAAGATTTATTACTTTAATTGATATTCTATATGAAAAAAAAATTTACTTAATGGTTTCTATGGAAAAATCCCTTGATAAAATTGGATCCTCAAAAAGGCTAATCGAGTCATTTAAAAGAACATCGAGCAGAATATTTGAACTTACTTCCCCGGCAACAAAAATTTTATAAGGTTGTTTTTTTGTATATATATCCGTATTAAAAAAGATACTGCTACATATGGTGTCCATCCAAGTCTCAGTGTGAATTTAACTCATATTGATTACCAAGAGGGTTTAATCCATAATAAATTGTTTTGAAATTTATTTTCAAAAATATTGTTAACAATAAGATAAAAAGAGAGGAAATCATAAATTATGATGAAATCAATTAAAACTTGGATTTTAGTTGTTCTTGCTTCTTCTTTGCTTGTGGCATGTGGCCAAGGCGGTGGAGGATCTGGATCAAAAAAATCTAAAACTTTAGACAACACTAAAAAAGCTGGTTTTGTGAAATGTGGAGTTTCACAAGGACTTCCTGGATTCTCAAATGCTGATGAGTCTGGAAATTGGACTGGTATAGATGTTGATGTATGTAGAGCTGTTGCAGCTGCCGTTTTAGGTGATGCTGACAAAGTGAAATATACTCCTTTAAGTGCTAAAGAAAGATTCACTGCTTTAACGTCTGGTGAAATCGATGTACTAGCACGTAACACAACTTGGACATTATCTAGAGATGCTGACATTGGTTTAACATTTGTTGGTGTTAACTTTTACGATGGTCAAGGTTTCATGGTTAGAAAAAATTCTGGAATTAATTCAGTGAATGATTTCAAGGATGGCATATCTGCTTGTACAAACACAGGTACTACTACAGAGCTAAACATGAGAGACTTCTTTAATTCTAAAAACATTAAGTATGAACCAATTGCGTTTGAAAAAGCAGACGAAGTTGTTCAAGCTTATGATGCTGGAAGATGTGATACTTATACAACTGATAAATCCGGATTAGCTGCTCAAAGAACTAAGCTAAGTGCTCCAGATGATCATAAAGTATTACCAGAAACAATCTCTAAAGAACCACTAGGACCTGTTGTAAGACAAGGGGATTCAGTGTGGGAAGATATTGTAAGATGGTCTCTAAACACAATGATCGAAGCAGAAGAATATGGTGTTAACTCATCAAACGCTTCAGGCTTAAAAGACTCAGACAACCCAGCTATTAAGAGATTAGTTGGTTCTGAAGGTGAACTAGGCGCTGCTTTCGGTCTTGATAATGAGTGGAGCTTAAGAATTATCGAGCAAGTTGGTAACTATGGTGAAAGCTACAAAAAACATATAGCTGACACAAATATTTTACCAAACAGAGGTCCAAATGAATTATGGACAAAAGGTGGAATACTTTACGTACCACCAGCAAGATAATTGCTAATAAAATTAAAAAGGGCTGGATTTATCTGGCCCTTTTTTTTATTCTAAATTATATTCCATTAAATGAATTTAAAAAATTTTAAGATAGATTTGAGTAACAAAAATAAGGATTTAATACCTCAAGTATTAACAGTCTTTTTGCTAGTTTTAGTAATTATATACTTCACTATTAACGCTCAAGACAACATGGGAAATAGAGGAATTTCCTTTGGTTTTGGTTTTCTTTCACAAGAGTCTTCATTTGATATCACA
Source organism: uncultured Pelagibacteraceae bacterium (assembly GCA_902604055.1). Classification (GTDB taxonomy): domain Bacteria; phylum Pseudomonadota; class Alphaproteobacteria; order Pelagibacterales; family Pelagibacteraceae; genus Pelagilacustribacter. The sequence goes on along the minus strand of CACKXA010000003.1, from coordinate 34,770 downwards.
TTTTCTTTAATTGATTATGATGGATCAGACTCATACGCCAGAGCATTTTTAGTTGGACTATTAAATACAATCTTAGTTTCATCGATAGGTATATTTTTTGCAACATTATTGGGGGTTACGGTCGGCATAGGAAGACTATCTCAAAACTATTTAATAGCTAAAGCTGCAGAATGGTATGTTGAGATTTTTAGAAATATTCCTTTAATTTTACAAATATTTTTTTGGTATTTTGCTGCTTTAAGAGCATTACCTTTAACAGTAGATTCAATAAATTTTTACGATATTAGCTTTTTAAATGTAAAAGGATGGTATGTTCCAAGATTTATTTGGACTAATTTTTCAATTTTTTTTTATTCGATAATTGTAGCAATTATCACAATAGTATTTTTCACTAAGTATGCAAGAAAACAAAGAGATGAATTTGGAAAACAACTGCCAACTTTTTACGTTTCATTTGGTCTAATAATTGGCTTGCCTTTGTTAACTTTTTTATTTGGTGGAGTAAGATTATCATTTGAAATACCAGAATTAGAACAATTATCTACAACAGTTTATGTTTACAAAGGAGGGGTGAGCATCATACCTGAGTTAATTTCTTTAGCGTTAGCATTGTCAATGTATACAGCAACTTTCATAGCAGAAAATGTTAGAGCAGGTATACTTGGAGTAAACAAAGGACAAAAAGAAGCTGCTGCATCTATAGGTTTAACAAAAGGCCAAATTTTAAAATTAGTAGTTATGCCTCAAGCATTAAGAATAATAATACCTCCAACAACTAACCAATATTTAAACCTAACAAAAAATTCGTCATTAGCAGCAGCTATAGCTTATCCTGATATCGTTTTAGTTTTTGCTGGAACAGCTTTGATGCAAACAGGTAGAGCTATCGAAATAATTTCTATTACAATGCTCACATATTTGTCTTTAAGTTTATCTATTTCTATTTTTATGAACTGGTACAATAAAAAAATAGCCATAAAGGAAAAATAATGAAAAATATTTTAATAAAACCATCTAAGGAAAATTTAACTAGTTTTGTAACTTTTGGTAGTTTTCTTATTTTTGTTAGTTTTTTTGATGTTTTAGCTAACACTTTCTTTAATCTAAATTTTACAGCCTTTTTACCAAGCAAATTAAGTTATTTTGCACCGTTAATTATAGGAACAATTGGATTATATTTGATAAGAATAGAGTTTAGTGGAAATAAATTGCTAGATAAAATTAATATAAATTTTAACTCAAGTAATTTTAACGCTATTTTAACCTTAATAGTAATTTTTGCCTTAATAAAATATATTCCACCAATATTAAATTGGTTCTTTTTTGACGCAAATTTTATTGGAAACACAAAAGAAGATTGTACAGGTAGTGGTGCTTGTTGGGTTTTTGTAAAAGTTTGGTTCAATAGATTTGTTTACGGGATGTACCCTGATGCTGAGCAATGGCGTATCAACTCAGCATTCATAATGCTATTCGCCTTAGTAGGAGCGTCCTTTTTTGTTCCTTTAAGATTAAAAAAATATTTACTAATTTTTTTACTATTTGTTTATCCAATAATTGGATTAAAGCTTATATCAGGAGGTGATTTTGGTCTTAAATATGTTGAGACAGGTGCTTGGGGAGGATTATCCTTAACATTTATTGTATCTGCTTTTGCTTTAATATTGTGTTTTCCAATAGGAATGTTTCTAGCTTTGGGTAGAAGATCGAGCCTACCGGCAATCAGATATACTTCTATAGGCTTTATTGAACTTTGGAGAGGTGTTCCATTGATAACAGTTTTATTTATGTCTGCAGTTATGTTTCCAATGTTTTTACCCGACGGTACTTATGTAGATAAATTAATTAGAGTTTTAATTGCAATTACTCTTTTTGAAGCCGCATACATGGCTGAAGTTATTAGAGGAGGGCTGCAAGCTCTTCCTAAAGGTCAATATGAGGCAGCAAAATCTCTAGGAATGGGTTATTGGAGAATGCATTTTTTAATAATTCTTCCACAAGCATTAAAATTAGTTATACCTGGTGTAGCAAATACCTTTTTAGCTTTAGTTAAAGATACCCCTTTAATTTTTGTTGTGGGATTGTTGGAGTTAGCGGGAATGGTTAATTTAGCCAAAACTAATCCAAAATGGCTTGGTATGGCCATGGAAGGTTACGTATTTGCAGGTTTAGTTTTCTGGATTATTTGTTATGCTATGAGTAGATATAGTCAGAATTTAGAGAGGAAATTGAGCACTGAAAGATAAATGAGCAAAATTATAGAATTAAAAAACGTGAATAAATGGTTTGATAAATTTCAAGCTTTAAAAGACGTAAACCTTGAAGTTAATCAACAAGAAAAGATCGTAATTTGTGGACCTTCTGGATCAGGTAAATCGACTTTGATAAGATGTATCAACAGACTTGAAGAACATCAAAAAGGTCAAATTATAGTAGACGGAAAAGAAATATCTGAAAATACAAAAGATATAGAAAAAATTAGAGCTGAAGTTGGAATGGTTTTTCAGCAATTTAATTTGTTTCCTCATTTATCAATTTTAGATAATTGTACTCTGGCCCCTATATGGGTAAAAAAAATGCCAAAAAAACAAGCCGAAGAAGTTGCAATGAAAAATTTAGAAAGAGTTCAAATTGCTGATCAAGCTAAAAAATTTCCAGGTCAATTGTCGGGTGGTCAGCAACAAAGATGTGCATTAGCGAGAGCTTTATGTATGGAGCCAAAAATAATGTTATTTGATGAACCCACATCTGCTCTTGATCCAGAAATGATAAAAGAGGTATTAGATTCAATGGTAGATTTAGCCAAAGCTGGAATGACAATGATTGTTGTTACCCATGAAATGGGATTTGCTAAAGAGGTAGCAGATAACATGATATTTATGGACGAAGGTAGAATTGTTGAAAAAGCAAAAACTAAAGATTTTTTTGATAATCCAAAGTCCGATCGAACAAAGCTTTTTTTAAGTCAAATATTATAACCAACTTGGAACTGGTAATTTTTTAGTTTTTAAAAATTCTTTATTGAAAATTTTACTTGCATATCTTTTTCCATGATCACATAAAATTGTCACTATAGTATTTCCAGGACCTAGTTTTTTTGCTAATTTTATTGCACCAGCTATATTAATTCCTGAAGAACCACCTAAAATAATTTTTTGATTTTCTATTAAATCAAAAACTATTTTAAGTGCTTCTGTATCATCAGTTTGAAACGCATAATCAATAATTGCTTTTTCAAAATTTTTTGTTATTCTTCCAGTTCCAATTCCTTCAGTTATAGAATTTCCGGTACTTTCTAATTTTTTGTTTGTAATATAAGAAAAAAGAGATGATCCCATAGGGTCAGACAAAGCGATTTTAATATTTTTATTCTTATCTTTTAAACCCATAGATACTCCAGCCAAAGTGCCACCAGTACCTACAGCGCAGGTAAAACCACTTATTTCACCGTTAGTTTGGCTCCAAATTTCTTCTGCTGTTGTTTTTAAATGAGATTCAGTGTTAATTGTATTATCAAATTGATTTGCCCAGTAAACCCCATTTTTATCCTTTTTATTCAAGTCTTCTGCAATTTTTTTTGATATCTTAATATAATTATTTGGATTTGCGTAAGGAACAGCTTCAACCTCTATTAATTCTGCTCCTAAATCTTTTAATAATAATTTTTTTTCTATTGATTGTGTTTTTGGAATAACTATTTTAAGTTTTAACCCATATTCTTTACAAACTATTGCTAAACCAATCCCTGTGTTTCCTGCAGTTCCCTCAACTATAGTACCTCCTTTTTCAATAAGTTTTTTTTTGATAGCATCTTGCACAATAAACAAAGCAGCTCTATCTTTTACTGATTCTCCGGGATTGAAATACTCTGCTTTACCATAAATATTACATTGAGTTAATTCTGAGGCTTGTTTTAATCGTACTAATGGTGTATTTCCAATTTGCGATAAAACTTGTTTAGTATCCATATCATTAAATATATGAAAAAATTTATACTTTCAATTGCTATAATTCTTTTGTTTAACATGGATTCTTTTGGTCATGTAAATCATTATAATAAATATAATTATCTCGAATATGAACTATTCAGAAACAATAAATCTATAGGCTATCATAAATACGAATTTACAAGAAGTGGAGAAAACTTAATTGTAAATAGTGAGGTAAATTTTAAAATCACTAAACTTGGAATAGACCTATATAATTACTATGCCAAAAGTGAAGAAAAATATAAAAACGGTGTTTTTATTGGTTTTGAGTCAAAAACAAATCAAAACAAAAAAAATAAATATGTAAACATTAATGTTGACTCAACAAACACGGATTTAATTATAGATGGTTCTTCGTACAAAGGTAAAGCAAGCAATGATATAATTATTGGAACTTGGTGGAATCATGAAATTGTTCAGAAGCAAGCTCAAATAAGTGCTGTTTCAGGAAGAATAATTGAACAAAATGTAAAATTTATTGGAAAAGAAGAAGTAAAAATTGGAAATAAAATTTACAAAACTTTAAAATTTAATTTTAGTTCTTCAGATCCTAGTTTATCTAAAGATAAAAAACTTAATACAGACGTATGGTATGAAGAAGATACATATCTTTGGATTAAAGCTGCATTTGATAAGACAGGTTATTGGGAATATAGATTAAAAACTTATAAATAACTTATATTTCCGTCATAAATTTTCATTTTGAGTCAATAGTTATTATCTATTTTTTAGCGGTTTTAGGGGTCTAAATTGACTATTTTTTTTTTACCCAATTTGAACTTTTACTGTTGCTAAAAACTAAAAATTAGGGTTGTATAAATAAATATTACGAGAGCCAATACTAATATAATTATAGGGAGTTCTGATGGAAGAAAGCTTTAATATTCACTTAGGAAAAAAACTACGTATTAGAAGGTTGTCTCTAGGTCTTACCCAAACAAAAGTTGCTCAAGCTATAAATGTTACGTTTCAACAAATTCAAAAATATGAAAAAGGTACCAATGGAGTAAGTTCGAATAGATTAATGCAACTTTCACAATTTTTAAAAGTTCCTATTATTTATTTTTTTGAAGATTACAAAGACTTTAAAGATTTAAATTCTGAAACAAATTCTAATGAAGATTTAAACTATTCTTTCTTAAGCAGAACTTTTTCATCTTTATCAAGTATACAAAAAGAAAAGATACTTCAGATTCTTAAAAATACTAGCAAATTTGAAAAAGTTGGCTAAAATAATTTGGCTCCTCGGGCAGGACTCGAACCTGCGACCAATTGATTAACAGTCAACTGCTCTACCAACTGAGCTACCGAGGAATGTGTGTGAACATACTTTTTTTGAAAAAAAAAAACAACCAATTTTTTGGAGGCCACGTCCAGAATCGAACTGGAATAAAAGGATTTGCAATCCTCTGCGTAACCATTCCGCCACGTGGCCTAATTAAACCTAGAAGCTATTTAAATCATTTATAGCGTTCAATAAAGCGAAATCTATGTCTTTTAGGTTTTTAGCCATTTGATATAAACTATATTAATAAATATTCAAAAAAATGGAATTTAAAAAATATAATCATTTATTAGAGGAAAAAAGGATTTCAGATCATTGGATTAAAAAAGGGTGTTTTAAACCGAAAAAAGGTAAATCGAAAAATACTTTTTCAATTGTGATACCACCTCCTAATATAACAGGTAGACTTCATATGGGTCATGCTCTTAATAATAGTCTTCAAGATGTGTTAATTAGATTTAACCGAATGAAAGGTATAGAAACGTTATGGCAACCAGGAACTGATCATGCTGGTATAGCGACTCAAGCAATTGTAGAAAAAAATTTAGAGAAAGATGGAATAAAAAAGAACGAATTAGGTAGAGATAAATTCATAGAAAAAGTTTGGCAGTGGAAGAAGGAGTCTGGTGGAATAATTTTAAATCAACTTAAAAAACTTGGATGTTCCTGCGATTGGTCCAGAACGAGATTTACTATGGATAAAGAACTTTCTAAAACTGTAATGAAAGTTTTTGTTGATCTTTATAACGATAAATTGATTTATAAAGACAAAAAATTAGTTAACTGGGACACTCAACTTCAAACTGCTATTTCAGATTTAGAGGTTATTCAAAAAGATGTTCAATCACAATTATATTATATTGACTATAAAATTGAAAATTTAGAGAAAACTATAACTATTGCTACTACAAGACCTGAAACCATGATGGGAGACACAGCTGTTGCCGTTAACCCAAGAGATGAAAGATATAAAGAACTAATTGGATCTAAAGTCATAATTCCAATAGTCAATAGAACGATTAAAATTATAGCAGACAATTACGCTGATCCCGAACAAGGTTCTGGAGCAGTTAAAATAACACCAGCTCATGACTTTAATGACTATGATGTTGGTAAAAGAAATAAATTAGAAATAATCAATATTTTTGAAAAAGATGGAAAAATTAATAAAAATGGAATTAAAGATTTTATCGGGTTAGACAGATTAGAAGCTAGAAAGCTTTTAGTGAAAAAACTTAAAGAAAAAGGAAGTCTAATAAAAATTGAAAATATCAAAAATAAAGTTCCTTACGGAGATAGATCTAATACAATTATTGAACCACTTTTAACTGAGCAGTGGTTTGTTAACGCGAAGAAATTATCAAAAAAACCAATTAAGGTTGTAAATGCTGGTAAGACTTCTTTCTTTCCTAGCAACTGGACAAAAATATTTTATCAATGGATGAAAAATATTGAACCGTGGTGTATATCTCGACAAATTTGGTGGGGTCACAGAATACCTGCTTGGTACGATAAAAATAATAATATCTATGTAGCCGAAAATGAAAAGAAAGCTATAATTCTTGCTAAGAAAAAAAATAAGAATAAAAATTTTAAATTAAAGCAAGAAACAGATGTTCTAGATACTTGGTTCTCATCTGCATTATGGCCATTTGCAACTTTAGGATGGCCAGAGAAAACAAAAGAACTCTCAAAATTTTATCCAACCTCAGTTTTAGTTACAGGATTTGATATAATTTTTTTCTGGGTAGCGAGAATGCTTATGATGGGAAATTATTTTAACAAGTTAACCCCGTTTAAAAAGGTTTATGTACATGCATTAGTTAGAGACGAAAAAGGTCAAAAAATGTCTAAATCAAAAGGCAATGTTATAGATCCATTAGAACTCATTAATGAATATGGAGCTGATAGTTTAAGATTCACTTTAATTTCTATGGCTTCACCTGGTAGAGATGTAAAATTATCAAGGGACAGAATAACAGGAAATAGAAATTTCATTACTAAAATATGGAGTGCAAATAACTTTTTAAAATTAAACAATTGTAAATTAGATAAAATGATTAATACAAAAAAAATTAAACTTCCTATTAACCAGTGGGTTTTTAATGAGTATACCAAAACACAAGACTTAGTATCAAAAAACATCGAAATATTTAGATTTGATGAAGCTGCAAAACAAGCCTATAAATTTGTATGGCATTATTACTGTGATTGGTATTTAGAATTTTTAAAACCAATATTTAATTCAAAAAATAAGAAAGATATTAAGGAGGCCAGGGTATTTTCATCCTTTATGATGGCTAATATTTTAAGAATGCTCCATCCTTTTATCCCTTTTTTTACAGAATCAATTTGGCATAATAATAAGTATAATCTAGTTTTCAAAGAGGACTTGATTTCTTCCCCTTGGCCAAATTATAAAAAATCAAAAAAATTTGGTAAAAACCAAGAAAGAATTAATATTTTAATTGAATTGATATCAAATATTAGGTCAACAAAAGCTGAGTTAAAAATTACTCCAAAATTATTTTGTGATTTATCTTTTTATGAAAAATCTGGAAAACTTAAGGAATTAATAGAAGATAATTTTAATTTAATAAAACAAGTTGGCCGAGTAAATCAAATTACAAAGGGTAAGTTAGGTAATACAAATTCTATTGATATTCTGGTTTTAAAAGAAAAAATTTCTCTGACATTTAAAGAAAATGTGGATATTACGTCTCAAAAGGAAAGAATCATGTTGAAAATAGAGAGTTTAAAAAAGCAAATTGATAATTTAAATAAAAAGCTTAAAAATGAGGGCTATATAAAGAATGCCCCTAAAGATATTGTACAAGGAGATAAAAAATTAGTTAAAGAATTAACTATTGAAGATGCAAAATTAAGAAGTATTGTATCAAGTATTAATTAAATATGCCTAAAATAGATAAAAGAAAATTACCTAGTCGTCACACTTCTCTAGGACCAGATAGAGCGCCTCATCGTTCTTTTTATTACGCGATGGGCGAAACTGAAAAGGATGTTGCCAAACCATTTGTTGGTGTTGTTTCTACCTGGAATGAAGCTGCTCCTTGCAATACTGCCTTAATGAGACAGGCTCAATCTGTCAAAAAAGGCGTAAAACAAACCGGTGGAACTCCAAGAGAGTTTTGTACAATAACTGTTACTGATGGAATAGCAATGGGTCATGAGGGAATGAAATCATCTTTGATTTCTAGGGAAATCATAGCTGACTCGGCAGAATTAACTGTGAGAGGACATTGTTATGACGCACTAGTTGGTATTGCAGGATGTGATAAATCATTACCAGGTTTAATGATGTCTATGTTGAGATTAAACGTTCCAAGTGTTTTTATTTATGGTGGTTCAATTTTACCTGGCAAGTATAAAGGTAAAGACGTAACAGTTGTAGATGTATTTGAAGCTGTAGGCAAACATTCTTCAGGCTCTATGTCATCTAAAGAACTAAGAGACCTAGAACTAGTTGCTTGCCCCAGTGCGGGAGCTTGTGGTGGACAATTTACAGCGAATACAATGGCATGCGTATCAGAAGCTATAGGTTTGGCTTTACCCTACTCTGCAGGGACTCCAGCTCCATATGAAGAGAGAGACAAATATGCTTTGGAAAGCGGAAGAACAGTAATGAATTTGTTGGAAAAAAATATTAAACCAAGAGATATAGTAACAAAAAAATCATTAGAAAATGCTGCTACAATAGTTGCAGCAACAGGCGGATCAACTAATGCAGCTCTTCATTTACCTGCTTTAGCGAATGAGATCGGAGTTAAATTTGATTTAATGGATGTTGCAAAAATATTTAAAAAAACTCCTTATCTTGCAGATTTGAAACCTGGAGGAAAGTATGTGGCAAAAGATATGTGGGAGGCCGGGGGAGTTCCAATGTTATTAAAAACATTATTTGATGGAGGTTTTATTCACGGAAGTTGTATGACAGTCACTGGAAAAACAATGAAAGAAAATTTAAAGAATGTGAGATTTAATATAGATCAAAAAGTTTTAAGAGAGTACAAAAACCCTTTATCCCCAGATGGCGGAGTTGTTGGATTAAAGGGAAATTTAGCCCCAGAAGGAGCTATTGTAAAAGTTGCAGGATTAAAAAAATTACAATTTTCAGGTAAAGCCAGATGTTTCGATAATGAAGAAGATGCTATGAAAGCAGTTCAAACTAAAAAATATAATGACGGAGATGTTATTATAATTAGATATGAAGGACCTAGAGGAGGACCTGGAATGAGAGAAATGTTATCAACCACTGGTGCTATTTATGGACAGGGTAAAGGAGAAAAAGTTGCTCTAATTACCGACGGAAGATTTTCTGGTGCAACAAGAGGTTTCTGCGTTGGGCACGTAGGTCCTGAAGCAGCATTAGGCGGCCCCATAGCATTACTTAAAAATGGAGATAAAATTGATATAGATGCCAAAAAAGGGACAATAAATGTCAGGTTAACAAAAGCTCAATTAGCATCTAGAAAGAAGAAATGGAAAGCAAAAAAATCTTCATTTGGTTCAGGAACATTGTGGAAATATGCGCAAACAGTTGGTCCTGCTTATCTTGGCGCACCTACTCATCCAGGCAAGAAAAAAGAAGTTAAAGAATACTCTAAGATTTAATGAAGATTAGACCTGTTATTTTATGTGGAGGGTCTGGAACTAGACTGTGGTCAAATTTAAAAAAAAATCAAGCAAAGCAATTTATTGACTTTGGAGGATGGACTTTACTTGGAAATACTTTAGAAAGAGTTAAGAACAACTTCTTTGACACACCCATTATCAGTACTAATTTTAAATATATTAAGGAAATTAAAAGACTTTTAAAAAAACACAAAATTAGAAGATATAAAATTATATTAGAACCAGTAAAAAAAAATACGGGGCCTGCTATATTATCTAGTGTATTGATAAAAGATATACCTCCCAAACAACCTTTGTTGTTCTTATCCGCTGATCATTTAATAGATAAAGTTGGTAAATTTAACAGAGAATTAATAAGAAATAAAAAACATCTGACTGATAAAAATATTTTTATTTTTGGGATAAAACCAAACAACCCATCTGATCAATTTGGATATTTTTTAAGTAAAAAAAATAAAAAGATTGATAAAGTGATTAAATTTTTTGAGAAACCTACTACCCTTAAAGCAAAAAAAATAATTAAAAATGGTGGTTATTGGAATTCAGGAATATTTTTTATACGAAAAGACTCATTAATTTATAATTTTAAAAGATATCAAAAAAATATTTATGAAAATTGTTTATTAGCAGTCAAAAAAGGTAAATTAAGAAATAATATTTATTATCTAAATAAAAAAATTTTTTCTAAAAATTTATCAAAATCTTTTGATTATGCAATTTTGGAAAAAGTAAAAAATATTAATGGGATAAAACTTCATATATCCTGGTCAGATCTGGGAAGTTGGAAAGAAATTCTCTTAATGTATAACAGAAATAAAACTAGATATTTTAATAAAAAAAATACTTATTATAGACCTTGGGGCAGATATACAAACTTGTTTAATGGAAAAAATTTTTTAATAAAAGAATTATACGTTAATACAAAAGGAATTTTAAGTTTACAAAAACATTATCATAGATCAGAACATTGGGTCGTTATTCAAGGTAATCCAAAAATTACCTTAAATAAAAAATATTTTAGTCTTAAACCTAAAGAGACAATTTTTATACCTCAAGGAGCAATCCATAGGATTGAAAACCCGAACAAAAAACCCGTTAAAATTATGGAAGCGCAATTAGGGATGATTCTTAAAGAAACTGATATAGTTCGCTATAAAGATATTTACGGCAGAGTTAATTAATTTCTAACTCAATGGGAGTATGGTCTGATGGTTTTACTTTAGATCGAGGTTTTTTATTAATATTTATCGAAGAAATATTTTCAAGCAGATTGTTCGATAATAAAAAGTGGTCAATTCTCATGCCATAATTTTTTTGCCATGAACCAGCAAAATAATCCCAAAAAGTGTACTCTTCTTTATCTTTATTTAAAAAGCGATAAACGTCTTTAAAACCTAGATTTAATAATTCACGAAATTTTTTTCTGATTTCTAATTTACCTAAAGCGTCATTTTCATATCTTTTAAAATCATAAACATCTTTTTCTTCAGGAATAATATTAAAGTCACCTGCTATCAATAAATTTGAATTTTTTAAGAGTTTTTTTTTTGTGTTTATTACAAATTTTTTTAACCAATTTCTCTTGTAATCGTATTTTTTAGTTTCAATAGGATTTCCATTTGGTACGTATATATTGATTATTTCTATTTTTTTATTTTGTAATTGTATTTGACCTGTAATAATTCGTGATTGCTTTAGATCGTCACTTATAAATTTTTTATCAATATTTGAAACTTCACTTTTTGAGACTATTGCTACACCATTATAACTTTTTTGACCAAAAACATAAGATTTATATCCCAAATTTTTAAAATCTTCATAAGGAAAATTTTCATCTTGTGTTTTAATTTCTTGGAGAAAAAGAATGTCAGGATTCTCATCTTTTATGTAAGAAACTATATTATTAATTCTAGCTCTTACTGAATTAACATTCCAAGAGACTATTTTCATTAGACAGAAAAAGATAAACCACAGCCACAGGATGCTGAGGCTTTGGGATTGTTAATTACGAAAGATTCTCCAATCATCTCTTTTTTAAAGTCTATAACTGAACCAGATATAATTTCGAGTGATACTTTATCTATAATAACATTTTCAAATAAAATATCATCTTTGTCTAAATTATTTTCAAAACTAAAATCGTATTTAAATCCTGAGCAACCACCACCTTTCACAGATATTCTAAAATATTTTTTGGCTTTATCTTTATTAATAATTTTTTCAATTTGTTCTTTTGCCTGAGTTGTAAATTTTAATTTTTTTGTCATAATGAGTTATTAAATAGTATATATTTTATTACACTATTATGCAAAAAAATAGATTTTTTGATTTATCTGTTTCAACTAATTCAATAGGTAGATTTAATCTTGAAAAAAAGAATATTTTGAGATCTCCCTATCAAAGGGATAGAGACAGAATAATTCACTCTACAGCTTTTAGAAGATTAAAACATAAAACCCAAGTTTTTGTTAATACCACCGATGATCACTATAGAACTAGAATTACTCATTCGTTAGAAGTTTCACAAATAGCAAGGACACTTGCAAAAATTTTTAGATTAAATGAAGATTTATGTGAAACGTTAAGTTTAGCTCATGACCTTGGACATACTCCGTTTGGTCATGCAGGTGAAGAAGCTTTAAATGAATGTATGAAAAAAAAGGGTGGCTTTGATCACAACATTCAAACAATTAGAATAGTAACACTTTTGGAAAATAGATATTATAATTTTCAAGGATTAAATCTATCTATAGAAACTATTGACGGACTAGTTAAACACAATGGTCCAATTTATGATATTAGAAATATAAATAATATTTTAGGAAAAAATTTTTTTAAGAAAAAAATAAATTTTAAAAAAAGTCCCTCCTTAGAAGCACAGGTGGCCTCAATTTCTGATGACATTGCTTATAATAGCCATGATCTTGAGGATGGATTAAAAGCAAAACTATTTAATTTAAGAGATCTTAAAGATATTCCCGTCTTAAAAAGGATTATAAAAAAACATAATAAAAATATTAAAAGATTCACTCAGGATTTGATATTAAGACAGATAATCAGAGAAATAATTGATGAAATGGTTAAAGACATCATTTCAAATACAAAAATAAATATTAAAAAGTATAAAATCTGTAATATTAATGATGTATACAATTCTAAGTATCCAATAGTTTGTTTTTCAGATAAAATGAAGCTATTTGATATAAGTATAAAAAAGTTTTTAAAAGAAAAAATGTATTTTCATAAAAGCGTAATTAAAAAAACGAACTATGGAAAAGTTATAATTAAACGGCTTTTTACAAAAATTAAAAAAAAACCAGAAAAATACATGGATATTGAAAAAGTAAAAAAGTCTGATTTAGATAGGGCAATTTGTGATTTTATAGCTGGAATGACAGATAGGTTTGCAATAAATTTATACAATAAATCTAAATGAATATTTTTGAAGAATATATAAAAATAATTACTCAATTAATTGAAAAAAATAAGAATTTACTTCAACTTAAGGAATTAAAAAATTTTCAGGGAGTTACAGTAGAACTTCCACCTTCTCATTTTAATTTTGATTTATCTAGTAACGTCGCTCTTATTTTAGGGAAAAAAAATAATGTTAATCCTAAAGATTTAGCCGAAAAAATAAAAAAATTAATTAATGATGAATTAAAAGATTTTGAAAAAGTTGAAGTTGCGGGACCAGGTTTTATTAATTTGAGATTTTCACAAAGATCAATTGTTAATATTATCAGCAAAATTTTAGAAAATAAGAAAGACTATGGAAAAAAAATATCAAATAATAAATATAATATTGAGTTTGTTTCTGCCAATCCAACAGGTCCAATGCATGTAGGACACTGTAGAGGCGCAATTTATGGAGATGTATTAGCAAATTTATTAAAATTTAACGGCAATAAAGTAGTAAAAGAATATTATATAAATGATTATGGTTCTCAAATAAAAAATTTTGTAAAATCTGTTTTCTTAAGAATAAGAGAATTAAAATATAAGGAAATATTTAAACCTGAAAAAGATCTTTATCCTGGAGACTATATAATTGAAATTAGTAAAAAGATTATATATTCAAACAAAAGCTTAAAATTTGAAAATCTTGAAGAATCTTACAATTTACTTAAAGATGAATCTCTTAAGCACTCTATGAATTTAATTAAATCTGACTTAAAAAAACTAGGTATAGTTCACGATCATTTTTTTTCAGAAACTAAGCTAGTAGAAAAAAAATTGGTTGATAAGGCAGTAAATTATTTAAAAGATAAAAATTATGTAATAGAGGGTTATTTAGATCCTCCTAAGGGCGAAATTAGCAAAGAATGGAAGAAAACTAAAAAGTTAATTTTTAAATCTACTTTATTTGGCGATGATACAGATAGAGCAATTAAAAAAGATGATGGATCTTGGACATATTTTGCTAATGATCTAGGTTATCATATGGATAAAGTAGAAAGAAAATTTGAAAGACTTATAAATGTACTTGGAGCAGATCATACTGGCTATATTAAAAGACTCAAAGCAGCTGTAGAGGCTTTATCTCAAAACAAAGTTAAATTGGATTGTAAAGTATGTCAATTAGTTAAATTATTTAAAAATGGAGAACCTTTTAAAATGTCAAAAAAGGTCTGGAGAATTTATTTCCGCACAAGATTTACTTAATGAAGTAAATAAAGATTCAATAAGGTTTATGATGTTAAACAGAAGCAATGATGTAGAACTCGATTTTGACTTTGATAAAGTATTAGAAAAAAGCAAAGATAATCCAGTTTTTTATGTGCAATATTGTTTTGCAAGAATAAGTTCTTTATTTAGAACAGTAAAAAAAGATCTAAATGACGATATTTCTTTAAATGAAAGTGAATTTTCTCTCAACGAAAATGAAACAAAAATTTTGAGAAAAATATTTGAATGGCCAAAGATTATAGAAGTAGCTTCATTAAAATACGAACCTCACAGAATACCATACTATTTATTTGATCTAGCAACGTTGTTTCACTCTTATTGGAGTAAGGGAAATGAAGACCATAGTTTAAAATTTATTAATAATGGAAAAATTAAAAATAAAGAAACTCTAATAATAATTGTTCTCACAGCTGTTGTAATACAAAGAGGGATGGATATACTAGGCGTATCACTTCCCGACAAAATGTAATGCATAAAGTTATTAATTTTATTTTTATAATTGTAATTATCTTATTTTTTTTTAATATTTTTAAATTTTATTCTTCTAATAACAATGTCAAAAAAGTAAATTTGAATAGAACCAATATTGAAGATGTTCTTAAAACTAAAATCACAAATATACCAATTTTAGAAAATAATACTAATGATATCATTGAATTTAATTCTTCATTTTCTGAAGAAATAAAAAACGATGAACCGAGAAATTTTTGGAATTTATTTAAGGTGAAATGAGAAAAAAGGCTATAATTATCAGTATTAAAAGTTTTAAAATATCAGAAAAAGAAAAAAAATTATTTCTCAATGAAAGACCTTGGGGGTTAATTCTTTTTAAGAGAAATATTAAATCTTTAGAACAAATTAAAACATTAACTAGGACGATTAGAAGTATATCTAAAGATCCAAAATTTCCAATAATGATAGATGAGGAGGGAGGAGCTGTTTCAAGACTGGGCAAAATATTAAACAATGATTTGTCTCAAAAATTTTTTGGCGATATTTACAAGATAAATAATACAACGGGTATTTCATTTTATAAAAGTTATATAGGCAATATTGCTAATTTCCTTAAGATAATAGGTGTAAATATTAACACTGTCCCTGTTCTTGATGTTTTGAGAAATAGAAATAATAAATTTATCGGCAGTAGAAGTTTTTCTGACGACCCTAGTATAGTTAAAAAACTTGGACAAATATGTGTAAAGGAATATGTTTCAAATAAAATAGCTACAGTTATTAAACATATTCCCGGACATGGATGTACTGTTACGGACAGTCATTTAAAGACGCCTAAAGTAGAATTAAAATTTCATGTTTTAAACAAAATTGACTTTTTGCCTTTTAAATCAAATTCTTCAAGATTTGCTATGACTTCACATATTTTATATAAAAATCTTGATAAAAAAAATGTCACAACTTTTTCCAAAAAAATTATTACAGAAATAATCAGAAAAAAAATTGGTTTTAAAGGGATTCTCATATCAGATGATATATCAATGAAAGCTTTAAAGTATGATTTATTGACTAATGCAAAAAAATCTCTTTCTGCAGGTTGTAATTTAGTTTTATACTGTTCTGGGAATTATAAAGATAATCTCAAATTATTAAAAGAGCTTCCATTTATTGACAAATTTACAGCAAAAAAAACTTCAGAATTTTATAAATTTTTAAGATAAAATCATTTTATGGAATCAAAAAATTATAGTCAAATCTCAATTGATATTCCAAATTATAACGGTCCTCTAGAAGTTTTACTTGATTTAGCAAAATCTCAAAAAGTAGATTTAGCTGAAATATCAGTCTCTCAGTTGGCAGATCAATTTTTAGAATTTATTAAAGATAACAAAAATCTCAACTTAGAAACTGCATCTGAATTTTTATTGATGGCTACTTGGCTAGCGTATTTAAAATCGAAATTGTTACTACCAGAGGATGAAGAGGACGATTTTAAAGCTTCTGAAGTTGCCGAAAAATTAAAACTTCAATTAAAAAAACTAGAATTAATAAGAATTCTGTCTGACCAAATGTTACAAAAAAAAAGATTAGGTGTTCATATTTTTACACGAGGCATGAAAGGTGGAATAAGGTCTATTAACACTCCGATATACAATATATCTTTATATGAATTATTAAAAACATATTCAAATGTTCAAATGCAAAAAATGTTTCAAAAGATTAATATACCAAAGTTACCAGTTTTCTCAACTGAAGAAGGAATCAAAGAAATTAATAGAAAGTTAGATTTAATTAAAGATTGGACTAATATTAATGAATTGATCCCAAAATATTTTATTGAAGGGAAGAAAAAAACTGGTTTATCAGGAATCCTTGCTGCTTCTTTAGAATTAACAAAAGAGGGAACTATTAAAATTTTACAAAAAAAAATATTTGATAAAGTAATGATTAAAAAAAATATCGATTTATGAAAAATAAAAACAAGAATAATATAATTTCTTTTCCTACAAACGTTTCAAAAATTGAACGTCAAGTTGAGGCTATACTTTTTTCGGCCTCTGAACCACTTGATGTTGAAACAATAGAGGATAGATTAAAAACTAATTCTAATCTTTCTAAAGTATTAGAAAAGATTAAAGATAATTATAAAAAACGAGGAATAAATTTAGTTTGTATTAAAAATAAGTGGTCTTTCAGAACAGCAGATGATCTATCAAAATTAATGTCTCTTCAAAGATCTACTCAAAAAAAACTTTCTAAAGCAACTGTGGAAACACTGGCCATAATTGTTTATCACCAACCTGTTACTAGATCTGAAATAGAAGAAATACGTGGTGTAAGTTTTGCATCAAATACCTTAGAAATTTTACTAGAACTAGACTGGGTAAGACCAGCAGGTAGAAAAGATGTTCCTGGTAAACCTATTATGTATGCAACTACTGAAAATTTTCTTAATCATTTCAATATTCAAAAATTATCCGATTTACCTACTATTGACGAATTAAGCTCAGCTGGCTTGATCGATTCTTCTACAATTGATAAATCAATTTTTGGAACAGGAAAATTTTTTAAAGAACAATCTTTGAATGATAATCAGAATATTTACGAAGATATAGATAACGCGATAAAGAAAGCTCCTGAAAAGGATGAATAAAGATATTTATTTAATATAAAAATTTGTATATATATTAATTATGGGAAATATTGGTTGGACAGGTATTATAATTATTGCGATCTTGGTTGTTATACTTTTTGGAAAAGGAAAAATCTCTAGCATTATGGGAGATCTAGCTAAGGGGATTAAAAGCTTTAAAAAAGGTATGTCTGATGAAAACTCTTCTAAAGACAACAATAACGACAATTCAGATAATTCAAATTCCGAAAATAAATAATCTAAATGCCTCAAATTGGTTGGTTAGAGATATTAGCGATTGTCATAATATCTATTTTAGTTTTGGGCCCCAAAGAATTTCCAATAGCTTTAAAAAAGATTGGTTCTTACGTTGGTAAAATAAAAAATACTTTTAGCAGTCTTCAAAGAGAAGTTTCTTCAGTAACAGATAACATTGATTTAGATAAAGATATTTCTAAAGATGAAAAAAAAGAATTAAAGGAAAAGGAAAATGACAAACCCTAATTCATTCACAAGTCATTTTGTCGAATTAAGATCTAGACTAATTAAATCAATTTTATTTATCATAATAATTTTCGTTATATCCTATACTTTTGCCGAACAAATTTATAATTTTTTGGTGGAACCTTATGCTAATGCGGTAAAAGATGATCAAAATCAGAGAAGACTTATTTTTACTGCCCTCCACGAAACTTTTATTACATATTTGAAAGTGGCTTTTTTTGCTGCTATTTTTTTAGGCAGTCCAATCTTACTTATTCAAATCTATAAGTTTATTGCTCCTGGTTTATATAAAAATGAAAAAAAAGCCATACTTCCATATTTAGTTTTTACTCCAATTCTTTTTTTATTTGGTGGATTATTGGTTTATTATTTAGTTATGCCACTGGCTATTAAATTTTTTTTATCATTTGAAACAGTAGGTTCTAGCACTAATTTGCCTATTCAGTTAGAAGCAAAAGTAAATGAATATTTATCGTTGATTATGAGGCTTATATTTGCTTTTGGTATAAGTTTTCAACTTCCAATATTACTTAATTTACTTGCAAGAATAGGCATAGTAAGTTCGAATTATCTTAAAAACACAAGAAGATATGTAATTGTAATTATATTTACCGTTGCAGCTATATTAACACCTCCTGATCCAATCACACAAATTGGTCTAGCTATACCTTTATTATTACTTTATGAATTGTCAATTATAACTGTTAGATTTACTGAAAAAAAAGCTAAAGACAAAGATTCAGCCGATGCATAATATTAAAGATTTAAGAAAAAACCTTGAAACATATAAAAAAAAATTTAAAGATAGAAATATAGATTTTAATTCAAATAATTTTAACAAAATAGATAAAATTAATAGGGAGTTAATCGCTAAAAAAGAAAAATTAGAAAATGAAAAGAAATCATTATCTAAAAAAAAGGATAAACTAAATTTTGATAAATCTAAAGATATTTCCAATGAAATAGAAAAAATTTTAGAAAGTCAAAAAAAAACTCAAAAAGAATTGAACTCAATTATTGAAGTATTACCAAATATTCCTCATCAAGACGTCCCTGTAGGAAAAAGTGAAAAAGAAAATAAGTTAATTAAAAAAGTCGGAACGATTAAGAGTTTTAATTTCACAACAAAATCTCATGTAGAACTAGGTGTAAAAAATAACAATATTGATTTTGAAACTGCCACTAAACTTTCAGGAAGCAGATTTGTAGTTTTAAGGGATAAATTTGCTTTACTAGAAAGAGCGTTAATTAATTTTATGCTGGACATCCATGTAAATCAGTTTAAATACACTGAAATTTCACCCCCATTAATTGTTAATGAAGATGTAATGTATGGTACAGGCCAATTGCCAAAATTTAGAGAAGACCAATTTGAGATCAAATTTGAAAATTCCACACAAAAAAAATTTTTAATCCCAACTGCAGAAGTTGTGCTAACTAATCTAGTAAGAAAATCTAATATAGACATAAAAGATTTGCCTCAAAGATTTGTAGCCTCCACTCCATGTTTCAGAAAGGAAGCTGGAAGTTATGGCAAAGATACAAAAGGAATGATTCGCCAGCATCAATTTTATAAAGTTGAGCTTGTGAGTATTGTAGACCCTAAAAATTGTATATTAGAATTAGATCGAATGTTAAGTTGTGCTGAAGAAATTTTAATTAAATTAGAAATTCCCTATCAAGTAGTTCTTTTATCATCTGGAGATATGGGTTTTAGTGCAGAAAAAACTTTTGATATTGAGGCGTGGATACCATCTGAGAAAAAATATAGAGAAATATCAAGCTGTTCATCTTGTGGAACATTTCAAGGAAGAAGAATGGGAGCAAAATATAAGTCTCAAAATGGCAATGAATTTGTTGGAACATTAAATGGATCTGGTTTAGCTGTTGGAAGACTAATGATATCCTTATTAGAAAATAATCAAAATGAAGACGGCTCCATCTCAATTCCTAATAACTTAAAAAAATACATGAATAATTTAGACAAAATTTGAATATTATTCACTTGTTAAACTAACTCTTTTATTATATTTATCCCTTAATGAGCGGTCAGGGAATAGCACAATTCATACCACTAATTTTAATATTTGTAATTTTTTACTTTTTTTTGATTAGACCACAACAAAAAAGAGTTAAAGAACACAAAGCTATGGTAGAGTCATTAAAAAGAGGTGATGAGATAATAACTTCAGGTGGGATAATAGGTACAATAGAAAAGGTCATGGAAGATGATCGTATCGAAGTTAATATTGATGAAAATGTTAAAGTACAAATTATTAGATCCACTATTACAAGCTTACTAAAAAAAGAAGAAATAAAAAAATAATTCTTTTTCGTGTTAAATTTTTCAAAAATAAATATCTTTTTAATTTACTTAATTTTTTTTTTGATTTCGATTTTTGCTACTTTAAATCTACAAAATAAAAGTAATTTATTCATTGATAAAAAAGTGAATTTAGGTTTAGATTTACAAGGTGGATCTTATCTTTTACTGGAAATTAATTCAGATTCTCTTATAGAAGAAAAAATTCAGTCAAAAGTAATACCAATCAAAAAACTCTTAAAAAAAAATAATTTAAATTATTCAAATTTTAAGATTAATGATAGAAGTTTGTCTTTAAAAATAGATGATAAAGAAAAATTTGAATCACTTTTTTTTTCTAAAAAAGATAATTTAGTTAATCCTTATATTGATGATTATAGATCATTTGAATTAGAATATAGTTCCTTAGATAATAATTTTATTGAAATTTTATTTTCCAAGTATGGATTGTTAAGCATTAATAATTCTGCTCTAAAACAATCTATTGAAATTGTTAGACGTAGAATAGATGATGTTGGAACAAAAGAACCGACAATATTACAAAGAGGAGAAAAAAGAATATTAGTAGAATTACCAGGTCTTAAAGATCCCGAAAGAATTAAAAAATTATTAGGAAAAACTGCTAAACTTAACTTTAGATTAGTAAGTGATAACTCAGAATTTGGCGTTGACAGTCTAATTTCAGAAACAGGAGAAACATTAGAAATAAGCAAAAGAATAGTAATGAGCGGTGATAATCTTATTGATGCTCAGCCAAGTATTCAAAATCAAAGAAACGAACCTACAGTGTCATTTACTTTGGATAGAATCGGTGCTCAAAAGTTTGGTCGTGCTACTACTGACAATGTTGGTAAAAGACTAGCTATAGTTTTAGATGGTAAAATAATTAGTGCTCCAAATATAAATGAGCCAATTACATCTGGAAGCGGGATGATATCAGGAAATTTCAGTTTTCAAGAGGCAACTGATCTAGCTTTATTATTAAGATCTGGAGCGTTACCAACTCCACTTAATGTGGTTGAAGAAAGAACTGTTGGACCTGATCTTGGTGAAGATTCTATCAAATCAGGAGTAATGTCATTAATTGTTGGATTTGTACTAGTAATTTTATTTATGCTTTATAAATATAAAATTTTTGGAATAGTCGCTAATATCGCATTAATTGCAAACTTATTAATGTTAGTCGGTGTTTTAACAATTTTGGAAGCAACTTTAACATTGCCAGGTATAGCAGGAATTATTTTAACAGTCGGAATGGCAGTTGATGCAAATGTATTAATTTTTGAGAGAATTAAAGAAGAATTAAAAACTGAAAAGTCTATAATTCATGCTTTTGATACAGGCTATTCTAAAGCAAAAATTACCGTGCTTGATGCTAACATAACTACTTTAATTGCTGCGATAATATTATTTGCTTTTGGGTCAGGTCCGGTAAAGGGTTTTGCAATTACATTAGGCATAGGTATTGTTACTACTTTATTTACAGCTTATTTTTTAGCCAGACATTTAACATCCATAATAGTTCTTAGGAATAACAATAAAGAAATTAAAATATAATGGCTGAAAGTATTAATTTTGTATCAAATTTTAAAAAAGCAAATATTGCTTCGATTACAATTTTTTTATTAAGTATATGCATTATAATTTTTAAGGGTTTAAATTATGGAATTGACTTTAAGGGAGGAACCTTAATTGAACTAAGAACAGAAGCCGAGATAAGCGCCTCTTCAATCAGGTCATCTTTAAATTCAATGAATCTAGGAGACGTCAACGTAAAAAAATTTGGGCAGGAGGGCGACTATTTAATAAAAGTTGAGCAAAAAGAAACTAATAGCAATGATCTAATTCCAAAAATAAAAAAAAAATTAACAGATAATTTAAATGCTGAGGTAAATTTCAGAAGAGTAGAAAACGTAGGTCCAAAAGTTAGTTCTGAATTGTTAGAGTCTTCGATAATTGCAATATCATTGGCATTAGCTGCTATGCTTTTTTATATTTGGATAAGATTTGAATGGCAATTTAGTGTTGGTTCCATAATTGCACTATTTCATGATGTAGTAATAACCTTAGGAATATTTTCAGCATTATCATTAGAGATTAATTTATCAATTATAGCAGCAGTTTTAACCATAGTTGGTTACTCTATGAACGATACTGTCGTTATTTATGATCGTATTAGAGAAAATTTATTTAAATATACTAAAATTAGTATTAGTGATGTAGCTAATATATCAATTAATGAAACGTTGACGAGAACAATAATAACTTCAGTTACAACTTTATTAGCTTTAGTGTCAATTTATATTCTTGGCGGTGAAATATTAAGAGGTTTTTCATTTGCTATGATTTTAGGAGTTATCATTGGAACATACTCCTCAATTTTTGTAGCTTCACCCGTACTTAAGTTTTTTAAGGTCAGTTATAAAACTTTAGAAAAAAAAGATGAAAAAATTGTTCCTTAACTAATAAAGATTTTGAGCCGCAACCATTGAAAGTAACATTGGAAATGAAAGCAATGTATTTGCTCTAGAAAACAACATAGCTGTTTTTGCTGATTTAGCTTTTTCCTCCGGAGAACAATCAACGATACCCAAAGCTTTTTTTTGATTAGGCCAAATAACAAACCAAACATTGTAAGCCATTATTATTCCTAACCACATTCCAATTCCTATAGCTGTAGATTTAGGGTCTCCACCTCCTATACCTAAAATCATTGCTTGATGAACATATCCTTGAAGATATGAAACTATCAAACCAGTAATTATAGTTCCTAACGCTGCCCATCTAAACCAGAACAAAGCTTTAGGCGCTATTACTTTTCCTATAGCTGGTTTCTGTTCATCAGGTATATTTGGCATTGAAGGAATTTGAACAAAGTTGAAATACCACAATAATCCTATCCACATTATTCCCGTTAAGACATGCAGGTATCTGAACAGCCAACTTAAGAAATATCTATCAAAAGCAAATCCATCACTGAAAAAATGTAATCCTAAAAGTAGTATAATTGCCAGACCTAAAGATAAATGTACTGTTTTTGAAAGTGATTGTAAAATACTCGTCATGATTCTTTTATAACATAAAATTTATTTTTAAGCAGTCTTTTTCATAGAGCTATTACCAATTATTTCTCTAATAAACTTGCCAGTATAACTCTCTTTTATTGTAGATACTTTTTCAGGTGATCCTTCAGCAATAATTTTACCTCCATTAACTCCACCTTCAGGACCCATATCAATTATATGATCAGCCGTTTTAATAACATCTAAATTATGTTCAATAACTACAACTGTATTCCCTGTATTTGCAAAAGCCTGTAAAATTTCTAAAAGTTTTTTAATATCATGAGAATGCAATCCTGTAGTTGGCTCGTCTAATATATACAATGTTCTACCAGTCGGTCTTTTTGACAATTCTTTCGCCAATTTAATTCTTTGAGCTTCACCTCCTGATAAAGTCGTTGCTTGCTGACCAATCTTCATATAACCAAGACCAACGTGTTTTAAGGTAATTAATTTAGATTTTATATTTTGAATATTCTCAAAAAATACGCACCCTTCATCCACGGTCATGTCAAGAATGTCAGCAATATTTTTATTTTTAAACCTAATTTCTAATGTTTCTCTGTTATATCTAGCTCCCTTACAGGTATCACATGGAATAAATACGTCTGGCAAAAAGTGCATTTCATAGGTTATTACACCGTCACCTTCACACGTTTCACATCTTCCTCCTTTTACATTAAAGGAGTAGCGACCAACTTTATATCCTCTTGCTTTTGACTCAGGTAATCCTGCAAACCAATCTCTTATAGGACCAAAAGCCCCTGTGTAAGTTGCTGGATTAGATCTAGGAGTTCTTCCTATGGGAGACTGATCTATATCAATTATTTTGTCTATTAGCTCGGTACCTTTAAATCCAGTAAAAGCTTTAGGTACTTTTCTACTTTTATTTTTGTTAAGCATTAAATTTAATGCATTGTACAAAGTATGTAATATCAAAGTAGACTTTCCACTACCAGAAACACCTGTTACACAAGTGAAAGTTCCCACTGGTATTCTTAAGTTAACTTTTTTTAGATTATTACCACTCGCGCCTGATATTTCTATAAATCTTCCATTTTTAGCTAATCTTC
Organism: uncultured Pelagibacteraceae bacterium; assembly: GCA_902604055.1. Lineage (GTDB taxonomy): Bacteria > Pseudomonadota > Alphaproteobacteria > Pelagibacterales > Pelagibacteraceae > Pelagilacustribacter. The sequence continues at coordinate 10,107 of CACKXA010000003.1, read as the reverse complement.
TTTTTCTTGGAATTGGAATAAATTTATTTCCAGATAAATAATTACCAGTTATGCTTTTCTCATTTTTAATAATTTCTTTTACAGTTCCTTGAGCAACAATTTGTCCACCATTTAAACCTGCTTCAGGTCCTATGTCTATAATATGATCTGAGCTTTCCATCGTTTCAATGTCATGCTCGACAACAATAACAGTATTTCCCAAGTCTCTTAATTTTTTTAGTGCAGTTATTAATTTTTTATTATCTCTTTGATGCAGACCAATTGATGGTTCATCTAAAACATATAATACTCCGGTTAAACCTGAGCCAATTTGAGAAGCTAGTCTTATTCTCTGAGCTTCTCCTCCAGATAGCGTTCCAGATTCTCTTGATAGTGTCAAATAATTTAAACCAACGTTAAGTAAAAAATTTAGTCTTTCATTTATTTCTTTAAGAATATGCTGAGCTATTTTATTTTCTCTCTCACTTAAAATATTTACTAAATCTGCAAACCATTTTTGTGCTTCATCAATAGATTTTTTTGTAATTTCGCTAATATTTAAAGAGTTTATCTTAATACACAGTGCTTCATCTTTTAATCTCATTCCTTTGCATTTTTCACAATTAGATTCACTTTGATATTGTGAAATTTCTTCTCTTTTCCATTCACTATCTGTTTCCAAATAACGTCTTTCTAAATTATTTATTACACCTTCAAAAGTTTTTTTAGTACTATATTTTTCATATCCATCATCATAAGTAAATTTTATCTCTTCTTCATCTGAACCATATAAAAGTATATCTTGAATTTTTTTTGGTATTTTCCTCCACTGATCTGTAAGAGAAAAATTATAATGTTTTGCTAGTGAAGATAAAGTTTGAGCATAATACATTGATGAAGATTTTGCCCAAGGTTCAATTGCTCCCTCTTGTAAACTTTTTTTTATATCAGTAATTACTAAATTAGGGTCTACATTAAGGTTATGTCCTATTCCTTCACACTCTTCACAAGCTCCAAATGGAGAATTAAACGAAAATAATCTAGGTTCAATTTCTTCAATAGTAAAACCACTTTCTGGACAAGAAAATTTGGATGAGAAAGTGACACTTTCTAATTTTCTAAACTTTTTTGGTAAAGTTTCATTTTCATATTCCACTATTAGTAAACCGTTAGAGAGATTGACGGCAGTCTCAACACTATCTGCTAATCTATTACCTAAATTTTTGTTTAGGACGATTCTATCTACAACTATAGAAATATCGTGTTTAATTTTTTTGTTCAGGTTAGGAAAATCATCTATATTAAGATATTTACCATCAACTTTAATTTTACTAAATCCTCTTTTTTTAAAATTTGAAATTTCTTTTTTATATTCACCTTTTCTACCTCTAACAATTGGTGCTAAAAGAAATATAGTATTATCTTTTGGTAATTTCTTTATTCTATCTACCATCTCACTTATGGGTTGAGACACTATGGGTTTACCAGTGAATGGAGAATAAGGAATACCGACCCTAGCAAATAGTACTCGCATATAGTCATAAATTTCCGTTACTGTTGCTACAGTAGATCTTGGATTTTTAGATGTATTTTTTTGTTCAATTGAAATAGCAGGACTCAAACCTTCTATTAAATCCACTTTAGGTTTTTTCATCTTATCTAAAAATTGTCTAGCATATGAAGATAAACTTTCTACATATCTTCTCTGCCCCTCAGCATATATTGTGTCAAAAGCTAAAGAAGATTTACCTGATCCTGAAAGACCAGTTATTACCACCAATTTCTCCTTTGGTATTTCTAGAGAAACATTTTTTAAATTGTGTTCTTTGGCGCCTTTTACAACGATTTTTTTCAACATATTTTTTTATAAAATAATAATGAACTTATATTTATTAATCAATTATGATATAGTTATTCTACTTTTAAAGAATAAAATCAAAAATATAGTCAAATTATTATGGCAGGCAGTTTAAATAAAGTACAATTAATAGGTCGTTTAGGCGCAGATCCAGACATAAAACAAATGGTAAATGGCAAAAATGTCGCTAGATTGAGTATTGCTACAAGTCAATCATGGAAAGATAAATCTTCTGGTGAAAGAAAAGAAAAAACAGAGTGGCATAGAATAGTAATATTTAATGAAGGTTTAGTAAATGTCGTTCAACAATATTTGAAAAAAGGAGCTAATGTTTACGTAGAAGGCCAACTTAGCACAAGAAAATGGAAGGACGAGTCGTCTGGTCAAGATAAATATTCTACCGAAATAGTTCTGCAAGGTTATAATTCTAGTCTTACAATGCTAGACAGCAGAAATAATAAAAGTGATAATTCAAATTTAATTAAAGAAAATAAAAGTTCTTTACCAAATGAAAATTTAAATCAAGAAAATACTGATTTAGATGACGAAATTCCATTTTAAAATTCATGGAAAAATCAACTATAGAGAATAAATCTTTTAAACCAATTTTTGTTCAAGATGAAATGAGTTCATCATATTTGTCTTACGCAATGAGTGTAATTGTAAGTAGGGCTCTTCCTGATGTCAGAGATGGATTAAAACCAGTTCATAGACGAATAATATATGCAATGTATAAAGGTGGTTATGATTGGTCTAAACCTTTTCGAAAATCTGCTAGGATAGTGGGAGACGTAATTGGTAAATATCACCCGCATGGCGATCAGTCAGTTTATGATGCTTTAGTAAGGTTGGTGCAAGATTTTTCTATGAGCCTACCTTTAATCTCAGGACAAGGAAATTTTGGTTCTATCGATGGAGATCCTCCTGCAGCAATGCGTTATACAGAAACAAAACTAGGAAAAATTTCACAACATTTAACTGAGGACTTAGAAAAAGATACAGTAAATTTTAGAAATAACTACGATGAAACAGAGAAAGAACCTGAAGTTTTACCCTCTCAATATCCCAACATACTTGTAAATGGAGCAGGGGGTATTGCTGTGGGAATGGCTACAAGTATTCCTCCACATAACTTAAATGAAATAATTAATGCGACAGTAGCCTTTATAGAAAATAAAGATATCACTATTGGGCAATTAATGAAACATGTTCCTGGCCCTGATTTTCCAACTGGAGGAATAATTATTGGAAAAGATATTTTGAAACAAGGATACAATAAAGGTCGGGGTTCATTTAAAATCAGAGGAGAGATAGATTTAGAAGAAAAGAAAGGTGGCAGAGAGTGTTTGATCATCAAATCTATTCCATATCAAGTTAACAAATCTTTATTAATTGAAAAAGTAGCCCAATTGGCTAGAGATAAAAAAATTGAGGGCATAAGAGATATAAGAGATGAGTCAAATAGAGAAGGAATAAGAGTTGTACTTGAACTCAGAAAAGCCGTTGAACCTGAAACTATAAGAAGACAGCTGTATAAATTAACTAATATAGAAAGTTCTTTTGGTTTTAACACATTAGCTATAGTAAAAAATAAACCTAAAATATTAAATTTAAAAGAATTTATTTCTGAGTTTTTAAATTTTAGAGAAGATACTGTTACAAAAAGAATTAAATTTGATTTAAAAAAAGCAGAAGATAGAGCTCATGTTTTAATTGGTTTAGCTACTTCAGTTGAAAATATTGATGAAACAATAAAGATAATTAAAAATTCTAAAGACACAGAAACTGCAAAAAAAAATTTATTGTCAAAAAAATGGAAGATTAAAAAAAGCGTTAAACTTATTCACCTAATAGAGAAGAAAAAGAATGTATCAAGTTATCAGCTATCAAAGTTTCAGGTCAGTGCTATTTTAGATTTAAAACTTCAAAAACTTACAGCCTTTGGAATTGGTGAAATTGAGTCTGAGCTGAACAAGTTATCAAATTTGATAATTGAGTTTAAAAAATTGATTAACTCTAAAAAAGAACTTTATAAACTTATTGTAAAAGAATTAAAACATATCCAGGACAAGTTCGGAAAACCAAGAAAAACAAAGATTATTGATGCTGTACTAAATTATAATATTGAAGAAACAATTCAAAAAGAGTCCGTAGTTATTAGTATAACTAATCAAGGATATATAAAAAGAAGTCCGCTAAGCTCTCTAAAAGCTCAAAAAAGAGGTGGTAAAGGAAAATCAGGTATATCAACAAGAGAGGAAGACTTTGTTATTCAAATATTTACAGCTAACACTCATACTCCAGTTTTGTTTTTCTCAACACAAGGTTTAGTCTATAAAATAAAAGCCCACAAAATACCTGAGGGAACTGCAGCATCAAAAGGAAAATCTATATTCAATATATTGCCACTTAAAAATCATCATTCAATAAGTTCTATTATGCCTTTGCCAGAAGATGAAACAGAGTGGAAAAATATGATGATTATTTTTGCTACTGCAAAAGGCAATGTTAGAAAGAATACTTTAGAAGATTTTGTTAACATTAATAATAGTGGAAAAATTGCTATGAAATTGGATGAAGATGACAAAATAATAGGTGTCAAGATATGTAAAGATGATCAAGACATTTTATTAAGCTCTAAGTTTGGTAAATGTATTAGATTCAAATCAAAAAAACTAAGATTATTTAAAGGTAGATCATCAAAAGGAATTAAAGGTATTAAACTTAATGATAAAGATAAAGTAATTTCTTTGTCTGTTTTAGACAATCAGAACATAAATAATAAGATAATTAAAAAAGATCAAAAAAATAAAGACGATCTAGATAATTTTATTTTATCTGTTTCTGAAAATGGTTTTGGAAAAAGATCTTCATATAAAGATTATAGAGTTACAAATAGAGGTGGGAAAGGTATAATCGGAATCATTAATTCCCCAAGAAATGGAAATATATCAGCTTCATTAGTGGTGAGAAATGAAGATGAAATTATTCTATCCACTGACAAAGGAAGTATAATGAGGTGTGCTGTAAAGGAAATAAGAATTGCTGGAAGAAATACTCAAGGTGTAAGAATTAAAAAATTATCAGGAAATGAAAAAGTTGTCTCTGTAATAAAAATAGAAGATAACATTCAATAATTATGAAAACAGCGATTTACCCAGGTACATTTGACCCTATTACTTATGGTCATATTGATGTGATTAAGAAGTCCTTGAAAATATTTGATAAAGTCGTAGTTGCCACAACAGATAATAGTAATAAAAATTATCATTTCTCAATTGAAGATAGACTTTCAATGATTGAAAGTTCACTTTTTAAAGACCTAAAATTTAAAAAAAACAAAATTAAAGTAATTCCGTTTGATACTTTGACAATTAATTTGTGTAAAAAATACAAGGCAACTGTAATTATAAGAGGGCTTAGAGCGGTTTCTGATTTTGAATATGAATTTCAACTTGCTGGTATGAATAAAAAACTAAATTCAAATATAGAAACTATGTTTTTAATGTCGGATGTTGAAAACCAAATTATTTCATCTAAATTTGTTAAGGAAATAAGCAAATTAGATGGAAAAATTAACAAGTTTGTTACAAAATCAACAATGAAAATGCTAAAAAATAAATTTTGATGAACAAAATTATCTATTTATTTATATTGTTTTTTAGTTTATTAAACTCACAACTAATAGCTGAAAATAATTATATGATACTAAAATTAAAATATGGAAATGTAGAAATAGAACTTTATCCTGAAAAAGCTCCTAATCATGTAAAAAGATTCAAAGATTTAGCCAATTCAGGTAAATACGATAACGTTGTTTTTCACCGAGTGATAGATGGTTTCATGGCTCAAACAGGAGATGTTAAGTTTGGAAACATGTCTAATCCTGAATTTAATTTATCTTTAGCTGGCACAGGTGGATCAAATCTTCCTGACGTGAAAGCTGAATTTTCTGACATTGCTCATACTAGAGGTATTTTATCAGCCGCAAGATCTGCTGATCCTGATAGTGCAAACAGCCAATTTTTTATTTGTTTTGACTCAGCCCCTCATTTAGATCGTCAGTATTCAGCATTTGGAAAAGTTATTAAGGGCATGGAGTTTATTGATCAAATTAAAAAAGGCGATCCAAATAGTGGTGCCGTTTCAGATCCAGATAAGATTATCAGTATTAAATCAAAATAATTTAAATGCCTAATCGAGAATTTTTTTTTGAGTTAATTACTCAAAATAACAAAGCTAGGTTAGGAAGAATTTCTACTCCAAAAGGAGATATAGAAACACCAGCCTTTATGCCCGTTGGCACACAAGGTACTGTAAAGGGCGTTTTTGTAGAAGATTTATTAAAAACGGGCACGCAAATTATCTTAGGAAATACTTATCATCTACTGTTAAGACCAGGCATAGATACCTTAAAAAAATATAATGGTCTTCATAAATTTATGAATTGGAGTAAACCAATTTTGACAGATTCTGGTGGATATCAAATTATGTCTTTATCAAAATTTAATAAAATTGACAAAGACATTGGAGCTATATTTAAATCACATTTAGACGGTAAGAAAATAATTTTGAGTCCTGAAAAAAGTATTCAAGTCCAAAAATCAATAAATTCCGATATATTTATGGTTTTAGATGAGTGTCCTAAACTCACCAAAGACAAAAAAATTATATCGAAAGCTATAGAAGTTTCCACAAGTTGGGCAAAAAGATGTAAAGTTGAATTTGGTCAAGACAAATCTAAAGGACTTTTTGGAATCGTTCAAGGCGGTTTATTTAAAGATTTACGGGAACATAGCATTTATGATTTAAAAAAAATTGGTTTTGACGGATATGCTATGGGTGGATTAGCTGTCGGTGAGACCCAAAGCGACATGTTTAAGATTTTAAATGACACAACTGATTTTTTACCTAAAGATAAACCTAGATATTTAATGGGGGTGGGGACGCCATCAGATATTTTAGGTGCAGTTAATTATGGAATAGACATGTTTGACTGTGTTTTACCTACAAGATCAGGTAGAACTGGGTTAGCATTTACTTGGAGTGGAAAACTAAATTTGAAAAATTCTAAATATCAAAATGATATAACTCCTTTAGACGTCAATTATGAACTTAGGGACTTAAATCATTATTCTAAAGGGTATTTAAATCATTTAATTAAATCTAATGAAATGATGGCTTCTATGCTTATTTCTCTACATAATATCAATTTTTACCAACAATTTATGCAAGAAATAAGAAGAAATATTAAGAGTGGCACTTTTGCTACTTTTTATAAAAAATATATTGACTATTTTAACTAATAATTATTTGAAATTCTTTTAATATATATATACAAGAGTATTTCTTTGAGGGCCCTTAGCTCAGTTGGTAGAGCACCTCCCTTTTAAGGAGGGTGTCGATGGTTCGAGTCCATCAGGGCTCACCAAATATTTATGTTTTTATTGGCGGATACTCTATAATTACTTTATTAATCCAATTTTTTAGATTGGCAATTCTTTTTTTACTTGAAGGATGGGTGCTTAAAAAAACTGGAGGTTCTTTACCCTTATTTTTTTCTGACATTCTTTCCCAAAGTTTTACAGACTCTCTTATGTCATATCCTGCCAAAGACGAAAATATTAATCCTAAATAGTCAGCTTCTGTTTCTTGTTTTCTCCCAAACGGATTAAAAATTCCAATTCTAAATATATCCATTCCTGTATTTTGTCCAATTTGGTTTCTTGTTCTATTTATTGCTCCCCCAAGAAAAATGTCTGCAACTGTAGTACCTAAATTAATTGTCATAGCTTGACTTGCTCTTTCCACAGAATGTTTTGCAACAGCATGAGCAATTTCATGACCCATAACGATAGATAAAGCATTAGTATTTTTTGTGACTTTTAATAAACCTGTATAAACAGCAATTTTTCCTCCAGGCATACACCAGGCATTTACAACTTTATCATTATCAACTAATACGTAATCCCATCCAAAATTTTTCGTGGGATCTTCTTTACCTTTGTTTTGAAAAAAAGAACTAACTGAAAATTCTATTCTTTTACCAATATCTATTACTTCTTTTAATTGAGAACCTGTTTTAATTAGTTTTGCTTTTGATCTAAATTGTTCGTAAGCTTTTGCTGCTTGAGCATTAATTTTATATTCTGGAATTATTGATAATTGTTTCCTATCAGTAATAGGTACAGTAGTACATGAAGGTAGGACTAGTGAACAACAGCTACATCCAAATAAGCCAAGAAATTTCCTTCTATTTATGTTATACATAATCGAGACTCATGATTTTAAATAATAAATTATTAATTGCAATTTTTATATTGATAATAGCCTTTATTATCTTTTCTAGCTATTCATAAATGTCAAAAAATACAATAAAAAAATCTATATTTTCAAGAATAAGAAATAATTTTATAGCTGGAATCGTAGCTCTAATTCCTATTGGTATAACTTTATATTTAACTTTATTTATCATTAAACTATCGACTAATTTAATTCCCAAAGAAATCAATCCAAATAATTATTTACCATTTGACATACCTGGCTTAGAGATACTTATTGCTTTAATTTTGATAACTTTTGTTGGTTGGCTTTCATTATCTTTTTTAGGACAAAAATTCTTTGAGTTATTTAATAATGTTTTAAAAAAAATACCTATTTTAAGAACTATTTATTCTGCTATAGGCCAAATGACCGAAAGTTTTACAAAAAATGAGAAAAATAAAAGTAGTGTCGTACTTTTAGAATACCCAAGAAAAGGAATTTGGGCAGTTGGTTTTGCCACTAAAGAAAATAAAGGTGTGATAGCTGAAAAAGTTAACGAAGAAATAATTAATGTTTTTCTTCCTACAACCCCTAATCCTACTAGTGGTTTTTTATTAATGGTTCCCAAAAAAGAGTTAATTTATTTAGATGTAACTTTCGAACAAGCATCAAAATTCATAGTTTCTGCCGGAACTTCAAATATCGATTAATCTATCTTTTGATTTATAATTTCAGCCCTATCAAATAATTTTAGTAAAAATGTAAACCTACTTTCATTTACGCTGAAATCTAAGTTTTTAATGTAATTTTCTGCTAAGATAAATAAATCTTGATGTATTACAGGATCCGCAAATTTAAAGTTTTTCTCCCCACTCTGTTGGTATCCAATTAAATCACCAAAACCTCTTAATTTCATATCTTCATCTGCTATATAAAATCCGTCATCTGAGTTTTTCAGTATTTTAATTCTCTTAATTGCATTTTTACTTAAACTTTCTTTAAATAATAAAATACACAATCCCTGTTCTTTTCCTCTACCAACTCTACCTCTTAATTGGTGTAATTGCGCTAAACCAAATTTATTTGCATTTTCGATTACAATTAAGTTTGCATTTGGAAAATCAATACCAACCTCTATTACCGTTGTAGATACCAAGATAGAAATTTTTTTTTCCAAGAATTTTTTTAAAATTAAATCTTTTTCAATTTTGTTTAAAGCTCCATGTATTAATCCCACTTTATTAGGATATTTCTTATTGATAATATCAAATTTTTCTTTTGCAGATGAATAATCTAGAAAAGCAGATTCTTTTATCAGAGGACAAACCCAAAAGACTTGATTATCTGAAATAATTTGTTTTTTTATAAAAGGCCATAGTTCATTTATTTTTTTTTCTGGTTTGCTTAAAGTAATTATTTTTTTTCTGTTAGATGGTTTTTCAGTTATTTTAGAGATATCCATATCCCCGTAAAGAGACATCATCATAGTTCTAGGAATTGGTGTAGCAGACATTAAAAGAACATCACAGTTATCACCTCCTTTCTTTGCTAGATCTGATCTTTGTTTAACCCCAAACTTATGTTGTTCATCAATAACAACAAATCCAAGATTTTTAAAATCTATTTTTTTTTGAAATAAAGAGTGTGTACCAATAATTAAATCTATAATACCTTTTCTTAAATTTTCAATTATTAATTTTTTTTGTTTTAATTCTGTTTTTCCGGTTAAAAAAGAAACCTTAAATTTATCTTTAAATAGTTTTTGAGCTAACGCAAAGTGTTGTCTAGCTAAAATTTCAGTAGGTGCCATTAGCGCACATTGTTTTTTACTTTCAATAACGTTACAAATGGACAATAGTGATACTATAGTTTTACCTGACCCTACATCTCCTTGAACAATCCTAAACATTCTTATATTTGATTTTAAATCTGAATTGATCTCATTTAAAACTTTATTTTGACTACTAGTTAAACGAAAAGGTAATTTTTTTAATACTTCATTAGAT
>CACKXA010000002.1 GCA_902604055.1 uncultured Pelagibacteraceae bacterium | reverse complement strand
TACTTTCACAGTGCCGTCAGGCAATTTTAAAAGTTGAAGTATTTTACTTAAACACCCGTACCCAAAAAGGTCTTTGCCTTCGGGGTCATCCACTTCTGAATTTTTTTGCGTAGCCAACACAATAGACTTATCTGATTTCATCACTTCTTGAAGCGCTTTAATGGATTTCTCTCTTCCAACGAAAAGCGGGACAACCATTGAAGGAAATATTACTATATCTCTTAGAGGTAAAAGAGGTTTAACGTATGTGGCTTTCATAATTACTTTATATGGCAATTAATATAGTAATTTCAAGAAGCAAATTGTAGTTAAGCTACAGATGTTGACTGTTTTTTGCCGTAAGTAATAATTGGATCTGATAGACCTTTTACTGTTGATTTATCTACAGTAACCTTAATTACATCTTCCATATCGGGCAACTCAAACATTGTTTTAAGAAGAATATTTTCTAAAATTGATCTCAAACCTCTCGCCCCAGTCTTTTTAGAAATTGCTTTTTTTGCTATTTCTGAGATACCTTCATCCAAAAATTCTAATTCGACACTTTCAAATTCAAATAGTCTTTGATATTGCTTTATAAGAGAATTTTTTGGTTCTTTTAAAATTTTTACTAATGATTTCTCATCAAGATCATTTAAAGTTGCAATGATTGGCATTCTTCCAATAAATTCTGGGATCAAACCATACTTGATTAAATCTTCAGGTTCTAATTTTTCCATAATTTGCGATAATGATTGTTCTTTGTAGTTTTTTACTTTAGCTCCGAAACCAATCGAACTTCCTTTTCCTCTGCTATCAATTAGTTTGTCAAGTCCTGCAAAAGCTCCTCCGCATATAAATAGTATGTTTGTTGTATCCACTTGCAAAAATTCTTGTTGAGGATGTTTTCTACCTCCTTGAGGTGGAACACTCGCAATAGTTCCCTCCATAATCTTTAGTAAAGCTTGTTGAACACCTTCTCCAGAAACATCTCTAGTAATAGAAGGGTTTTCTGATTTTCTACTAATTTTATCTACTTCATCAATATACACTATTCCTCTTTGAGCCTTTTCAACATTATAGTCTGCAGCTTGTAAGAGTTTTAAGATTATATTTTCAACATCTTCTCCTACATAACCTGCTTCTGTTAATGTTGTTGCATCAGCCATAGTAAAAGGTACATCTAAAATTCTTGCTAGAGTTTGAGCTAATAAAGTTTTTCCACATCCTGTAGGTCCAACTAAAAGAATATTAGATTTAGATAGTTCTACGTCTTTATTATTTTTTGTTTCATGATTTAATCTTTTGTAATGATTGTGAACAGCTACAGATAAAATTTCTTTTGCAAAATTTTGGCCAATTACATAATCATCTAAAACATTACATATTTCTTTTGGAGTAGGAACGCCATCTTGATGTTTTACAAGAGAACTTTTATTTTCTTCTTTAATGATATCCATACACAGCTCGACACATTCATCGCATATAAAAACTGTAGGGCCTGCGATTAGTTTTCTCACTTCATGTTGGCTTTTTCCGCAAAATGAACAGTATAGAATATTTTTATTATTTTTTTCAGTCATAACGAATCAATATAACTTATAATAATCTCTTATGATTTCTTATCAAGCTGAAGTTGAAAGTAATTCTATATATTGTGTTTTATTTTCTTTTTTCCACAACGGAGTCAATTAAACCGAATTTTTTTGCGTCTTCTGCAGTCATAAAATTATCTCTTTCTAGAGCCTTCGAAATTTCTTCGACAGATTTACCAGTATGTTTAGAGTATATTTTATTTAATCTTTCTTTGAGAGAAAGTATCTCTTTAGCATGTATTTGAATGTCAGTAGCTTGACCTTGAAATCCAGCTGATGGTTGGTGAACCATAATTCTAGAATTTGGCAATGAATATCTTTTTCCTTTTTCTCCTGCCGCTAGCAAAAAAGATCCCATTGAAGATGCCTGTCCGATGCACAAAGTAGAAACAGGAGAATTTATATATTGCATTGTGTCGTAAATACCCAGCCCAGCAGTAACTAAACCGCCTGGACTGTTAATGTAAAAATTAATTTCTTTTTTGGGATTTTCTGACTCTAAAAACAAAAGTTGAGCAGTTACTAAAGACGCTACAGGGTCATTCACTGGTCCAACTAAAAAAACTATTCTTTCTTTTAAAAGCCTGGAATATATATCATAAGCTCTTTCACCTTTGCTTGTTTGTTCCACAACCATAGGAATAAGACTGTTCATTTGTTCTTCTAACTTTCGACTCATATAGGATGTTTTATACAACTATTGTTTACTTTTTACTAATTTTTTTTGATTTTGTATTAGTTTTACTAGATGATTTAGTTTTTTTAATATCAGTTTGTTCTATATTTGGTTTATTGAAATCTGAAATAATTTTTTCTGCTTCTTTGCTATTTATGTTTTTAGTTTTAAGTTTAATTTTTGATTTAATTAAAGTAATTATCTTTTCTTCATATATAGATCCCTTTAAACTCTGAGATGCACTTGGGTTTTTTTGATAATATTCAAGAACCATCTTTTCTTGTCCAGGCATCCCCCTAATTTGCTTTTGAATTTCTGCTTTAACTTCATCATCAGTAACTTTCAAATTACTTTTTTCCCCATACTCATTTAGAATTAATCCTAATTTTATTCTAGATTTTGCAATTTTTTCATTATTTTCTTTATTTTTTTTCTTTTCTTCTTCTTTTAAATTTTGACTCATTAACAAAATCTCTTGTTCAATTAAATTTTGAGGAATATCTAGTTTATGATTTTTTTCTATTTGATCTAAAATTTCTTTTTTTGTAATAGAATTTAATGCTTGAGAATATTGACTAGTTATTTGATTTTCGATAAGTTTTTTTAAATCATTTAAGTCTTTAGCACCCATCATCTTTGCAAAATTATCATCAATTTTGTTTGGTTGAACTTTTTTTACATTTAAAATCCTACATGCAAATTTTGTATTTTTATTTGCTAGTTCTTTTTTAGGATGATTGGCTGGTAGAACAGCTGACAAATTTTTTACATCATTTTTTTTTACACCCACTAATTGTTCGTCAAAACCTTTTAAAAATAAATCTTTACCAAGTTCTAATTGAACACCTTTTCCTTCACTGCCTTCAAATTTATTTCCATCGACTGTAGCTGAATAATCGAAAATTACTTGATCTCCTAACTTAGCAACTTCTCCTTCTTTTTTATCTGAAAATTGCTTATGTTGATTTGATATTTCTTGTAATTTGTCGCTTACTATTTGTTCTTCAATTTTAGTTTTATATTCTGTAGCTTCATATTTCTCAAAAGACTCAAGTTTAATATCAGGTAATGAATCTATTTCTAATTCGTAATTTAAATCTTTGCCTTCGCCAAAAGTCTTCAAGTTGATTTTTGGTTGCCCAGCAATTTTAATTTTCTTTTCCGCAATCGCTTTAGCCGATGTTTCTCTTAAAATTTTATCTACTACTTCTCCATAAATAGACTTTCCAAATTGATTTTTTATAACTGACGGCGGAACCTTTCCTGATCTAAAACCTTTCAAAGAAACTTCCTTCTGCAACTCATTAAGCCTTTCATCCATTTTATTTTGAATAGTTTTTTTATCAATTATAACTGACAAAATTGTTCTAAGACCTTTTTTGGATTGTACTTCTATCTTCATAATAAAATTTTGGTGGGCAAGAAGAGACTCGAACTCTTAAGCCTTGCGGCACTGGTTTCTAAGACCAGCGCGTATACCAATTCCGCCACTTGCCCGATTTATAATCGTTGTTTTATATATCAATTTAATTTTTTATTAAACGATAAATTCTGACATAAATTAATGAATAGATTATAATCAAAGAAAAAAACCAATACTTACAAACAAGTCCATTTTCGGCAAAATATATACTTGGCAAAACTAGAATACCAAAAATAATATTAATGATAGTTGAGTTGATATAATTACTTCTATCTTTGCCATAATAATTAGAGATTTTAATGAACGATAACATATGTAAGTGTTCATCATCAGGAAAAACGGGTGATTTTTTTTGATAAATTTTTCTAAAGAAGGAGAAAAAAACTTCTATAAATAAATAAGATAATAGGATGCAGAAAAAAAATGAGGAAATATAAAGATTCAGATTATTTGTGATTATGGTATTTAATGCTACTAGTGATCCAAATAAATATGATCCACTATCACCCAAAAACATTTTAGCTTTAGGAAAATTAAAAAGGAGAAAAGAAATTAGAATTATTATTTGAGCAGATAAAAACATTGAAAATTCTAAATGATTATTACCTAAATTTATAAATAATAAGACAGAATTAATAATGATTAGGTTAATGGTTAATAGACCGTTAAATCCATCTATTAGGTTTGCCCCATTTACAATAAATAAAAAACATAAAAGTATAAAAAAAGTAGAAAAAATTTGATTATTTAACCAAGAATCTAAAAAAATTAAATCAATATTTTTGATTTCTATCGATAAAAAATTAATAATGATTATCAAAAAAACTGTCATTAATAATAATCTAAAAATAGGTTTGATTCTAATCTTTAAATCATCAAGATAACCTACAAAGAATAAAGTAGAACATACAAAAATATATTCATAAAGAATTTTTGAAAAAAGTAAATTATAAATGCCAAAAAAAATAAATAAAGAAATTAGACTAGCAAGGCCACCACTTCGAGATATTTCTTCATTATGAAAAGCTTGTGGCTTAGTAAAATCATTATCTAAAAGAATGCCATTGTTTAATTTATAAGAATATTTACTAACAAGTAAAAAAATGAAAAAGGTAAGAAAAGCAAAAATAGATAAAAAACTCAACTCTATAGACTCAGTTTGCATACTACTTATTTAAACCTTTATTATTTTTTTTCACTATATAAATACCCAATATTATTATAATCAATGAAATTAGAACTCTCCAAGTGATAATTTCATCCATTAAAAAGTACCCAAATAAAACACCAAATATTGGAATTAAATAAGCGACTTGAGTTTGAAATACTAGTCCATTAACTGTAAGAATTCGAAATCTTATTAACCAAGCTAATCCTGTAGCTACAACACCTAAATATAAAAGGGCCAGTGTGGACTCTAAAGATGGTTTTAATTCCCATGGAGTTTCAAAAAACATAGAAAGAGGAAATAAAAAGATTACAGACCATAATGTGGTAGACGTGGTAACATTTTCGTTACCTTTGTTTTTAAGTTTCAATGTCAATATTCCACCTATGGAATAAAATGTTGAGCCTAATATAGTGATTAATACATATACATAATTTCTTTCATTAATAATTAATTTATCAAAAAACA
The DNA here is from genome assembly GCA_902604055.1 of uncultured Pelagibacteraceae bacterium. GTDB lineage: Bacteria > Pseudomonadota > Alphaproteobacteria > Pelagibacterales > Pelagibacteraceae > Pelagilacustribacter. Next base: position 93,401 of record CACKXA010000002.1, on the reverse strand, counting down.
AAAAAACAATTCCAAAAAAACCAACAATAATTCCGATTGATTTTAAAAGAGTTATTTTTTCATCTTTAGTAAAAAAGTGAGCAAGTATTGAACCACTCATTGGAGTGGTGCTCATCAGCATAGCTGCTAAATAACTATTAATTTTGCTTGTTCCAATAGCTATTAATGTAAATGGTATTGCAATATTGCACATACCTATTATTGCATAAGGTTTCCAATTATAAGAAAAAGCTTCAATCTTTATACCTTTATATTTACATAGTAGAAGTAGAGGTAAACTTGCAAATATAACTCTTATTAATGCTAGCGTAAAAGGTTCGTAAGAATAAGTAGCTATTTTAATATTAAAAAAAGAGGAGCCCCAAATTAATCCGAGCAAAATTAAAAGTAATAAGTCTATTGATTTAGCTTCTCTCATTTCAAGTGAAAATTGTGTTATGAATAAAATGCATACCTGATATATATTAATAGTTATATCTTGTCATTAATCTATTGGATATAGAATGGCTACTGTGACTAATGTAATGCGGCAATTTAATGATAAAGGTGAATTAAATGAGTTCTAAAAACGTACTTAAACTAATTAAAGATAAACAAGTCGAATTTGTAGACCTGAGATTTACTGATCCAAAAGGTAAACTACAGCATCTGACCATGGACGCTACTGTAGTTGACGAAGATATGCTCGATAAAGGAGTATTTTTTGATGGTTCTTCCATCGCTGGATGGAAAGCGATAAATGAATCAGACATGGTTTTAAAACCAGATTTAGAAAGACAAATAATCGATCCTTTTAATTCTCATACAACCCTTAATCTGTTTTGCGATATTTTAGATGCTGTGAAAAAAAATCCTTATGAGAGAGATCCAAGAGGAACTGCAAAAAAAGCTGAAGCATATTTAAAAAAATCTGGAATAGGAGACAAATCTTATTTTGGGCCTGAGCCAGAGTTTTTTGTATTTGACGACGTAAGATTTAAAAATGATATGAATGAAACAAGTTTCAAAATAGATAGTTCAGAAGGTCCATATAATACTGGAAAGATTTACGAAAATGGTAATATGGGTCATAGACCAGGAATTAAAGGCGGTTACTTTCCTGTGCCGCCAGTAGATAGTGCGCAAGACATGCGTGGGGAATATTTAAAAGCTCTTAAAGATATGGGTGTTAAAGTTGAAAAACATCATCATGAAGTAGCTCCTAGCCAACATGAATTAGGAATGTATTTTGGAACTTTAACAAATATGGCTGATAACGTTCAACTTTACAAATATGCTGTTCAAATGGTTACTCATTCTTTTGGTAAAACGGCTACATTTATGCCTAAGCCTGTTAAAGGGGATAACGGTTCTGGTATGCACTGTCATCAATCTATTTGGAAAGGAAGTACTCCAGTATTTATGGGTAAAGAATATGCCGGTTTATCAAAAACTGCATTATATTATATTGGCGGTATACTTAAACACGCCAAAGCAATAAACGCTTTTGCTAATGCGACAACCAACAGCTATAAAAGATTAATACCTGGTTTTGAAGCTCCAGTAATTCTAGCTTATTCAGCTAGAAATAGATCTGCTTCTTGTAGAATTCCTATAATTATGAATCCTAAAGCTGCAAGAATGGAAATTAGATTCCCCGATGCTGCTGGAAATCCTTATTTAACTTTTGCTTCAATGCTTATGGCAGGAATAGATGGAATTAAAAATAAGATTGATCCAGGAAAATCTTTCGATGAGGATTTATATTCTTTAACTGAGGATGAGGTTAAGAAATTACCAACTGTTTGTGGCTCCTTAAGAGAAGCTGTACAAAATTTGGATAAAGATAGAAAATTTTTAACACAAGGTGGAGTATTTACTGACGACCAGATTGATGCATATATTGACTTAAAGTTTCAAGAAATTTATAAATTCGAGCATACTCCTCATCCAATCGAATTTGATATGTATTATAGTAGTTAAATTTAGACTTTAAAAGACTCTCCGCACCCACATCTTTCAGATTCATTTGGGTTTTTAAAAACAAACTGAGAAGAAAATTTTTCTTTTTTGTAATCCATTTCTGTTCCTAAAAGATACATTACAGCCTTAGGATCAATTAAGACTTTTACCCCTTTTTCCTCTATTATTTCCTCGTTAGGCTTTATATCTGTAGCATACTCCATAACGTAAGACATTCCGGCACATCCTCCAGATTTTACACCTATTCGTACTCCTATAGTTTGACTCTGAGCTTCAGACATAATTTTTTTTATTCTGTCTACTGCGTTGTCGCTAATTTTAATAACTTGTTCGTTCATAAATTTAATTCCAATTTAGCTACCTCTGACATTTTATCTTTAGTCCACGGCGGATCCCATACTAGTTTTAGATCAACGTCTGTAACTCCGTCAATAGCAAGTATATAGTCTTTCACCATTTTAGGCAAACTGTCTGCTACAGGACAATTAGGCGTAGTTAGTGTCATTTCAATTTTAACATTTCCCTTTTCAATTTCTATTTTATAAATAAGCCCTAATTCGAAAATATTTACAGGAATTTCTGGGTCGTAGATTTTCTTAATTTCATCTATTACCTTTTCTTTTAAATCAGACATTTTTTAATTAATCTTTTCATTTAAAGCAGAAAGTACTGTATGCCAAGCCATTGTGGCACATTTAACTCTCATTGGAAATTCTTGAACTCCTGATAGAGAATTAATTGTTGTAATTTGATCTTCTGAAAGGCTATTTAAAGTTATACCTGTCTTATTTTTAAGCATATTAAGAAAGTCCTCTATTATTTTTTTTGTAAAAGTTAAATCTTTATCTTTAAGTAAATCTGTTAAAATAGAGGCTGAAGCCAAAGAAATTGCACAACCTTCTCCTTCAAAACTTAAATTTTTTATTTTTCTATTTTTATCAAGATTGAGAAAAATATGTACTTTATCTCCACAAAGAGGGTTGTGTGCTTTAGCATCATGATTATAGTCTTTGCACTTCCCTTTGTTACGTGGATTTTTTGCATGATCTAATATTATTTCTTGATATAATTCTTTTAATTCCATTTAAATATTAAAAATTTTTTTACAGTTATCTATTGCTTTTGAAAGTATATCTATGTCTTCTTTGGAATTGTAAACTCCAATCGAAGCTCTCGCTGTAGCGGGTATACCCATTTTGTCATGTAAAATTTGACAACAATGATGTCCTGCTCTAATAGCGACACCATCTTCATCTAATATAGTTGCAATATCGTGAGGATGTATTCCTTTAATCGTAAAGGTTAAAACAGAACCTCTTTCTTTTGGTTCTCCTATTATATTTACTGAATTATTTTTTTTTAATTTTTCAATACCATATTCCAAAATTTCATTTTCATGATTTTGAATATTATCAATCCCCAAATCTTCTATGAATTTAATTGCTTCTGAAAAAGCTACGACCTCTGCAGTTTGCATTGTTCCAGCTTCAAACTTAGTTGGAGAATTGGCAAAAGATATCTTTTCCTTTAACACTTCGCTTATCATTCCTCCTCCACCCTGATATGGGGGTAGCTCTTCTAGCCATTTTTTTTTAGCATAAAGAATGCCTAATCCATTCGGCCCATACATTTTGTGACACGATATTGCATAAAAATCGCAATCTAATTCTTGTATATCTATTTTTAAGTGAGGTGCACCTTGAGTTCCATCCACCAAAACGGGTATGTTTTTTTCTTTAGCTAAATCAACAATTTTTTTTATTGGCATAATAGCTCCAGTTACGTTTGATATATGAGTTACTGCTATCATTTTTGTCTTACTAGAAATTAATTTTTTTATCTCATCAATTTCAACTTCTCCCCTCTTATTTACTGGTGCAAATTTTATTTTCGCACCTTTTTTTTGTCTTAAAAAATGCCAAGGAACATAATTTGAATGGTGTTCTAATTCCGTAGTCAAAATTTCGTCTCCCTCCTTTATAAATTTTTCTCCGTAGGATGAAGCGATTAAATTAATTGACTCCGTTGCGCCTTTGGTAAAAATTATTTCTTCTCTGTATTTTGCATTTATATAGTTTTTTAACTTTATCTCTTGCGTTTTCAAATTGATTTGTTGCTTTAACAGCTAAAGAATGAACACTTCTTCCAACATTTGAAAATTCAGATTCATAAAAATTTGACAATCTATTTATTACAACTTGTGGTTTTTGGGATGAATTTGCACTATCCAAATAAACAAGAGGTTTACCATTTATTTTTTGTTTAAATATTGGGAATTCAGATTTAATATTTTTAATGTTCATAAATTTGACTAAGTAATTTTTGTTCGATGAAATTTTTCATTGTTTTGCTTTTTATAGAAACTATAATTTCACTAAGGAATCCATTAATTAGTAGTTTAACAGACTCATTTTTACTTAAACCTCTTGTCATTAAATAATAAATTGAGTCTTTTTCTACACTTCCAGATGTTGATCCATGAGAGCATTTAACGTCATCTGCGTAAATTTCTAATTCTGGCTTAGAATCAAATTCTGAACTCTCGTCTAACAAAATAGCTTTACTAAGTTGGTAAGCGTCAGTTTTTTGAGCAATATTTTTAACGAATATTTTTCCTTGATAAACACCTTTACTATCTAAATCGATAACATTTTTTACTTTTTGGTAACTTTTACAATTTGGAGCAAGATGATTAACTCTAGTTTTGATCTCTTGATGGTCACCCTTATTAAGAAATGAGGCTGCTTGTAAATTGCATTCAATATTTTCTCCCTCTAAATTAAATTCTAAATCTAATTTATCAAATTTGAGACCTAGAGGAAAAATAAATGAGCTATAATTTGATTTTGAAGAAAGAATATTTTTAGAAAATTTATGAAAAAATCCATTACTTCTATTTTTTTGAATACTTATATTTTTAAAAACAGATGATTCTGCAAGATATAAGTCTTCATAAACATTGTTAAAAAAATTTTTTTCAGATTTGTTGATAACGTAATCAAAAACATGTAATTCCGAGTTCTTTCCTATCTTAATTCTATTTTGGCTGTTCAAAATATTTTCATTCAAGTCCTTGGTAAATAGATTGTAAATTACTAAAACTTTATTAAATTTATAATTATCTTTTACCTCTAAATTAAATCCCTCTATTGATAAGGCATAATTAAGGTTGATTAGTGGATTTTTTTCTTTTTTATTTGAAAAATCTTTATTTAAGTAAGGGTTAATTACAATTTGACTATTGTCTTCATGCTGAAAGCTGTTACTCGTTAATCTGCCGTTAACTAGAACAATATAATTGTGCTCAAAGTCTTTTATAAAATCGAAATTTTCTTCTTTTGAAGGTTTAAGTTTTAAATCTAATTTTGCAAAATTTTTAGAAACAATATGTCTTAAATCAGAAAATTTCCAATCTTCAACTAATTTATTAGGAAATCCTACACTGTTAAAGTTTTTAAGATTTTCAATTCTAAAATTTTTTTCTTCAATAGAAAATTTTCCTATTTTTTCAATCTCTTTTTCATTCGGTTTAAAATCTAGCATCTTAATTTATTCCTTTGTACCCAGTTTTTTCCAACTGTTCAGCTAATTCCATAGAACCAGATTTAATAATCTTTCCATCGGCTAATACATGTACAAAGTCTGGTTTAATATAATTTAAAAGTCTTTGGTAATGAGTAATCACTAAAAAAGATTTATTTTTATCTCTAGTAGAATTAACCCCTTTAGCCACAGTTTTTAACGCATCTATATCTAATCCCGAGTCAGTTTCATCAAGAATTGCTAGGTTAGGATTTAAAATTTTCATTTGTAATATTTCATTTTTTTTTTTCTCTCCTCCAGAAAAACCTACATTAAGTTGTCTAGACAACATATTCTCATTCATTCCTAGTTCATTTGATTTTTCTTTAATCATTTTGATAAATGACAGAGTGTCCATCTCCTTTTCCCCTCTTGCTTTCTTAATTTTATTTAGAGAGGTCTTTAAAAAATTATTAGTATTAACTCCTGGAATTTCTGTCGGATATTGAAAAGCTAAAAAAATACCCTTTTGAGCTCTTTCATCTATCGGAATATTAATTAAGTCTTTTCCTTGATACTTCAATTCCCCTGAAACTTCATAGCCGTCTTTGCCTGATAACACATTAGCTAGTGTGCTTTTTCCAGATCCATTTGGTCCCATAATTGCATGAAGTTCTCCTGGTTGGATAGAAATATCTACGCCTTTTAAAATTTCTTTGTTGTTAATCGATGCCTTTAAATTTTTAATTTCTAACATTATCCAACGCTTCCTTCTAAACTAATTCCTACTAATTTTTGAGCCTCAACTGCAAATTCCATTGGCAATTGCTGTAATACATCTTTACAAAAACCGTTTACAATCAAACTGACTGCCTCCTCCTGGTTGAGTCCTCTTTGATTACAATAAAACAATTGTTCATCGTTTATTTTTGATGTAGTAGCCTCATGTTCAATAGTTGAAGATGAATTTTTATTTTTCATATACGGAATCGTATGTGCTCCGCATTTATTTCCCATTAATAAAGAGTCACATTGAGTATAATTTCTTGAGTTTGAGGCTTTTCTTCCAATATCAACCAGCCCCCTATAAGTGTTGTCAGCTTTTCCAGCTGATATTCCTTTTGAAATAATTTTACTTTTTGTATTTTTTCCAAGATGTATCATTTTAGTTCCTGTGTCGGCTTTTTGATGATTATTGGTTATCGCTATTGAATAAAACTCACCAACCGAATTATCTCCTTGTAAAATGCAGCTTGGATATTTCCATGTTATAGCTGAACCTGTTTCAACTTGAGTCCATGAAATTTTTGAATTTTTTCCTCTACATGCTCCTCGTTTTGTCACAAAGTTGTATATTCCACCTTTTCCATTTTCGTCTCCTGGATACCAGTTTTGTACGGTTGAATACTTTATTTCAGCGTCATCTAAAGCTATAAGCTCGACATTAGCTGCATGTAATTGATTTTCATCTCTCATAGGAGCGGTACATCCCTCCAAATAACTTACATAACTTCCTTTATCAGCGATTATTAAAGTTCTTTCAAATTGACCTGTTTCTGAAGAATTAATTCTAAAATAAGTCGATAGCTCCATAGGACATTTTGTGTTTGGAGGAATGTAAACAAAAGATCCATCTGTAAAGACTGCAGAATTTAAAGTTGCGAAGTAATGGTCAGAAATAGGAATAACAGATCCAAGATATTTTTTTACTAGTTCGGGATGTTTTTGTATTGCCTCTGATATTGGACAAAAAATTATACCTTTCTTCGTCAATTCTTCTTTATAAGTAGTTGCTACCGATACTGAGTCAAATACAGCGTCAACGGCAACTCCACTTAATTTTTTTTGCTCATTTAATGGAATTCCAAGTTTCTGATATGTTTCAATAAGTTTAGGATCAACTTCATCTAAGCTTTTAGGTTTATCCTTAATACTCTTTGGAGCTGAATAATAATACAAGTTTTGATAATCTATTTTAGGAAATTTTGGTTTTTGCCAATCAGGCTCTTTAGATGCTTTTAATCTTTTATATGCTTTTAACCTCCATTCAAGCATCCATTTAGGCTCCTTTTTTATTTCTGAAATAAACTTAATCGTATTTTCTGACAATCCTTTTGGAGCTTTAATGCTTTCAATATCAGTGGAAAATCCGTATTTGTATTCTTTGGTTTTATTTATATTTTGATTACTCATAATTATCTTTGGTGTGAATTCTGCTTAACAAGATCTTGTAATTTTACTTTTTCAAAAAATCCGTGAATATGACGATCTAATTGGTCCCATAAATTATGAGTTATACATTTGTTAGATTTATTGTTGCAACCTTTTTTTGAATTTTTGTTACAACTTAAAACTTTTACCTCTTCATCTACTGCAAAAATTATATTAGAAATTTTTATTTCTGATGCCGGTTTGTCTAAAATATACCCGCCTGAAGCACCTCTAGAACTTTTTACTAATTTGTTATTTTTCAATTTAATAAAAATTTGTTCTAGATAGGCTAATGAAATGTTTTGCCTAAGAGATATTTCGGACAAGCTTATTGGGCCACTCCTTGTATTTGAGGCCAAATCAGCCATAGCCATTACAGCGTATCTTCCTTTAGAAGTTAGTTTCATAAATTAATGTTGTAATACAATAATTCTAAGTCAATTCCTAGTGTAACACTCGGAATTAAAAAATTTTATTTGACGCAGGAAAACATGTTATAAAGTTTATCTTTTTTTTGTAAATAATAATCATTACTAAGAATGAAACCAAAAAGTTTAGAAATTTTTATACCAGGACCAGCTGGGAGACTAGAAGCAAAGTATTATAAGAATCCGAAATTTGGTTCACCCGTTGCAATTGTTTTACATCCTCACCCTCAATACGGTGGAACAATGAATAATCGGATTGTGCAACTAATGTACAATGTTTTTTTAGAAAATGGATTCTCAGTTATCAAGGTAAATTTTAGAGGTGTAGGAAAAAGTGATGGAATTTTTGATAACGGACAAGGAGAGTTATCAGATGCTGCAGCAGCTTTAGACTGGATAGAAAGGCAAAATTTAGACTATAGTCAATGTTGGGTTTCAGGATTTTCATTTGGTTCTCTAATATGTATGCAACTTATTATGAGAAGACCAGAAGTTAATAATTTTATTGCTTTATCTCCGCAACCAAACGTTTATGATTTCTCTTTTTTAGCACCATGTCCTACGTCTGGCCAAGTTATATATAGTGACAACGATGAGCTAGTTACTAAGGAAAGTATAATCGAATTGGATAACAGAATTAAACATCAAAAAGGTGTAGAGGTAATTTTCTCAAAGATAAAAAGCTCAAATCATTTTTTTAAAAATAAAGAAAAAGAGCTAACTGTTGAAATTGAAAAATATATTAAAGAAAAAACTGCTCTTATTTAAAGTTTATAATATCGCCACCAACACTTGGCTTTGTACATCCAGTAGTTTTAGGGAAAGAATTTGGCAATCCAAGATGTGCTCTAATAGCTAAGAAAGCAAATGCCTGGGATTCTATAAAGTCACCATTAATTTTATAGTCATCAATATTTTTTATAGTCAATTTTTTTGAAATATCTTTTTTTATTTGATCAATCATAGTCAAGTTTTTTCTGCCTCCTCCACATACTATCACTTTAATCGGTGATGAAGTTTTTGTAGAGCAGATCTGCAGTAAAGAAGAGCTAATAATTTTAGAAGTAAATTTGGTTAATGTTGCGGCTCCATCTTCAAGAGACAAACCTCTGGCAAAAGAAATATCAAAGTCCTCAGTATCAAATGATAAATTTTTTTGATTTTTTCGATGTGAAAATAATTCTTGAGCTTGCTCAAGTATAATTTCATTAATATTTCCTCTTGCAGCTAACTGACCATCTTCATCAAATTTCTTTTTGGAATTTTTTCTTAACCATTTATCTATCAAACAATTTCCTGGTCCAGTATCTTTACTTATTAAACTTAATTTATTTATAGGTTCTGTAATAAAAGTTACATTTGATATACCCCCGATATTAAGAATACAAACTGGTAAATCTAATTCATATTGTTTTGCAATAAGTAAATGAAAGATTGGTGTTAGAGGTGCACCCTCTCCGCCATTTTTAATGTCATTACTTCTAAAATTACAAACTATTTTTTGTTTTGTAAGTTGAGATAGCAACATGCCGTCACCTAGTTGTTTAGAAATTTTATCTTTAGGACTATGAAAAATAGTTTGACCGTGAAAACCTATCAAATCTATCTTTTCAGCTTCTACTTCTTTAATAACTTTTGCATGAAATAAAGTGATTTTTCTCTCAATTTCTTTAATCTCCGTAATAAATTTTTCTAAATCTTTTGGGTTCTGAATTTTTTCTTTTACCTTATGAATCTCTCTATAAATTTCTTGATCATACTCAAAATACTTTTCCTTGATTACTTCATATTTTGTTTCTCCATCAGATATTATTAGTGATGCATCTACCCCATCTCCAGAAGTACCACTCATTAAGCCTAAAGATGTGTATTCTTTCATCATATTTTTATTTATTTATAATAATTTTTGTATAATAGTTAATTACACGAATTGTTCTATGAAAAATGCTTTTTTAAATGAGCTCCAAAAACGTGGGTATTTAAATCATTGTACAGATTTAGATGGATTAGATGAAATTTGCAATAAGCAAAAGATAAATGCTTATATTGGTTTTGACTGTACAGCAAGTAGCTTGCACGTAGGAAGTTTGCTGCAAATAATGATTTTAAGACTTATGCAAAAACATGGCCATCGACCCATAGTGTTGATGGGGGGAGGTACTACACTAATAGGGGATCCGTCTGGAAAAGACTCAACCAGAAAGATTTTAAAACAAAAAGAAATTTCCGAAAATATAAAAAATATAAAAAAAGTTTTTTTAAAAATTCTTGATACAAAAAATAAAAAAACTAAACCTATTTTTGTTAATAATTATGACTGGCTTTCAAAATTAAATTACATAGATTTTTTAAGAAATATAGGTTCTCAATTCACATTAAACAAAATGTTAACTTTTGATAGTGTAAAACTGAGATTAGATAGGGAACAATCATTAAGTTATATGGAATTTAATTATATGATTTTACAAGCGTATGATTTCTATAAACTTTACAAAGATAAAAAATGTATTTTACAAATCGGTGGTTCTGATCAGTGGGGTAATATTGTTAATGGGGTTGATCTTATTAGAAGAATGTTAAAAAAAGATTCTTTTGGTCTAACAACACAACTTATTACTTTAGCCTCTGGCGCAAAAATGGGCAAAACTGAGAAAGGTGCTATCTGGTTAAATGAAAACTTATTTTCATCTTATGATTATTGGCAATTTTGGAGAAATACAGATGATAGAGATGTTAAAAAATTTTTATATTTTTTTACTGAAATAAAATCAGAAAGGATCGAGCAATTAGTTGTTAATGAAAAAAATATAAATAAATTGAAAATTCTTTTAGCTAATGAGGCAACTAAAATACTACATGGTGAAATAGCTTCCAAAAAAGCTGAAAAAACTGCAAAAGAAACTTTTGAGTCAGGGGGGTCGGGAACAGATCTTCCAGAAATTAAAATAAAAAAGAATGACCTAGAGAATGGAATTAAGATATTAGACCTATTATCTGATAACAAAATTATGTCTTCAAAAAGTGATGTTAGAAGAGCAATTAAAAGTAGTGCTCTGAAAATGAATAATGAAATCTTATTAGAAGAAAATAAAATAGTTCAACTAAGTGATTTTAGTGATCAAAAAGTTTTAAAGATTTCTTTTGGTAAAAAAAAGCACTATCTAATTAAAATTATTTAGATTTTTTTGATTTTTCTAATGCTTTTGTTATAAAACGTGGGGTTAAGGTTTTAATTGGATTAATGGTTGTTTTAATCTTACCAGGATTACCTTTCATTTTAAAACTAACACCAAATAAACCCTCTCCAACTTCTTTTGGAATAATTATATCTCCAATCACTGGAATTTTAGACAAAAACTTATTTAAATTTTTTGCCGGAACTAACGTTCCTCTTAAACTTACTAAACCACCTACTTCACTGTATCCATCCATAAGAACTGATATACTGGGACCAACAGCAAACAATTCATCTATAGTTAGTAGTTTATCATTTTTACTCATTTTAATTTCTAGTCTTTCAAAAGACAAACCTTCGCCTTCTGCCAGATCTGCTAATCCTCCAAAATCTGCTAAAGATAAAAGTTTAACCATGCCTGGTGCATTGATAACTTTAAAATCTTCAATTAACAGTTTTGATGAGGATTGAGAAACATCTATTATAGATGAAAACGTTAAATTGCCTTCCATTAAGCCTTTAAAAAAAGGATATTCAGCAAGTAAAGGTTGGGGAAAATCAGAATAAATTTCTAAGTATTTTTTATTACTCTTTTCATCATTTTTCATGGTTATGTCTAAATATTTGTCGTTACCAAAGTCACCTTTAGATGAAATCTTAACAAATTTTCCTTTTTCGATAATTCCAATCAATTTAAAGTTCTTTAGTTTTTTTGATAAGGGGGTATCAATATTTTTTATATCAATATCAATATTTTTGTTAATTTTATCTAAAAGTTTGTTATTTGATTTATTGTTAAAATATTTTCCTAAGTTTTTTGCATCGAAACTAGTACCATAAATTTTCACTTTTTTTCCAAATTCAACTGTAAGGTCATTTTTTAAATCATTTTTTTTATACGTTTTAACTTTAATTTGACCTAGAGAAATAAGATTTTCTTTTCTTAATTTAAGATTTTCAATTGAAAATAAATTTTTATTTTCCTTAAAATTAAATTTTTTAATATGTATAAAATCTTTTTCAGCTATAATATTCAAATTAATTTTTGCTAAATCGCTTTCTATTTTTTCGTAATTTATAAAATCAATATTCAGTTGTTCAAAAAGATCTAGATTGAGATCAATTTTATTTATTTTATCTGTGAAATTATTTTTAAATTGAAATTTTTGATAATTTTGATTATTTAAACTGTAATTTCCAGACACAGAAAAATTATTTTTTTTATTAGAGTCATAGCGTATTTTATAATTTGTATTCTTAAAATGTATATTTTCTATTTTATTTTTTAAGAAAGGGTTTTGAATTGATTTTTTTAGTTTTAAAATCAAATTTTTTAAATCTCCTTTGCTATTTAAGGTGTAGTTTTTTATCTTAAATGTCTCATCGAAAGTAATATTCAATATATTATCTAAACTAGTGTTTAAATTAACTTCTTCCTCAACAAAAAAGTTTTTTTTAAAAAAGGATAAATACTTCGCTGAATTTTTGTTATTAAGCTTAATTTCTGTTTTAAAATCAGACTTTAGATTTATTTCTTTATTTTTTTGAATTTGGAAATTACCTTCTTTTATCACAACCCCATTCATTTGGGCTTTAATATTTTTAACAAGAATATCTGATTGATCTGCAAAAAAATTGAAGTTTATTTTTTTTATAATTAAATCTTTAGTTATGTTAGTATTCATGTCTCTAACTTCTCCTTTAGTGATATAATTATTAATTTTTAAGTCTTCATCAAAATATAGCTCTAGGTTAAAAATAAATTCACCTGCATTTACTTGATTAATAATATAACTATTCAAAGTAGATGGTTTAGTTTTTTTAAGAACATTTTTTAATTGATCTAAATTTATCTCTTTGGATAGAATGTTAACTTTATTAATTTTTGGTTTTGAAGTGATCAATGAAACGAAGTCTAAATAAACTTTTATACTATTAATTGATATATTTTGATTTTTATATTTTAAAGATGGTGTTTTTGTTCCTAAAAATAAATTAAATTTTTTTATATCGAATTTGAATTTTATCTTTTCTAATTTTAAATTTACGCTTTTGTTATTTTCTGAAATTTTATTTTCTATAAAATTATTAAATTTATTCGTCTCATAACCAACGGTTGATAATATTGAAATTATTAGGATAACGAAGGTAATAAATATTATACTTATAGTGAAAATTACTTTTCTCATTATTTATTGATTATCCCTGCTTCAATGAATTGGTCGATATTTCCATTTAAAACATCATTTGGATTCGTGCTCTCAATTTTATGTCTCAAATCTTTTACAAGTTGGTATGGTTGCAAAACATAAGATCTTATTTGATGTCCCCACCCTATATCGGTTTTAGAGCTTACTTCTTTTTGATTTTCTTTCTCTCTTTTAAGCATCTCATGCTCATAAAGTTTTGCTTTAAGCATTTTATAACAAGTTTCTTTATTTTTATGCTGGGACCTTTCATTCTGACATTGTACAACTATTTTAGTTGGAAGATGTGTTATTCTAACAGCGCTATCTGTTGTGTTAACATGCTGACCACCTGCACCGCTAGATCTGTAGGTGTCAATTCTTAAATCTTTATCATCGATTTTAATGTTAATATCATCATCTACGGCAGGATATACCCAAATGCTTGCAAAGCTAGTGTGTCTTCTGGCTCCACTATCAAAAGGAGATATTCTGACTAATCTGTGTACTCCTGACTCGGCTTTCATTAATCCATATAAATAATTTCCATCAACTTTTAAAGTTGATGACTTTATTCCGGCCTCTTCTCCTTTATGTTCACTTATTATTTCATATTTAAATTTTTTTTTATCAAACCACTTTAAATACATTCTTCTCAACATATCAGCCCAATCTTGACTTTCTGTTCCGCCAGCTCCTGCATGTATTTCTAAATAAATATTATAGTTATCGTTTTCGCCTGAAAGAAAACAACTTATTTCTGTGTTTTTAATCTTTTTATATAATTGTTCAATTTTAGAATCACAATCTTCAAGAATTTCTTCATTCTTTTCTTCAACTGCTAAATTATATAAATCTTTAAGATTATTAGTCTCATCAGCTGACTCTTTAAATGAGTTTAAAATATCTTCGTATATTTTTTTTTCTTTGACAGTTTTTTTGACCTTATTTTTATTTTTCCAAAAATTCTGATCGAGAAGTGTTTTTTCGATTTCTTTTAATTTTAAATTTATATCATTGCTTTCAAAGATACCCCCTGATGTTCTTCAGAGTTTTTTCTACTTTAATTATTTTGTTTTCAAAATTTTGCATTAATAAAACTGTCTATACATAATCAGGTTATCATAACTATTTGTTAAAATTAATTTGTTATTATCTATATTGTTAATATCTTTAGCTTTAAGTGCTTCAATAATTGTATTTTTACTCCCTAATGAAGCTTTCAATCCAGTATCATAGTTTAAGGATGTAAGATAAATTCCATTAGGTATCTTAAATTCTTTAAAATCCTCTTTATATAAAGATCTTTTTATAAATTCTTTAAAAATTGGTAAGGCAGCTTTAGAACCTGTCTCATATTTGCCTAAAGTTTTTGGATTATCAAATCCTACATAAACACCTATAACAAGATTTGATGAAAAACCTATAAACCAAGCATCATAATTTTTATTAGTTGTTCCAGTTTTTCCAGCCAATGGAACTTTCAAATCCCTTAATTTTTTGCCAGTCCCTCTCTCAACTGCACCAGCTAAAATAGATGTTATTTGAAAAGCAGTTTCCTCGCTCAACACTCTTTCGTTTTTGTATTCGAAAGAGGGTAAATCAGTTGAATCATTTAAAAATTTGTCACAACCTTTGCATTTTTTATTTTCCAATTTAAATATTGTTTTCCCTCTTCTATCTTGAATCCTGCTAATTAAATTAGGTTTAATCTTTATGCCTCCGTTAACAAAAGAAGCATAGGCAGAAGTAAGATTTAACAATGATGTTTCAGCTGCACCAAGTGAAACAGATAATAACTCAGGTATTTCCTCATATACTTCTAGTTTGTTTGATAATTCTAAAATTTTGCTTAACCCTAAAGTTTTAGCAATTCTAACTGTCATTAAATTTCTAGAATACTCAATACCTTTTCTTAAAGTTGTTGGGCCATAAAACTTTTTTCCATAATTTTCTGGCTTCCAATCTTTTAGACCTACTCCTTGACTTTCAACAAATGGAGCATCTAAAATTATAGAGTTTGGAGAATAACCATTTTCAAGTGCAGCAGCATATACAATTGGTTTAAAGGCTGAGCCTGGTTGTCTCTTGGCTTGAGTAACTCTATTGAACTCGCTAGATTTAAAATTAAAACCTCCAACTAAAGCTTTCACATCTCCAGAGTATGGATCGATTACTACTATTCCGCCATTTACTTTCGGATACTGTTTTAAAAACCAAATTTTTTTTTCATTTTTAACAAAAATTATGTCTCCAATATTAAATCTATTTGAAATAGTTTTTTTTCCAGGTACAGCCCATTTTAAATTTTTCAAAGTGATATTACTTTTTAAACCTTTTAAAGTTCTAAAAATTATTTCAAATTCATTGATTTCCAAAATTTCAGCTATCTCCCAGTTTAAAGTAGGATCAATTTTTAAGTTTTTTATTTTTTTTTGCCAACCTGGGTTCGTTATTTTATTTGTTATTGGACCTCTCCATCCTTGTCTTCTATCATATGCTTCAATTCCATTTCTAAGTGAAATAATTGCTTGTAATTGATAATTAACATCTAAAGGAGTTCTTATTGATAGTCCTTCTGAATATAACTTTTTAAATCCATATTTTTCTTTAATAGATCTTCTTACTTCTTCTGTATATGAATTGGCTTCATTTAAAATTTCGATCTTTCTCCTTTTAAGTTTTATTTTTGAGTCTTTAAATTTTTCTAGTTGTTCTTTAGAAATATAATTATTATCTTCTAAATTTTGTATCACAAGATTTCTTCTAAACTTGGCAACATCAGGATATTTGAATGGATCATATCTGCTAGGTGCCTTTGGTAAAGCTGCCAATAAAGCTGCCTCTGTATAATCTAAATCCTTCACTGATTTATCAAAGTACTCCAAACTTGCTGCTGCTATTCCATATGTTCCTTGACCTAAATATATTTGATTTAGGTATAATTCTAGAATCCTTTTTTTTGAATAAGCTCGTTCAATTCTAAATGCTAATATTGCCTCTTTAATTTTTCTATTTATAGAAACCTCATTAGTTAATAAAAAATTTTTTGCGACTTGTTGAGTAATAGTAGAAGCTCCTTCTAATCTTTTGTTATTACTAATATTTTTTAAATTCTTGATAAGAGCCCTTAATATACCTTTAGCATCTACACCCGGATGTTTAAAAAAATTCTTATCTTCAGCAGATAGAAAAGAATTAACTACTTTTTTGGGTATTGACTCATAAGGAATAAATAATCTTTTTTCTAAAGCATATTCTGCTATTAACTTTCCATCGCTTGAATATACCCTGCTCGATATGGGAGGTTGGTAATTAGACAATTTTTTATAGTCTGGCAATCCAATAGAAAAATACCAAAAAGTAGAAAATATAAAAAATAAACAGGCTATTAAAAATATAATCAAAAACTTTATGGAAAAATTTAAAAATCTAAACATCTTAAATTATTAAATGAATAAAATTTGGCTTTCTTTGGGCATAATTATCTAATAGTACTATTATTCAGTGCAATTAATGGTAAAATTGTATATCATTATATTATGTTAAATATCAAAATTACAAAATTCAACAGATTAAAAGGAATCCAACTAAAATGGAAAAAAATTTATACATTGATGCTTCGCATCCTAATGAAACCCGTATTGTTCTTAAGTCCAACACCTCAATTGAGGAATATGAGTTTGAAGATAAAAATAAATTAAACTTTAAAAACAATATTTATCTTGGAACAATAAGTAGAGTTGAACCGTCTTTACAGGCAGCTTTCGTTAATTTTGGAAGAGTAAGGCACGGTTTTTTAGCATTTAACGATATTCAATCAGATTATTATCAAATTCCCTCTGAAGATAAAGAAAAGATTAAAAATGCTGAAGAGAAAATTAGAGAGAATTTGAAAAATAAAAATTTAGATGAATTGTCTAATGAAAAAAATAAAAATGACCAAATTGAAAAATCAGAAGAAAAAAATGTTATTAAGACAGATGAGGACGTAAAAAAAGAATACAGAGAAGAATTAAAAACTTCATACGGTTTAAAAAGATACAAAATACAAGAAGTTATAAAACCTGGTCAAGTTATATTAATTCAAGTTATAAAAGAAGAGAGAGGTCAAAAAGGATCTGCTTTAACAACTTTCATTTCTTTAGCGGGAAAATACATTGTTTTAATGCCTAATACTCCGAAAGGAGGTGGTATATCTAGAAAAATTTTTAATTCTTCTGATAGACAAAAAATAAGAAATATACTTAATCAAATTGAAATTCCAAAAAGTATGGGTGTCATTGTTAGAACTGCTGGGGCAAACAAAACAAAAAATGAAATTGAAAAAGATTTTCACAATACAATAAAAACTTGGGAAGAAATTGGAAATAAAGCACTAAACTCAAATGCTCCTTCTTTGGTATATGAAGAAGGTGATATAATTAAAAGAACTCTCAGAGATACCTATGATAATGAAACCAAAAATATATATATAGAAGGGAATGAAGCTTATCAAAAAGCAAAAAAATTTATGAAAGAATTAATGCCTAAAAACGTCAAAAATATCAAAAAATACAGAGGTAAAATTCCACTCTTTCATGATGCTAATATTGAAAAAGAGTTAAACAATATTTTTGAACCAGAAGTTAAATTAAAATCTGGAGGGTACTTAGTTATAAATCCTACTGAAGCGCTCGTGGCAATAGATATTAACTCAGGACAATCAACTAAACAAACAAACATTGAAAAAACCGCATTAAACACAAATCTCGAAGCAGCAGAAGAAATAGCTCGCCAAATAAAAATTAGAGACCTTTCAGGATTAATAGTAATCGATTTTATAGATATGATGAATTTTTATAATAGACGAACAGTAGAAAAAAAAATGAGAGAAAGCATTCGAAAAGACAGGGCTAGAATTCAAGTTGGTAGAATAAGTAATTTTGGTTTGTTAGAAATGACAAGACAAAGACTGCGAGAAGGTTCAATAAATTGGAAAACTATTCTTTCTATAGATTCTTTCGCTCAAAAAATTATTAAAAAAATTGAATTATTAGCATTTACAAATAAAGTAAAAATTACTAAAGCTTATATTCCTGAAAAAGTTAAGCTTTATATAGAAAACAAATTATCCAAAGAAATAGAATATTTTGAAAAAAAATATTCTTTTAAAATTAATTTTATTCCAGATCCTACTTTAATTATACCAGAATATAAGATTGAACTTTTAAATAAATCTAAAAAGATAATTAATACTGTACAAAATATAGATAAAATTAATGAGGTAAAAAATAATTCAGAAAATAACTTTAAAATAGATAAAAAAAAGGTTGATGATAATTTAAGCTTAAAAAAATCAAAGAAAACTAAAACTATGAAAAAAAAAATAAGACCCCCAAGAACTTTGTGGGTTCGTAGAAAGAAAAAAAATTAAATCAATCCATCTATTGGTGAAGAGGCAGTTGCAAATATGTTTTTTTTCATTCTTCCTGCTAAAAAAGAGTCTCTTCCTGAAATAACTCCGTTTTTAAACGATCTTGCCATGAGCACTGGATTTTTAGCATTGGCTATTGCACTATTGACCAAAACTCCATCACAACCCATTTCCATCGCAATAGTTGCATCTGAAGCTGTGCCTAAGCCTGCGTCTACTATTACAGGGACTTTTGATTGTTTTACAATGATAGAAATATTAACTTTATTTAGTATTCCCAAACCTGAGCCTATTGGAGAAGCAAGCGGCATAATTGCTGAAGCTCCAACATCTTCAAGTTTTTTTGCAAGCAATGGATCATCAGTACAGTAAACCATCACATTAAAACCTTCCTTAACTAGAATTTTTGTTGATTTAACCGTTTCAATCATATTTGGATACAAAGTTTTTTTATCTCCTAAAACTTCTAATTTTACTAACTTCCATCCACCCATTTCTCTAGCAAGTCTAAGAGTTCTCAGTGCATCTTCTGATGTGAAACATCCCGCCGTATTAGGCAAATAAATTATCTTTTTGGGATCTATATAATCAGTTAAAATTGGTTTGTTTTTATCTAAAATATTTATACGTCTTACAGCTACTGTAACCATTTCGGCACCAGACTCTTTTATTGCATTTGCAGTCTCTTTAAAATTCTTATATTTGCCAGTTCCTACAATTAACCGAGATTTTAATTTTATATTAGCTATTTTAAGATTATCTTTTTTCAAATTATCCTCCTCCAATAAAATGTACTACTTCAACCTTATCATTATTTTTTAAATACTTTTTTTTATAATTTGATTTAGGTACAATTGCTCCATTATGTTCGATTGCAACCTTCTTGTTGTTAAGCTTAAATTTTTTTAACAATTGATAGATGGATGCCTTAGATTTAATAGTTATTTTTTTTCCATTTAATTGTATTTTTGCCATAATTGAGTTAATTAGATAATTTATAAATTCAATGATGAATAAAATTATAATTCTTAATGGTCCAAACCTCAACCTTTTAGGTGAAAGAGAAAAAGATAAATATGGCAAGAATACATTAAAAGATATTGAAATTAGTTGTAAAGAATTTGCCAAAAAAAATAATTTTGAAGTTTCTTTATTTCAGTCAAATATTGAGGGAGAATTGGTAGATGCAATTCAAAAAGCAAGGGAAGGTTTTAATGGATTGGTCATAAACGCAGGAGGTTATACACATACTTCTGTTGCAATACATGATGCATTAAAAATACTTAAAATACCAGTTATTGAATTACATATTACTAATATTTACAACAGAGAAGAATTCAGGCATAAATCTTTAATAAGTAAAATTGCTTCTGGTATTATTTGTGGCTTTGGTGCAGAAGGTTATATTATGGCATTAGAAGCAATGAATAATAAATATTTAAAATAATGAAAATAGATAAAAAATTAATAAAAGAATTAGTAGATAACTTAAGTGAATTTAATCTTACCGAGCTTGAATATCAAGAAGGTCAAACTAAAATAAAAGTTTCTAAAGCCTCTAAAGGAATAGAACAAATCAAATCTTCTTCTGTTGTGTCTCCCAACAAAGCTGTGCTCTCTGAGGCAGAAGACAGTGATGGAATAAGAGTTAAATCTCCAATTATCGGGACCGCTTATTTAGCTCCAGAACCAGGAGCAAAAAAATTTATTGAGGTTGGAGATAAAATAAAAAAAGGTCAAACTGTTATGATAGTTGAAGCAATGAAAACTATGAATCATGTGCCATCAACTGGGGATGGCGTAGTAAAGAAAATTTTAGTTAATGACGGTCAACCTGTAGAATTCGGTCAACCATTACTCATTCTTAAATAAAAAATGTTCAAAAAAGTTTTAATAGCTAACAGAGGTGAAATTGCTGTTAGAATTATAAGAGCATGTAAAGAGTGGGGCATTGAAACTGTGGCTGTCCATTCTGATGTAGATTCAGATGCAATGCACGTAAGATTAGCTGATGAAAGTGTATGTATTGGATCTCATCAACCTCAAAATAGTTATTTAAATGTTTCTTCAATAATGTCTGCTGTAGATTTGACTGGAGCTGAAGCTATTCATCCAGGTTATGGTTTTTTATCAGAAAATGCTAAGTTTGCCGACGTAGTAGGAAAACATGGAATAAAATTTATCGGTCCAAGTTCTGATCTAATTTCAAAAATGGGAGATAAGATCCAGGCCAAAAAAATAGCAAAAAAATATGGATTACCAATAATTGAAGGATCAGAAGGAGGGGTTAAATCATTTAATGAGGCTAAATCTATATGCAAAGAAATTGGTTATCCAGTTTTGATTAAAGCAGCTGGTGGTGGTGGTGGAAAAGGTATGAAAATAGTTGAAAAGGAAAACGAATTAGAAAAACTGTTTTTATTGGCAAAAACAGAAGCAAAAAAGTATTTTGGAAATGACGAATTATATATTGAAAAATATTTCAAAAATCCAAGACATATAGAAGTTCAAATAATGTCTGGAAAAAATAAAACTGTACATTTGGGCGAAAGAGATTGTTCGGTTCAAAGGAGACACCAAAAATTAATTGAAGAAACGCCAAGCCCAGTTCTTACCGACCAACAAAGAAAAGACTTACTGGAAAAAACAGTAAAAATGGTAGAACAAATTGGTTATGAAGGAGCAGGAACAGTAGAATTTATTTACGAAAGTGGAAAGTTTTATTTTTTAGAAATGAATACAAGAGTTCAAGTCGAACATCCTGTTACTGAAGTGCAAACGGGAATAGATATTGTGAAAGAACAATTATGGATAGCTTTTACTGGTGATACTGCCTTAAAACAAAGCGATATAGATCCTAGAGGGCATTCAATAGAATGTAGAATTAATGCAGAAGATCCCTCTTTAGATTTTCAACCTAGCCCAGGAACTATAAGTGTGTGTCATCAACCTTCAGGATTTAGAACTCGTGTTGATGGATCAATCTTTCAAGGATGCAAAATAACACCTTATTATGATAGTTTAATTGCAAAAGTTATTTGCAAAGGAAGAAATAGGACTGAAGCTATTCAAAGAACTTTAAGATCATTAGACGAGTTCGTTTTAGAAGGAATAACTACAACAATCGATTTGCATAAAAAAATATTGAATCATAAAAAATTTGTTAATTCAGATTTTGATACTAATTGGTTAGGAAAAGAAAAATTTTATTAAACATTGTTACAATTGACTAATTGTAAATCATAAATTGCATGATCAAAAGGAGCGATGGTGGGATCAGATGAAAAAGTCCATCCGTTAAATATAAAAACTTTTTCATTTTCATTTTCTGATAAATCTTTAACTTGTAAATAAGCAACATTATCATCTTTATTCTCTAAATTTATTTTTCCACATTTCAACACTTTAATTTCAAGCGGTCCAAATTTTTTTGTTTCCCCTAAATTAATTGAAATTTTAGAAGTTTTAGCAGTGATCTTATCAAGACCAATAAAATTAGCAGTTGAGTTATTATTTTTTTTCATAGTTTTCTTTTTATTCATAATTGAGTCATCAGTCACCGGTTCATCTACAATGTTGTCGATTTCCTCAAAACTAGGTTTTAGTTCTCCTAAATTAATTAAAGGAGTCGTTACGATTTTATCTTCAGAAACAGTTGTCGAGTGATAAAAAAAAATTAAAGTTATTAAAAAAAATATATTATTTCCAAGTTTCATACTTTTTAAAATTTTTATCTTTCCTTATTTTGATCGGTTTAAAACTATCTTTTGAACCTGTTTTATTTTCAGAATGTTTTTTTTGCCATCTATACTTCTTATCCTTATAATTAGGAATATTGTCTATTGTATGATGTATCCATAAGTACCAGTCTGATGTAATTTTGGTAGCCTCTATCTCATTTGCATAAATTACCCATCTTTCATCTCTAATACTTTTATAATACTTGTTGCCAAATTCGTCCTTACCGACGTATTTTCCTAAAAATAATGTTTTAAGGAATGTTCCGATAGTTTGTTTATTCCACCAAGTAAATATTATTTTTAAATTCATTTTTGATTTATATAAGTCCACACACTTAATAAGTGTATAATTACTTATACCAGACACTTATAATTTTTGCTATAAGTCTTTCATAAACAGATTCCTTTCTTATAATGAAAAAATTTATTGTTGAAACTTATTATACTTGCACGTTTAAAACCGTTCATACATTAGATGATTTAAGTGACAAAGAATTATCTAGAATTGATGCAAGAAATGACGGTGAAGTAGAGGTAATAGATGTGAAATTAAATAATCGTAAAACAAAAAAAATTGGTGACAAAAAACAATCCTCTGAAAAAATTAAAAAAACTGATAATTTTTTAACTTCATCAATTTCAAGTGAAATAAATAAACCAAAAAAACAAGATACTATTAGTGAAAATCAAACTATAAAAACAAAAAATCACGCTAGGTTCAAAATGCCTGATAGAAGAAAAGGTTATATTCAAAAAGCGCAAATAGGTGATCATAAAGTTTACTTACATACTGGAGAATATGACGACGGCAAGATTGGTGAAATATTTATTGATACAAATAAAGAAGGTGAGTTAGTAAAGGCTATGATGAACAATTTTGCTATCGCTATATCTTTAGGTTTACAATACGGTGTTCCCTTAGATGAATACGTTGATGCATTTATAGATACTAAATTTGAACCATCTGGAAATGTGATAGGTAACGATAGAATTTTAAGTGCTTCTTCAATTTTAGATTATGTTTTTAGAGAACTTGCAATTTCGTACTTAGGCAAAGAGGAATTGGCTCACACTCCATCAATAGCTAGCACAAAAGAGATTAATAGTGAGGACCCAGATGATAAGTTTTTAAAAATTGTTAAAAACATAACATCAAAGGGTTTTATACGAAGTAATTATGAGGAGAAACTAGTCGATCTTTCTGATGTAAGAATCAATTTAAAGTCAAAAAATTAATTTTTTTTAACATCAACTTTTATTCCTATTTCCTTTAATTGTTTTGATCCAACTTCTGACGGAGCTTTCATCATCAAATCTTGTGCATTTTGATTCATGGGAAATAACGTTACCTCTCTTATATTTTTTTCATTAGCTAAAAGCATTACAATTCTATCAATACCTGGAGCTATACCTCCATGTGGTGGAGCTCCAAAACTTAAGGCATTAATCATACCACTAAATTTTTCTTCAACTTGATTTTTGTCATAGCCTGCTACAGAAAAAAGTTTAAACATTAAATCCGGAATATGATTTCTGATAGCTCCTGACGAAAGTTCAACACCATTACAAACAATATCATATTGATATGCTTTAATATTAAGAGGATTTTTGAGATCTAATTTTTCTAGATCTCCTTGAGGCATTGAAAACGGGTTGTGACTAAATTTAATCTTTTTTGTCTGTTCATCTAATTCATACATTGGGTAGTCAACAATCCAGCAAAACGAGAATTGATTTTCATCGATCAAATTCAAATCTTTAGCAATCTTGTCTCTGGCTAAAGATAGAATTTTTTCAATTTCATTTTTTTGCCCACAAGCTAAAAATAAACTATCTCCTACTTCAGCTTTACATATTTTCATAATCTCTTTTAAAGAATTTTCACTAAAAAATTTACCTACGGGACCTTTCCCAAAAATTTTTTCATTTTTCTCTAATGTAAAATAAGCTAAACCTGAGGCTCCTTGTTCTTTTGCCCACTGATCAATATTATCAAAAAAACTTCTAGGTTTGTCTTTTGTATTTTTTGTTACAATACATTTGACTTTTGAACCAGACTTTACTAATTTTTTGAAAATTTCAAACTTTACATCTTCTCTGCTAAATATACTGGTAATATCATTAATAATTAAGGGATTCCTCAAGTCTGGCTTATCAGTGGCATATTTGAGCATAGATTCCTCATATGATAATCTGGGAAAATTTTGATTTGTAATTTTTTTTTTTGAGAATTTTTTAAATA
This sequence comes from uncultured Pelagibacteraceae bacterium, assembly GCA_902604055.1. GTDB lineage: Bacteria > Pseudomonadota > Alphaproteobacteria > Pelagibacterales > Pelagibacteraceae > Pelagilacustribacter. The sequence continues at coordinate 68,519 of CACKXA010000002.1, read as the reverse complement.
AATTTACCATTAATTTTTCTACTACTTTGAAAACATCCTCTTGTTCCACAAATGACATTTCAATGTCTAATTGATAAAATTCTCCTGGACTTCGATCTGCTCTAGCATCTTCATCTCTAAAACAGGGAGCTATTTGAAAATATTTATCAAAACCAGAAACCATTATTAGCTGCTTAAACTGCTGCGGAGCTTGGGGCAAAGCGTAAAATTTTCCTGGATTTAATCTACTTGGAACCAAAAAATCCCGCGCCCCTTCTGGACTAGATGAAGTTAAAATTGGGGTTTGATATTCAAGAAAACCTAATTCTAACATTTCAGATCTTATAAAAGATATTACTTTAGATCTTAAAATAATATTTTTATGCATCTCTTCTCTTCTAAGATCTAAAAATCTATATTTTAATCTAATGTCCTCTGGGTAATCTTGTTCGCCAAAAACAGGTAGGGGCAGATCTTTTGCTTCAGATAAAACTTTTAAAGACTCAATTTCGATTTCAATTTTACCTGTCGATAAATCTAAATTTTCAGTTCCTTTTTCTCTTTTTACTACTTTGCCTATTATTTGAAGTACAGACTCAGGTCTTAGTTTTTCTAAGATAGAAAAAAATTTATTCTTATTTTCAATAACACATTGAGTTAATCCAAAATGATCTCTTAGATCGATAAAAAGTAAATTTCCATGATCTCTTTTTCTGTGTAACCAACCAGATAATGAAACTGGTTTTCCAGCATCTTTATCGTTTAATTGGTTGCAATTATGTGATCTGTATTTATTCATCGGTTAATACTTTTTTTATTAGATTAATATTTATCGATTTTCCAGAAGATAAAGATAAATTATCAATTTCTCTTATAAATTTAAATACTTTTTCATATGAGCGCTCAATATTTTTTATAATATACTCTGTTATTTTGGGAGTAATTTCAATTTGTTTATCAGAAAATGATTTAGAAATAATTACTCGAAGCAATTCATCAGTAGGTAGTTCAATGCCCAAATTAATAAAGCTATCAATTCTAGATTTTAGGTCTTTTAAATTAAACTTAATATTCTTGATAGGATAAATAGAATTAACAACTACATAGTTTTCTAATTGTTTAAGTTGATTTAAAATTGAATAAAAAAGTTTTTCATCGATATTTTCGTAATAATTATCAATTATCAAACATTCTATTTTTTCAAAATTTGAAATTTTAGAGTCGGATAGGTTTTGAGCGTCTAAAATTTCAATTGAATTAATTTTTTTTTTTAGAATATTAGATAGATGTGATTTACCACAGCCTTTTGGTCCAAATATATTTACCCATTTACCAGGCCAATTAGGCCAACTTTCAATTAATTTATACGCAGAAAAATTATTACTAGATACGTAAAAATCTTGCTCATAATATTTAGTTTTAAAAGGAAATTTAAATACTAATTGACTCATTATATTATATTAAGTTGCCACTTACCGTTCTTCATTATTAAATCTATTTCTTGTTCTTTAAATTTATCAATTATTTTACTAATCTTTCCTAGATATTTTATTTTTATTGAAACGTAATCTTTATTAATTTCTTGAACATAAAATTTGTCGATTAAATCTATCTTTTTCAATCTAGTATTAAATTCAAATAAATTTGACTTTTTTTTATTCATCTTAATTTCTGCGTTTAAGAATGATGGGGTTCTTACGTCTATCAAGTTTTGAGATTTTATTAAATCTCTGATAACATTGTTAATCTCCAAAATAATTTTATTATTAAAATTTTTTTCACTTAAATCTGATTTATTTTTGTAAAATAAATTTTTGTTAATCTTTTTACCCTCAATTCTTGTCTTCAAATAAACTTCTGCATTTTTATTTTGTTTTATTTCTATAAAAGCAAAAATTAAGTTTTCAGAGTCATATTCACTAAAACAATTTGAAACACTCAATTCATAAATATTTTCTTTATTCAGATTTATCTCCTGAATATTTTCAATATTTTCTGTTGGTAAAATATATTTTATCAATTCACTCAAATTTTCATTTTTCCAATTTTCATAAAAATAGTTTTGTGAGTAAATAAAATATTGTTTCTCTTTTTTTAACAAAGGAAAAATTATGACTTCAGTATTTATTATATCTGAATAAAGAAGATTTTTGCTATAAAAAAATTTATGCATTCTTTCTTTATCAAAAAAAATATTAGCCGTTTTAATATTTTTATCCTCTTCTTTTTTAAAGGTATCTTTGATTTGGTAGTATGAGATCAGCTTTTTTATATCAGCTATGCTTGTATTGGAGACTCGTTGATAATCCTCCTCTAATAATAATCTATTAGTTAATTGATCAAATGCATTTCTAAACGCTAGGTTAACTTTTTTTTCCTTATTTTTAGAAGTTTCTTTACCTATCTCAATATTATTAACATTAAATAGGTTATTATTAGATAAAACATTTCCAGTTTTAAATAAAATAATTATGATACTTAAAAATAGTATATTTTTCATAGTTAGCTAATTATCATTTTTATTAATGAAAAAAACACAAAATAGTTATAAAAAAAGTGGCGTAAATATTTCTATTGCTAATAAGTTTGTTGATCACATAGCAAAAATAACAAATAAAAATGTCAAAAAAACGCTCAGCCCAATTAATTCAGATAATATAGGTTCTTTTGGTTCTTCATTTGACATAAGTAAGATTAAAATTAAAGACCCGGTAATAGTATCTTGCACAGATGGAGTGGGTACTAAAATAGATTTAGCTAATAGATTTAAAAAATTTGATACAATCGGTATTGATTTAGTTGCTATGTGTGTAAATGACCTAATTGTTCAAGGAGCAAAACCTTTATTTTTTTTAGACTATATAGCTTTAGGTAAAATAAACTTAAAAAAAACAAAAAGTATTTTAAAAGGAATTCTAAAAGGTTGCAAAATATCAAACTGTAATCTTATAGGGGGTGAAACAGCAGAAATGCCTGGTATATATTCTAAAGATAAATTTGATTTAGCTGGATTTAGTGTCGGTATTGTTTCAAAGAAAAAGATTTTAAACAAAAAAAATGTAAAAGAAAATAATTTAATTTACGCTATTCCTTCAAGTGGAGTTCATTCAAATGGATATTCATTAGTGAGATCAGTTTTAAAAAAAAACAAAATTTCAAAAAAATTAAAAGATGAATTACTGAAACCAACAAAGATTTACACAAAAGAAATTCTACACTTGGTCAAAAAAAATTTAATAAATTCTGCAGCACATATCACAGGTGGGGGATTGGTAGAAAATTTATTGAGATCAATACCCAAAGACTTATCGATAAATATAGATTTAGCTCAAATAAAAACTAAAAAGATTTTTAAGTGGCTTAAATCACACAATATATCCGATCAAGAAATGCTTAAAACTTTTAATTGTGGTGTTGGATTTTGTATAATTATAGATAAAAAAAATATAAAAAAAATTAAAACATGTTTTCCAAAAAATTATATGCCCTATCAAATTGGCTTTATTTCAAAAAAAGGAAAAAAGATTAATTTACATAATTCGTTGAAATGGTGAAAAAAAATGTTTGCGTCTTTATTTCAGGTTATGGCTCTAATTTAGAATCTTTAATTAAATATTCAAGAGATTATAAATTTCCAATTAATATAAAATTGGTAGTTTGTAATAACATTTACGCAAAAGGTATTCTTCATGCAAAAAAAAACTCAATTCCTTATTTAATAATTGATACTAAGAAAAGATCATATGAAAGTAAAATCTTAAAAGAAATGAAAAAACATAAAATATCTTTAATTTGTTTAGCAGGATATATGAAAATTATTTCAAAAAAATTTATTCAAAATTTTGGAAAAAAAATAATAAATATTCATCCGTCCCTACTTCCTAAATTTAAAGGTCTGAATACTTTTAATAGAATTTTAAAAAAAAGAGAAAAAAAAACTGGATGCACAGTTCATTATGTTAATGAAAAATTAGATAATGGACAAATAATTCTTCAAAAAAGTTTTTTTATCAAAAAAAATGATAATGAAGAAATTTTAAAGAAAAAAACTCAGTATTTAGAATACAAAGCGTTCGCAGAAGCCGTTATAAATATTTACAGATACAATTAACTTTTAAAAAAAAAATTAATTTCTTTTTTTGCATTTTCAACTGAGTCGGATCCGTGAACAGAGTTTTTATCTATCGAAATACCATAAAGTTTTCTAATAGTATTTTCATCAGCTTTTTTTGGATCTGTAGCACCCATTAAATTTCTATTATGCAGTACTGCATTTTCACCCTCTAAAATCATTACAACTATCGGACCTGAAGATAAATATGCGCATAAATCGTCATAAAATGGCTTTGATTGATGTACCTTATAGAATTCAGCTGCTTCCTCTTTAGAGATCTGAATTTTCTTGTCCTCTTTGATCATTAAATTATTTTTTACAAATATTGCTTTAATTTCATCTGTTAAATTTCTTTCAACTGCATCGGGTTTAATTATTGAAAGTGTTTGCTGTGGATTACTCATAATTTTCTTCTATAAGTCTATTTAATAACCTTACGCCAAATCCTGTCGCACCGCCTGAGTTTAATGCACCGCCATATTTTGAAAAAGCCATTCCTGCTATATCCAAATGTGCCCAAGGGGTTTTATTTAAAATAAACCTCTGTAAAAATTGAGCTGCAGTGGTTGAACCTGCTCCACCTACATAGTTTATATTTTGCATGTCTGCATTTTTTGAATTCATTAACTTATCATAATTTTTATGAAGAGGCATTCTCCATAATTTTTCATCTACTTTTTTACCTGCTTTTATAATTTGTTTAGATAACTTATCATCATTTGAAAAAAGACCTGCATATTCAGATCCCAAAGAAACTATGATTGCTCCGGTTAGGGTTGCTAAGTCAACTATGAATTTTGGTTTAAATTTTTTTTCTGTAAAAGTTATTGCGTCTGCTAAAACTAATCGACCTTCTGCATCAGTATTTAATACCTCTATAGTTTTGCCACTATAAGATTTGACAATATCTCCAGGTCTTTGAGCAACACCGCTTACCATGTTTTCTACAAGTCCTACAACTCCTACTGCATTAACTTTTGCTTTTCGTAATGCCAAGTTTTTCATCAAACCTACTACAGCAGCAGAGCCTGCCATATCATAAGTCATGTCTTCCATAAATCTTGCAGGCTTTAATGAATACCCGCCAGTATCAAAAGTAACTCCTTTTCCTACAAATGCTAAAGGCTTAGAATTATTTTTTGCTCCATTCCATTCCATTGTTACAAGATATGATCCTCTTACACTTCCCATACCTACGCCTAACAACGCATACATGCCAAGTTTTTTTAATTTTTTTTCATCATATATATTTATTTTTAATCCATCTTTTCTGAGTGAGTTTAATCTTTTAGCATATTCATCTGGATGCAAAACATTACCTGGTTCTGAAACTAGGTCTCTTGCAAAAAAAGTCCCTGCCTCTAAGGCTTTAAACTTTAATTGATTTTGATGTGAGGGTTTATTTCTATTTCCTAATACATTTACTGAAATAATTCTTGTTTCTTTTTTTGATTTATATTTTTTAAATTCGTAAGATTTTAATTTTAGTCCATGAAGAAAATGACCTATGAAATTATCGTATTTACTAACTACACTGTCTGAGATTATAAAGTACTCACTATTCTTTCCATAGTTTATACGTCCATAGAATTCTGCACCTAAATTTTCTATATCTGAGGTTTTAGTATTGTCTTTAATTGATATTAAAACTATTTTTTTTTTTGAATTTACTTCAAAAACAAATAAATTTTTTTTTAAATCACTACTTTTCAACAAATCATTTATGTACGAAAACTCAGAAATAGAAATGTATTTTTTTAAATTATTTGTATTAAATTTATCATTAGTGAATAGGACTGTGTTAGTGGAAGGTTTGCTATTTGCTTTATTTGAATAGTTGATTTTAATAGGCATAAATTTTATATAAATAGAGTTGAGAGGTATATATGATCAAATATACAAGATTTCAATGGAAAATTCATCTCAGTGTACTATCATAGGTTGAGTTTTTATCAAAGTTACATTATTTTAACATATCAAATTACAATGCTACAAAACAAAATTTATCAAAATTTTATAAAGGAAATATTAAAAACATTTATTGTTATATTATTGGGCCTTACACTAATCGCCTGGACAGTAAGAGCAGTGAATTTTCTAGATCTTATTGTTGAAAGTGGATACTCAACTTCTGCATATTTTCAATACTCTTTTTTAAACCTATTTGGCATTTTAACAAAATTTATACCCTTAGCCTTTTTATTATCACTAATGATATTCATATTAAAACAAATTCAAGAAAAAGAATTTTTAATACTTTGGACTTCAGGAGTAAAAAAGATAAAAATAGTCAATCTTTTTTTATTGATATCAGTTTTTATTTTATCAATTTACTTAATTTTTTCTGCATTTATAACACCTCTTGCTTTAAATAAATCCCGTTTAATAATTAGTCAAAATAACTTTAACTCTTTTCTACCTACAGTTAGAGTTCAGCAATTTAGCGATTCATTTGAAGGCTTTACTTTTATAGTAGAAAAAAGAGTCAATAATAATATAGAAAAAGTTTTTATTCATGATAAATCAAATACTTTAAAAAACTTAACACCTAATCAAAATACTAATTCCTCAACTACTATTGTTGCTCGAAGTGGAATAGTTGAAGAAAAAAAAATGATATTGTTTAATGGACAAATTATTTCATCAAACAAAAATACTAGTAAAAACGAAATCATTAAGTTTGAACAACTAAATATAGATTTAAAAAATCTTCAGACTGGGGCTATTAAACAACCAAAATTACAAGAGACATCAACTTTTGATCTTTTCCAGTGTATGAATGCTTCAGCAAATAATTATACTATCTCTTGTAAACAAAATACAAAGAATGAAATAACCACAGTTCTCAATAGAAGAATTATTCTTCCATTGTATATTCCAATTATTTCTTTGATTTGTTCTTTTCTAATTGTAAGAACCTATAATCGAAAAAATTTTTTCTCTAACAAATATAGTGTTTTTATTTTAAGTTTTCTTGTTTTGCTTTTTGCCGAACTTATAATTCGATATACAGGCTTGTCGAAAATTGTGAGTATTCTATTCTTTGTAACTCCAATAGTTTTAACTCCAATTATATACTTTTTTTTGACATTAAAACTTACAAGAGAGTCTATTAAATGAATAAAGTTTTGTTCAATTATATTTTTAATGGTTATTTAAAAACTATCTTTAAAGTAATTATGATTATTTACTGTTTTGGAATTATCTTAAATTTATTTGAAGAAATTGAATTCTTTAAAAATTTAGACTCATCAATTATAACTCCACTATCTTTAACTGCATTATATGTTCCAAATATCATAATTAAACTGCTTCCCTTTATAATTTTTATTTCAAGTATGTGGTTTTTATTAAGGTTGAGAAATACTAAAGATTTATTAACTATGAAGGTATTTGGCTACTCAAATTTTAAAATTTTTTTCATACTTGCATTAGTATCTTTTATTTTTGGATGGATTATATTGTTTGCAGTAAATCCAATCACATCAGCAATGGTGAAGTACTACGAACAAACTAAATCTCAATATTCTCGTGATATAGATCACTTAATAACTATTAATAAAAATGGTTTATGGATCAAAGAAAACACAGATGACGGGTATAGGATTGTATCGGCAGATGGCACTAGAGATAATATTATAAAAAATATAACAATTTTTAACTTTGATGATGAAAATAATCCAATTAATATAGTTAAATCTAAAAAAGGAGACATTTCAGAAAATACTTGGAACTTATTCGACGTTAATATTAATAAATTTGATAAAGGGATAAGCAGTCAAAGTTACGTTGAGGACTACAAAATAACATCAAATTATAATTATGCTAAAATAACAAGTTTATTTAAAAACTTTGATACAATGTCTTTTTTAGAATTAATTCTTAATTATGATGAACTTCAAAAAAAAGGGTACAATAAATCTTATATAGACAAAAATTTAAATTCTATGTTAGCAATGCCTTTTTTCTTATTTATTATGACTTCTTTAGCATCAATATTAACAATGAATACTCTTAAAAAATCAAATAATTTCACATTTATCATAGCTGGTCTTTTGACATGTGTCGCTGTTTATTACTTTAAAGATTTGTCTTTGGCTTTAGGTCAAGCTAATAGAATTTCATTATCACTAGCAGTATGGATTCCAGTAATAGCAATAGGTTTATTTAGTTCGATAGGAGTTTTGCAAATTAATGAAAAATAAAATTATCATTTTTCTTTGTTGTATATTTTTTTTTTCTCCAATCTTTGCGGACAATTTAAATATTCAATCTTTAAGTATCTCAGTTGATAAAAAAACAAAAATTACTATTTTTAAAAATCAAGTAGTAGCAAAAGATGTTGCGAACAATCAACTTTTTACTGAGTTCGCTGAATATGATAAAGATTTAAAAATTCTTAAAACAGTCGGAAAGACTACTGTTATAACATCTAATGGATATGTTGTAGAGGGTGATGATTTTGTTTTTGACAACAATAATAATTATATAAGGTCTACAAATCCTGCGATTGTAGAAGATCTTGAAAAGAATTTTTTATTTTTAGACAATTTTGAATATTCTACTTCAAAAAGTTTATTTAAGTCTTTTGGGGATATTAAAGTTATAGACTCGAAAGATAATAAATACAATTTTTCACAAATATATATTGACGAAAAAAAAAAGGAAATTGTAGGTACTGATGCTAAAACTTTTTTAAATGAAGATAGTTTTAAAACTAATCAAAAAAATAAACCACGTATCTTTTCAAACACAGTAAATATGTATGATCAAAAGACAAAGTTTACAAAAAGTATCTTTACGTTATGCGATTATAGAAAAGGTGACAAGTGCCCTCCTTGGTCTTTACAAGCAAATGAAATGTATCACGATCAAAAAAAGAAAACTGTTTATTACAATAATGCGGTCATAAAGGTTTATGACTTACCAATATTTTTTATCCCGAAACTATCTCATCCAGACCCATCTGTTAAAAGAAGATCTGGCTTCTTAGTGCCATCTTTTTCTGATACAAAAAATTTAGGATCTGGTCTAGAGGTTCCATATTTTTGGGCTTTAAATCAAGATAAAGATTTTACATTTAGAAATAGATTTTTTGCATCAGAACATCCTTTATTCTTGGGTGAATATCGTCAGGCTTTTGCAAAATCAGATGTTATTTTAGATTTTGGTTATACTAAAGGTTATAAAAAAACAACTACCAGTAAAAAATCTGGAGACAAATCTCACTTTTTTTCCAAATATGTAAAAAATTTTAAAGATCAAAATAACTCTGATAATAGCATTCAGCTAACTGTGCAAAATGTATCAAATGATAAGTACCTTAAGTTATACAAAATAAAATCAAATCTGGTTGATTATGAAAAAGATACTTTGGAAAATTCTATTGCTTATAATAGAGAAAGCGAAAGTTCTTACTTAGGATTAAAAGCTAGTGCTTATGAAACTTTAAAAGAAAGTTATAATGATAAATATGAATATATTTTACCTGACGTAATTTTTGATAAAAACTTATTTTCTAATAATATTTACGGAAATTTAGATTTTACTTCAAATTTAAATGTTCATAATTACGATACTAATAAATTTACAAAATTTTTAGTGAATGATTTAAACTGGAAGTTTAGGACTAATAATTTTCCATCAGGAGTTAAAGGAAATCTGCTAGGTAGTTTGAAAAATGTAAATTATGAAACTAAAAATACACCAGAGTTTAAAGATGAACGGGAACATGAATTATTTGGTGCTTTAGGATATCTTACGAAAGTTGATTTTTTTAAAAGAAATAAAGATGATAAGTACCTACTAACACCTAAAATTCTTTTAAGATATGCTCCAGGAAATATGCGTAAAAACGAGGATAATATAAGAATAGATAATAAAAATATTTTTAGCCTAGATAGATTGAACTCATACAATAATTTTGAAAGTGGTTTAAGCTCAACCGTGGGGTTTGACTATGAATTTAAGAATATTACTAAACAATTCAATTTTTCAGTTGGACAAATAATTAATGAGAAAGAGAATAAAGATATGCCTACTTCTTCTAGTTTAGATGAAAAATTATCTGACCTGGTAGGAAATACCAATTTCAAATTTAATAATAATTTTGATATAAATTATAATTTTGCTCTAGATCAAAATTACAAAGATTTAAATTATAATGAAGTAGGTATGGGAATAAATCTTAATCCGGTAAAGTTCAATATAGATTATCTTCAAGAAAAAAAACACATTGGAAGTCAAGAGTATGTTAAATCTAACATGAAGTATACAAAAGGAGATAATGGTTTATTCTCTTTTGAAGTAAAAAGAAACATAATTACTAATTCTTCAGAATATTACAATCTTAGCTATGAATATTTGAATGATTGCCTAAGAGCAGGATTAGTTTATAGAAGAGAATTTTATAATGACTCGGAATTAGAAGCTGAAAACTCATTAATGTTTAAGATTACATTAACACCTTTTGGAGATATTGCATCTCCCTCATTTAATAAATAGATGAAAATCAAAAAAAAACTGATAAACGCTTTATTGCTTACATTTTTTTTTATAAATATTTCTAATAACTCTTTTGCTTTATCAACAAATAAAATTATTGTTACAGTTGAAAATCAAATAGTTAGTTCTTACGAACTTAAAAATAAAATAAAGACTGTTTTATTTTTAAATAACCAAAATATTAATCAAGAAAATATAGACGCGTTTAAAAAACAAGCGTTAAAGCAATTGATTGACTTCAAATTAAAAAAAAATGAAGTCCAAAAATTTAATATTCAAGTTAATAACAACGAACAAGTAAATAATTTTTTTAAAAACTTATCCTCAAAGTATCAAACTGATACGCAAGGAATAAAAAAGATATTCAAAGATAACAAACTCGATTTTGACTTGTACTTTAACGAAATTAAAACAGAATTTGACTGGCAAAAATTAGTCTTTCAGAAATTTGGAAATAAAATTAATTTAGATGAGAAAGAAATTAACGAAGAGCTTAGTAACTTTATAAAAATTCAAAAAAATTTTTTTGAATATAAATTAGCAGAAATTGAAATACCTTTAAAAAATAATTCGGATGATCGGGAAACAATTATTTCTATAAATAAGCAGATAAATGAAATAGGTTTTGAGAAAACAGCTTTAAAATATAGTATTTCAACATCAGCTATGGACGGTGGAAATTTAGGCTGGATAAATTCTAAATCCTTATCAGAAGAAATTTTAAAAATTTTGAAAAATATGAATAAAGGTGATTTATCAGAACCAATCATTCAAACTGATACAGCTACTATCCTTAAATTATTAGACAAAAAAATTACAAATGTAACTGAAACAGATTTAGATAAATTGAGAAAGCAGATAGTTAATAATAAAAAAAATGAACTTCTAAATTTATATTCTAATAATTATCTTTCTAAAATTAAAAATAATGCTTTAATTGAATTAAAATGAAAAATAAAATCATACTACTAGCAAGTGATCCAAATAGTATTAACTCAGAAATTATTTCTAAAACATGGAAAAAAATTAATCCTTCAATTAAAAAACAAATTTATTTAATTGCTAATTACGATCTAATTAATAGTCAATTTAAAAAGATTAAAACTAGAACACCTATAATAAAGATAAAAAATTTTAACGACAGACTCTTTTCTAAAAAATTAAAAATAATAGACATCCCATTAAAATTTTCAAACCCCTACAAAGTACCCCTTACTTCAGCTAAAAAATATATAAGTTCTAGTTTTAAATTAGCTCATAAATTAGCGTTAAACAAAAATGTTAAAGGGATAGTTAATTGTCCGCTAGATAAAAAATTACTTCATAAAACTAAAACTATAGGTGTAACAGAGTTACTATCTTTAAAATGTAAGATATTAGATGGCTCAGAAGTTATGCTTATTTATAATAAAAAACTTTCAGTAGTGCCAATTACTACTCATATAGATATTAGGAATGTACCAAAAAAATTAAAGTCTACTTTAATTATTAATAAGATGAGAACACTTAAAACAGATTATAAAAAAATATTTAATACAAGCCCAAAGATTGGTGTTTTAGGTTTAAATCCACATAACGCAGAATTTTCAAAAAAATCAGAAGAAGTAAGAATAATTCATCCGGCAATAAAAAAACTTAAAAAAGAAGGTTTTAAAATTGACGGACCTTTGTCTGCAGATACTTTTTTTGTAAATAAATATAAAAAATATGATGTTGTGGTTGGGATGTATCATGATCAAGTCCTTACTCCTTTTAAATCAATGTTTCAATTTGATGCAATAAACATTACTTTGGGCTTGAAGTATGTTCGTGTATCTCCTGATCATGGACCTGCTAAAGATATAGTGGCTAAAAATAAAGGAGATCATCTGAGTTTATTGAAATGTATAAACTTTATAAATAAATTAAAAAAATGATTTATGCAAAAAAGTCTTTAGGTCAAAATTATTTAGTAGACATAAATATTATAAAAAAAATTGTCAGCCTTAAACCTATTTGCGATAAAAATGTTTTAGAAATTGGTCCTGGAAAAGGAGCACTAACAGAAGAGTTACTAAAAAATAATCCTAAATCTTTAATTTTAATAGAAAAAGATGATTTATTATTTAATGAACTTAAATCAAAGTACAAAAATAATCCAAAAATAATTATTTTTAATGAAGATATTCTTAACTTCAAAGTTGAAGAAAAAATTAAAAAAAAATCTATTATTTTTGGAAATCTGCCTTACAATATTTCATCACAGATACTTGTTAAACTTATAAAATTTAAAAAATGGCCTCCAAATTATTCTGATCTTATTTTAATGTTTCAAAAAGAAATGGCTGAAAGAGTAATAGGAAACTTTGGCTCTCCTAAATATGGAAGATTGTCAATCTTAAGAAATTATAGATTAAAAATTTCTGATAAATTCAATATTTCTTCAAATTGTTTTTTTCCTAAACCAAAAGTTGAGTCAACAGTTCTACATTTGGAGCCTAAAAAAAATGATCTACTAAAGATAAAAAAAATAGAAAATTTAGAAAAAGTCACTAATTTGTTATTTTCAGGAAAAAGAAAAATGATAAATAAAAATATTAAAAAAATTTTTAACGAAAAGAAGATAAAAATGATTAAAAATTTAGATTTAAAACTTAGACCTTCAAATTTAAAACCAGAAAAATATTATGAGATTACAAAACTTTTTGAGAAGAAATAATCTCAGTATTTTTGTTTTTTAAGATTATTTTTTCAATTTGTTTATAACAATTCTCAAGATTTTCATTTATAATTACATAATCATAGTCTTTCCAGTGCTTAATGTCCTGGTCATAAGCTTTGAACCTTCTTTCAACCTCAGTTGGTGAATCTTGGTTTCTTTTTATTAGCCTTTTTTTTAACTCTTCTTTATTAGGCGGGACTATATAGATTTTTATTAATTTTAAATTTTTAAATTTAGATAATTGTTTAGTGCCTTGCCAATCAATGTCAAATATGATGTCATTATTTTTAATAGTTGAATCTACACTTTTCTTTGAAGTGCCATAATAATTATCGAATATTTTTGCATATTCATAAAATTTATCTTCCTTTATAAGCTTTTTAAATTTTTCTTGAGAAACAAAATAATAATCTACACCATCAACTTCATTAGGACGTGGTTTACGAGTTGTGTGTGAAACTGATATTTTAAAAGATTGATATTTTTGCTGAATTTTTTTCGTGATCGTAGTTTTGCCTGCACCTGAAGGGGAAGACAAAATTACCATGATATTTTTTTCATCATGATTCATTATAAAAAATGGTTTTATTGACTTGTCTTACTCTCAATAAATTTTATAGCATCGCCTACTGTTAAAATTTTTTCAGCTTCACTGTCTGATATTTCTGAACCAAATTCTTCTTCGAAAGCCATTACTAATTCCACAGTGTCTAAACTATCAGCACCAAGGTCATCTATAAAACTTGCTTCTTCGGTTACTTTCTCCTCTTCTATGCCCAAGTGATCAGCTACTATTTTTTTAATTTTTCCTTTTACTTCGTCTGACATTAATTACCTTTGTTATTTGAATGATATTTTCTTAATAGATTATTCAATAGAATTGTCAAGCCATATACATTCCACCATTAACATGAATGGTTTCTCCATTAATATAATTCGACATATCTGAAGCTAAAAAAGCAACACAATTAGAAACATCATCGCCTGTTCCTAAGTCTCCTGCAGGAATTTTGTTTATTAATTTTATTTTATATTCTTCAGGAATTTTATCGGTCATTTCGGTTTTAATAAAACCAGGTGAAACACAATTAATGTTAATATTTTTTTTTGCGTACTCAAGAGCTAAACTTTTTGAAAAAGCAACTATCCCAGCTTTAGATGCAGAATAATTCGTTTGCCCAAAATTTCCAGTGTGACCAACAATTGAAGTGATATTTATAATTTTTCCTGATTTGCTTTTAAGCATTTTCTTAATTGCAGATTTACACATTAAAAAGGTTGAGGTTAGATTTATATCTAAAACTTTTTTCCAATTTTCTTCGGACAATCTTATTGTTAAACTATCTAGGTTTATACCTGCATTATTTATCAGAATATCTAAGCCTCCTAATTTATTGTTCGCTGCTTCTATAAAAGATTCAATTTTCGAATGATCACCTAAATTAAATTTTTCAATTAATATATTGCTGAATTCATTTTTTAAATTTTTCAATTTTTCCTCATTTGTGCCTGTTGCTAAAATCATTGATCCGTTATCAACAAATTTTTTTACAAGACTATTTCCAATCCCACCTGTGGCACCAGTAATTATAATTTTTTTATTTTTTAAGTTCATTAATAGTTTTTTTCATATCATCTATTGAATTTATACTAAAGCAATTTATATTCTTTACTGTTCTCTTAACCATTCCAGACAAAACTTTACCAGGACCTATTTCAATAAAATCAGTGATATTTTCCTTGTTCATGTAAATTATACTTTCTCTCCATCTCACTGTTGAACAAATTTGATCAACTAATAGTTTTTTTATGTTTTCTGGATTTTTTTCTGGAACCGAAGTTACATTACTTACTATATCAAAATTTGGTTTTTGAAATTTTACTGAACTAATTTTATCATGCATTTTTAAAGCCGCTGGTTTCATCAATGAACAATGGAATGGAGCGCTTACATTTAATGGTATATATTTCTTTTTATTTTCTTTTAAAATGTTTTTTAGATTATTAATTTGTTCAACATTTCCACTTAATATAATTTGACCTTCTGCATTATCGTTTGCTACTTCACAAACACCTTGTGCGTTTACTTTCTTAATAAGATTATTAATTTCATCTAATTTGAGTCCTAATACTGCAATCATTGCACCTTTGCCAACTGGCACGGCCTCTTGCATACACTTTCCTCTCTCATAGAGTAATAAAAGCGAGTCGTTAAAATTTAAAGACTCTGAACAAACTAAAGCGCTATACTCCCCGAGAGAATGGCCTGCGAAGTACTTTGTGGAACTAAAGTCAAAACCAAACTCTTTTTTTAAAACTGAAAAAATTGAATAACTTATTACTAATATTGCTGGTTGAGTATTTTGAGTTAATTTTAATTCATCTTCAGGTCCTTCTAAAATAATCTTTGAAATATCATAATTGAGCTTTTCGTCAGCTTCTTTGAAAATTTTTTTTACAATTTCAAAATTCTTATAAAATTCTAACCCCATGCCCACAGTTTGTGATCCCTGGCCTGGAAAGAGTATAGCATTCATAATTTTAGCGTTTAATCTTAGATAATTAGTATTGATATAAATATCTATTATAGTATAAAGCTTTTTTTATAATATGTACTTTAAAGCAAACTAATAAACAATATTCTTTTTTTATGTCTTTTTACGAAAATACTCTAATTGCAAAACAGGACTTAGCTAAGGCAGAATTAGATAAAATTAAGGAAAAATACTCTAGCATTATAAATGAAAACTCGGGCAAAGTTGTAAAAATTGAAGAATGGGGACTATTAAGTTTAGCAAGAAAAATTAGGAGATATAAAAAAGGTTTTTATATTCATTACAAATTTGAGGGAAATAAAGAAACTTTAAATGAAATTAACAAAAAGATTAAGATTGATAGCTCTATCATTAGACATCTTGTTGTTAAATATAAAATTTTAGACACTAAGAACGAATATTTTAAGGTTGATAAAAAATGAAAAGGAAAGGAAAAAAATTCAAAAAAAGAGGCGGCAGTTCTTTAAACAAACTGAGTTTATTTCAAAAATCCGAGGGAAAATTTAATAGATCTTGTCCCTTTTCTCTTAAAAACGCCCCGATAATTGATTATAAAAATATAAGTGTCTTAAAAAAATATATATCTGAAAATAATAAAATTTTATCTTCTAAAATTACCTCGGTTTCTAGCGGTAAACAAAAAAAACTAACTCGAGAAATAAAAAAAGCGAAAATATTAGGATTAATATAATTTGTTATGGAATTAATACTCTTAGAAAATATTATTAACTTAGGAAATATAGGAGACAAAGTAACAGTTAAGCCAGGATATGGAAGAAACTTTCTTTTAAAAACAGGAAAGGCACTTAGATACAACGAAGAAAATTTACAGCATGTTTCAAAAAAAAAGAATGAATTAAATAAAAAGAATATTGAGCTAAAAAAGAAATTTAAAGAAACCGCTCAATTAATTAACAAAAAAACTTTTAAATTTAATAAGGAAAGTAAAGAAAATGGTGAGTTGTACGGATCGATAAAGCCTAGAGAAATATCAGCTGAAATTTTAGATAAATTAAATGTGGAGGTACAGCCCTCTCAAATTGTTTTAAAAGAGAATATAAATAAGATTGGTGTTTATAAGGTTATTATTAATTTTCACTCAGAAGTTTCAGCACAGATATCTATCAAGATTGACAAGATACAATCAGTATAACTTTTCCACAGATAGGAAAAATAGTGTGTAACTTTATACTTTAAATATATCTAGTCAAAACTATTATTCGTTAGTGGAAAAAGTAAAAATACCAAACAATCTTGATCAAAAACAACCTTCTAACATAGAGGCAGAGCAAGCTTTACTAGGTTCAATTTTGGTTAACAACGATATAATCGATGAAGTCTCGAATATTATTAATCCTACAAGTTTTTATGATCCTGGACATGTTAAAATTTATGAAGTCATTGAATATCTAAATAATAAAGGAATGATAGCAAACCCAATTACATTAAAAAATTATTTTGAAAAGGATAATATGTTAAGTGAAGTTGGAGGAACAGAATACCTGGTCAAACTTACAAGATTTTCAGGTTCAACGAAACAAGCTATTGACTACGCAAAAATAATTCATGAAATGTATCTAAGACGAGAATTAGTTTTAATCTCTGACAACTTGTCTTCAGAAACATTAAACTCAAAAGAACAAAGTGCTGAAAAAATTATTGAAGGTACTGAAAAATCTCTTTTTGATTTGGCAGAAAGAGGTAGCTTCTCTCAATCTTTTTTAAAATTTAATCAAGCATTAGATCAAACAATTGAAATGGCTACTCTAGCAATGAAAAACGATAAAGGTATTGTAGGTGTACCAACTGGATTGTCTGCGCTTGACGAAAAATTGGGTGGATTACATAAATCTGATCTTGTGATATTAGCTGGAAGACCTTCAATGGGTAAAACAGCTTTAGCTACAAATATAGCATACCATGCTGCTCAAAATATTATGAGTAAACAAGAAAAATCATCTGTAGCTTTCTTTTCATTAGAAATGTCTTCGGAACAACTATCAACGAGAATTTTGTCTGAACAAGCTAGAATAAAGTCTGATGACATAAGAAAAGGTAAAGTTACAGAGGAAGAAATTAATAGATATATTGAAACTTCTAGAAATATTTACAATCTCCCATTGTTTATAGATGAAACTCCCGCTATTACAATTGCGACTTTAAGCAATAGAGCAAGACGTATAAAAAGATTATTTGGATTAAGTTTGATAGTTGTAGATTATATTCAATTAATGAGAGCGAGTAACTTATTAAGAAATGATGGTAGAGTTCAAGAAATCTCCGAAATAACTCAAGGATTAAAAGCTTTAGCAAAAGATCTTGGAGTGCCAGTTTTAGCCTTATCTCAGCTTTCAAGAGCAGTTGAACAAAGAGATGATAAACAACCTCAATTAGCTGACTTAAGAGAGTCAGGATCTATCGAACAAGACGCTGATGTGGTCATGTTCGTTTATAGAGAGGAATACTATTTAGAAAGAAAACAACCTAAATTAGGTTCAATTGAACACGCAGAATGGCAATCAAAAATGAATGATGTGAATGGTTTGGCTGATATTATTTTAGGCAAACAAAGGCACGGTCCAACGGGGACTATCAAAGTTGAATTCGAGGGAATATATACAAAATTCAAAGATTTAAGCTCAAATTAACCCCAAAATTTCACTTTAGTTATAATAAATTTAAGATATATCTGAAATATCACAATGTTTGCTGAAATTTATAAAAAGATAATAATAGATTTTCCAAAAGTAACTCTTTTTTTTTTAATAATTTTAATTAGTTTCTCAATTTATCAATCTAAAAATTTCAATTTAGATGCTTCATCTGACGCTCTCTTGCTAGAAGGAGATCCAGATCTTAAATATTTAAGAGAAATTAATAAAACTTATGGCTCAAAAGACTTCTTGGTTTTAACTTATACCCCTGTATCAAGTTTCATAGAAAAAGAGACTATTCTTAACCTTCAGTTGCTGAAATCTAAAATTGAGAAATTAACTTGGGTAGATAGTGTTATTACTGTAATTGATGTTCCCCTTTTAAAAAGTACAGATGAAAGTTTAATGGAAAGGTTAAAAAATTATAAAACATTGTCTTACCCAGAAATTGACAGAAAAAGAGGATTTGATGAGATTATTAATAGTCCTATTTATAAAGATTACGTTATTAGTGAAGATGGCAAAACCTCTGGGATCGTTGTCTACCTTAAAAAAGATGAAAGATTAGCAGAATATATAAGGGTAAAAGATAAATATTTTGATCAATCCATTGAAACTGGTTTAACAAACGAAGAAAAATTGAATTACAAAAAATTCCTAAAAGAATATGAGGAATATAAAAATTTATACAATATTAGAAATCACCAAAATATTACAGAAATAAGGGATGTTATTAGTAGATATGGAGAAAACGCTAAAATTCATTTAGGTGGTATTCCAATGATAGCTGACGATATGATGAGCTATATTAAAAGTGACATAGTAGTTTTTGGAATTGGAGTATTTATTTTTATTATATTAACACTTTGGTTTATCTTTAGAAATTTTAAGTGGGTAATAATGCCTTTGTTGGGATGTGCAACATCTGTGATTATAATGGTTGGTCTTTTAGGATTAATTGGTTGGAAAGTAACAGTCATTTCATCGAACTTTATTGCTTTGATGCTCATATTAAATATGGCAATGAATATCCATGTAACAGTTAGATTTTTACAATTAAAAAAAGAATTTCCTAACCTTACAAAAGAAGAGGCGGTTTTTGAGGCAAGCAAAAAAATGATGCTGCCAATATTATATACAGTTTTAACTACTATATGCGCTTTTTTATCTCTAGTTTTTAGTGGAATTAAACCAATAATTGATTTTGGATGGATGATGACATTAGGTTTAATAGTCTCATTGCTAGTTACTTTTTTGTTGTTGCCTTCTTTACTAAACTTATTTTCATCTGAAAATGAAATAGGTATAAAAGATACAGAAAAATCTTTAATTACATCTGCTTTAGGTTCTTTTACTAAAAATAATGAAATCTTAATTTTTGGAACTACGTTTTTGATAATTATTTTTAGTATAGTTGGAATCTTCAGACTAGAAGTAGAAAATAGTTTTATAAATTACTTTGATAAAAAAACTGAAATTTATAAAGGGATGAAAAAAATAGATGAAGATCTTGGTGGTACTACACCTTTAAATATAATTTTAAAATTTCCAGTAAAGAAGAAAGAAACTAAAGAAGAGAATGATGAATTTGATGAGTGGGAAGAAGAAACCGAAACTAATGAGGATAAGGCAAAATATTGGTTTACGAGGGATAAAATGGATAAAATCATTCAAGTTCATGATTATTTAGACTCCTTGCCAGAAATTGGAAAAGTTTTATCTTTTGGATCAATTTTAAGAGTGGCCGAAGACTTAAATAATAAAGAACTGCAGAGCTTAGAGATAGCAGTTCTATATAGTAAAATTCCTTCAGCAATAAAAAAGGAAATTGTTACTCCTTATATCTCGGTAGATAAAGATGAAGCCAGGATAAGTGTAAGAATTAAAGATTCTTTAGAAGATTTAAGAAGAAACGATTTAATCCAAAAAATAGATAAAGATTTAAATACAAAACTTGGTTTTGATAGAGAAGAGTACAAATTGGCAGGTGTTCTGATTTTGTTTAATAATTTATTACAAAGTTTATTTAAATCTCAAATACTTACTTTAGGTATAGTGATGCTTGGAATCTTTTTAATGTTTTTAATTTTATTTAGAAATATCATCATTTCATCTATTGGTGTTGTGCCAAATTTTATAGCAGCTTTTTTTATCCTTGGCATAATAGGTTTGCTTGGAATTCCATTAGACATGATGACCATTACTATAGCCGCAATAACTATTGGTATAGCAGTGGATAACAGTATTCACTATATTTATAGGTTTAAAGAAGAGTTTAATAAGATAAACAATTACAATAAAACACTTGATAGATGTCATAGAACTGTTGGTATAGCAATTTTAAATACTTCTATAACAATTGTTTTCGGATTTTCAATCTTAATTTTGTCAAATTTTATACCCACAATATATTTTGGCATATTCACAGGTATTGCAATGTTACTAGCTATGATTTCAGTGTTAACACTTCTTCCTAAGCTTATATTAATTTTAAAACCATTCGGTGAGGAAAAAGTGTAGGCGAATGCTAGAAATTTTTGAAAGATTTTTTGGTAGCATTAATTGGTTTGATTTTTCAGTAGGAACTGTGATGATTTACAGTATTATTCAATGTTATTTTAAAGGCTTTTCACTTAGCCTTATTTCCTTTATGAAATGGGTTTTATCTACAGTTATTACAATTATTTTAGTTCCAAAATTAAGACCTTGGGTTAGTGAGTATATTGAGTCAGAATTTGTTAATAGCGTTGGTATTGGAATAGTTGTGTTTGTTTTTACATTATTTTTGATAATAATAATCGGAAAGGGATTGAGTAAAGCTGTAACTTGGACAGGAGTTGGGTCCATAGATAAAACTTTTGGCTTATTATTTGGGATTTTTAAAGGTTATATTGTTTCTATTTGTTTATTTTCTATACTTAATTGGTTTTATCCATATCAAAATTGGGGTATATCAGCTGAAGATGCTTTTTCATTTAATATTGTTAAAAAAGGTAGTGAAATTCTAATCGAGGAATTTCCATCAAATGAGGACTTAATAGATACAAAAGATAAAATTGAAAAAATTTAAATCAGATAAACTTAGAGAAGAATGTGGAGTGTTTGGTATATCTAATCATGAAGACTCAGCTGCTTTAGTCGCTCTTGGGCTACATGCATTACAGCATAGAGGTCAAGAAGGCTGTGGAATAGTTTCTTATGATGGAAAAAATTATCATTCAGAAAAAAGACAAGGCTTAGTTGGTGATCATTTTACAAAAAGTGATGTTATAAAAAAACTTCCAGGCAAATTTGCTATAGGACATAATAGATATTCTACAACTGGAGAAACATCTTTAAGAAATATTCAGCCTTTTTTTGCAGATCTGCACATGGGAGGTTTAAGTTTAGCTCATAACGGTAATTTGACCAACGCTCTATCATTGAGGCACGCTCTAGTAAAAGATGGGGCCATTTTTAGAACAACTAGTGATACTGAAACTATTGTACAATTAATCGCAAAATCAAAAAGAGAGAAAGTAGTTGAAAAGTTAATAGACACTCTTTTTCAAATAAAAGGCGGTTATTCGCTAGTTCTAATGACTAATAAAAAACTTATAGGTGTTAGAGATCCTTTTGGAATTAGACCTTTAGTAATTGGCAAATTAAAAGACTCTTTTATTCTAGCCTCTGAAACTTGTGCATTGGATATTGTTGGTGCTTCATTTATTAGAGAAGTCGAAAATGGAGAAATAGTAGTTGTAGAAGATAATAAAATGAGTAGCATCAAACCATTTCCAAAACAAAAAGCCAGGCCGTGTGTTTTTGAATACATATACTTTGCTAGGCCTGATAGTCTCATTGATGATAAATGTGCATATGAATATAGAAAAAAATTTGGCATACAACTGGCTAAAGAGTCAGATGTTAATGCAGATATAGTTATACCTGTTCCAGACTCCGGAGTTCCAGCAGCATTAGGCTATGCAGAATATTCAAAAAAAACATTTGAACTAGGTTTAATAAGAAACCATTATGTAGGCAGAACCTTTATAGAGCCAACTCAAAATATCAGAAGCCTAGGAGTAAAATTGAAACTTAGTACAACTAAAACTATAGTAAAAAATAAAATTCTAGTTTTAATTGATGACTCTTTGGTGAGAGGAACAACGTGCCATAAAATAGTAAAAATGCTTTATGAGGCTGGAGCTAAAGAAGTTCATGTGAGAATTGCTTGCCCAGAAATTAAGTTTCCTGATTTTTATGGAGTAGACATGCCAACAAAAAAAGAGCTTTTGGCGAACCAAAAAACTAATGAGGAAATGTGCGAATACATAAAGGCTAAGTCGCTAAAATTTTTGAGTTTAGATGGCTTATATGAAGCTTTAGGAAAGGGAAAAAGAAATGATGCTTATCCTCAATTTAGTGACCATTATTTTACTGGCGACTATCCAGTCAAACCATCTGATAACTTAGGTGAAGAAAAAGTAAAGCAATTATCTTTGCTAAGTAGCAAATCAAGTAATTAGTTACTTATTATTAATTTATTTTTATTATTAATATATATCAAGGACTCGTTTATAAAAATTGGGTCAGATTTAATTTTAGATGAAAGCTTGCTAATTTCTTTTATTTCTCCAATTAGGTCTAACTTTATAAAAAAGGAATTATTTAGAAACAAGAATAAATTATTGTTGACTAATAATAGAGTTTTAATGCTAATAGGCTTCTTTTTTTTTACATCTAAAAAATTAGCAATAGTTTGCTCTAAATCTACAGAATAATTTATTTTAAAAGAGTTAATATTTACAGAAACAAGCAGATTGTCCTTTGTAATCAAAAATAAATTATCACCTGAGACTATAGGTCTAAATAAAGAGCTAATGGAAATTTTAAACAAAGTTGAGCCAGAATTTAAATCGATAAAGTATAAAAACAAATTGGTTGATATAATTAGTTTATCTTTGTTAATGACTATAGGATTAGAGTTAAATAAATTTGTTGGATTAATATCTATCGATTGGTTTAAATTAATAAACCATTTAATACGCCCGTTGTTATTTAGAGAATATAAAGACCCATAGGTATTAAGATAATATAAATTTTCTTTTATTGTAGCTAAAGAGTTTACAAAATTATTCATAATTAATGTTTCTTCAGTTGGAATAGCTTTTAACTTATTGCCATTTGTTTTATTTATATAAAATAGAGAGTTATTAGTATCTGCTATTATAAGTTTATTTTCTAAAATTTTTAAATTAGACCTAAAGGGTATTTTAAAGTTTTTGGCCCAAATTAATTTATTGTTTAGATAATCGACAGCATACAGGTATCCAAAATTATCACCTACATAGATTATATTATCTTCAACAATAAAATTTAAAATTTTTTTAATTTTTTTATAATTTTTTTTATAAAAGTTATACTTAAAAATAATGTTTTCCTTTTCTAAAGAATAAACAATTATATTTCCTTTATAATCAACAAATATTGCATTTTGATTTTCAAAAAGGAAAGTTTTTTTGACTTCGGATCGACTTATTTTTTGACTTTTAAAAATAATTTCATTTAATTCTTTGTATGCAAAGTTTTCTAAATTATTTGAGTCATTATAGAATTCATCTGTCCATTTATAATTCTTTTTAATCGGATCTAAAATAATCATTAGACTTTTATCAGGTCTAATAATGGTATTAAAAGTTTGAGTTTGAGAATATAGAGTTTCGAAATCCTTGAATTGATCTTCTTTTTTTACGTTAGAATTATTGTTCGTCCAAATACCAGATTTATTATCAAATGAACAATTTGACAATAAAAATATAAATATTAATGCTAAAAAGATTTTCATTAACTAATTTATAATCTAATTTATTTCATTTAGAGATTTCTAATGCCGCATCTTTCCAAATTGAATTTTCTGAAATAATTTCATTAAGCAAAGTATTTCCTTCCTCATTTTTAGAAATTTTAATTAAATAGAGTGCTTTTTTAAGCTTAATTAAGTTTAATTGTTCTTTGTCGATTTTAAGATTTTCAACAATTTCAAAAAGTTTTAAGATCTCATTGCTTCTTTCTTCTAAATCGTTTTCTATAATGGTATTTAAAGCTAAAATAGAATAAAATTTATTTTCACTATTAACAATTTCTATTAAAATATTCTTAGATTTATTTTTTTCCTCTGAAGATAAATGTATTCCAGCTTTAATAAATTTTTCAGAAATTTCCTCATTTTCCATGTTTTGGTAATAGTTCGAAGTTAAAAAAGCTAGGATTATACCAATAATTGTTACAAAAGTTATTAGGATAACTCTTTGTTTTTCTTTAAAAAAAATTAAAATTTTTTCAGAAAAATCTTTTTTATCTATAATTTCATTTTCCATATAAAAAATTTTTGTTTTGCGGAAACTGTCGATTTTTAACTTCTTTACTATATTTTTTTACAGCTTTTTCAATTACTGTATTCAAATTAACATATTTTTTGACAAATTTAGGATAAAATCCGCTCAACCCAAGGATATCATCCGTCACTAAGATTTGCCCATCACAGTAAGATGAGGATCCTATGCCTATCGTGGGTATTTTCAATAATTTTGTTATTATTTTCGCAGTAACAGGAGTAATACACTCTAGAACTATAGAAAAAGCTCCCGCCTTTTGTATCAACAATGATTCTTGTATTAATTTCTTTGTTTCTAAATTATTTTTTCCTTCTACTTTAAATTTATTTTTAAATTGTGGTGTAAAACCTATATGCCCCATAACAGGTATTTTTGCTTCAACTATCTCCTTTATAATTTTAAAATTTTTGTTATTGCTTTCGATTTTTATAGCATCACATTTTGTTTTTTTTAAAATTATTTTAGCGTTTTTTTTTGCTTGTTTTGGAGTGGCATAAGAACCTTTTGGCATATCTACTACCATCAAAGCTTTTTTTACACCTTGTCTAACACTTATACTATGCTGGATCATATTGTTTACCGATAGTTTGTGTGTGTTTCGCATTCCATATAAAACGTTAGCTAATGAGTCTCCTACTAAAATAATATCACAATGTTTGTCTAATACTTTTGCAAAATTCCGAGAATATGCAGTCAAACATACCAACTTTTTTTTATTTTTTTTTAATAGTATTTTTTTAATTTTTTTGAGCATTATTCTAACTCGATAGTGCTAGGTGGTTTGGAAGTTATATCATATACTACTCTATTAATTCCTGGGACACCATTAACAATTTTATTAGCTATTATATCGAAAAAATTCTTTGGAAAATTAAAATAATCTGCGGTCATTCCATCTTCAGAAGTGACCGCCCTTAACAAACAAGTATATTCATAGGTTCTAGAGTCTCCCATAACTCCGACGGTTTTCATAGGTAATAAACCTGCATAAGCTTGCCAAATTTTGTGATACAGATTATGCTTTTTCAATTCATTTATAAAAATGTGATCAGCCTCTTGTAGGATTTTAACCTTTTGTGGGTTAATTTGACCTATTATTCTTATAGCCAAACCTGGTCCAGGGAAAGGATGTTTATTTCTTATATTATCTAGTAAACCCACTGATTTTCCTAAAATTCTTACTTCATCCTTAAAGAATTCTTTTAAAGGTTCTATTAACTTTAAATTCATATTTTTTGGTAACCCGCCGACATTGTGATGAGATTTTATTTTAGATGATTGGCTTCCAGTTGCTGACCGGCTTTCTATAACATCGGGATAAAGTGTGCCTTGAGCAAGATATTTAATACCTTTGTGCTTCTTTGCTTCTTTTTCAAAAATTTTAATAAAAAGATTTCCTATTATTTTTCTTTTCTTTTCAGGATCGTTAATGTTTTTTAGTTTTTTAAAATATAATTTTGAAGCATTGATCAACTTTACATTTAATTTATATCTTTTTTTAAATATTCTGTAGCTATATTTAAATTCATTTTTTCTCATCAAACCAGTATCAACCATTATACAAACTAAATTTTTTCCTATAGCTTTGTTTATCAATAAAGCAACGACACTACTATCAACCCCTCCCGATAGAGCACAAACGACTTTGTCGTTTTTTACTGTGTGTTTAATATTATTTATGATTCTATTTTTCTCTGAAGTCACTTGCCACTTTTTTTTTATTAAGCAAATAGAGAATAAAAAATTTTTAAATATTTCTTTGCCCTTTTCGGTATGAGTCACTTCAGGATGGAACTGAATTCCATAAATTTTTTTTTGAGTATTTTCTATAATTGTTAATTTTGATTTATTAGTTGAAGCTATCACTTTAAATCCTTTTGGCAATTTGGTAACAGCGTCTTGATGGCTCATCCAAACTGATTTATTGTTTTCATTAAAAAAATTTTTTATTAAGAGTGATTTTTTTTTTTTATGGAGAATTGCTCTTCCGAATTCTCTTTTTTTTTTTGATGCCTTAATTGATCCTCCAAACAAATTAGCAATTAGTTGTAATCCATAACAAATACCAAGGATGGGAATGTTTTTAAAAAAAATTTCTTTTGGTACTTTTTGATGATTTTTCTTTGTTACAGTTGCTGGACCTCCTGATAAAATAATACCTTTTACATAATTATAATCTTTAATTTTACTTATATTTTTTGCTGTTATTATCTCCGAAAAAACTCCAAGATCTCTTACCCTTCTAGCGATAAGTTTTGTTACCTGAGATCCAAAATCAATAATTAAAATTTTTTCCTTAAAAATTTTTCTTCCCATTAATTTTTTATTGAATTTTCTACTTCAGTTTTAAGTTTAAGACTTTTTTGGCAGAAACTTTCACAGAAAGTCAATAATTTTTCTAATAATTTTTTACTGCCAGAAAAATCTGACTCTTTTAATCTCAGTTTTGCAAGGCTATACAATGCATCTTCATTTTTTGGATTTAGCAAAATAACAGTGTTAAGATTTTTTTCTTCTAATTCACTTTTATCTTGCCTGTTAAATATTTTTGAAAGGTATAGATAAGAATTTTCATTTCTAGGATTAAAAACTATATCTTGTTCAAATTTAAATTTTGCTTTTTCTAATTGGTTTTTTTCAAAAAATAATAAGCCGTCAGTAAAATAGTTTGAGGCTGCATAAGCGTTACAATTAACAAAAAATATAACAAATATACATTTTATTAATTTCATGTTTATAACTTATAATTTAATGTTGGTTCTATCATTTCTACACTATGTACCATGCTTTCATAAAATCCTGCTTTAGTAATTTTTATAAATTTAGCATTCTTTTTGAGCTCTTTAAGACCTTTCGCTCCAACATAACCCATTGAAGATCTTAATCCTCCTTTAAGCTGATAAATTATCTTAGAGACTTTTCCTTTGTATTCTACTCTACCATCTACTCCTTCTGGGACAAATTTAGATTTATCTTTAAAATTTTTTTGAAAATATCTGTTAGATGAACCTGCTGACATTGCTCCTATAGATCCCATTCCTCTATAACGTTTATAAAATTTATTCTTAATTCTAAATTTTTTTCCCGGACTTTCGTCTGTTCCAGCAAATATTGAGCCCATCATAATAGCGTCTGCCCCTGCAGCTAAAGCTTTTGCAATATCTCCAGAAAACTTAATACCTCCATCCGAAATAATTTTTATACCTTTTCTTTTTAAAGCTTTGTGTACTTCCATTATCGCTGTAATTTGTGGAACGCCTATTCCCGCAACCATTCTTGTAGTGCAAATTGATCCAGGACCAATACCTACTTTGATTATGTCTGCGCCAGAATTATATAATTTTTTTGCAGCTTCTGCTGTTGCAATATTACCAACACAAACAGGAATTTTAGATGCTGTTTTTTTAACTTTTGAAAGGATCTTTAAAACTTTTTCACTATGGCCATGAGCAGTATCAATTACAATTAAATCTACTCCCGAATCTAAAAGTTTTTTTGCCCTCACAATATCGTCTGCATTTGTCCCAATAGCTGCTCCAACTATTAAATTTTTTTTTTTGACTTTAACAATTTCATAATTTTGTTTTTTTATACTTAGGTTTCTATGGATAACTCCAATGCCTCCAGATAAGGCCATAGCTATAGCCATTTGTGATTCTGTGACGGTGTCCATTGCAGAGGATAAAAAAGGTGATTCTAATTTTATAGTTTTGCTTAGTTTTGTAGAAATATTTGTATCTGAAGGTAAAATTTTTGAAAAACGCGGCAAAAGCAAAACATCATCAAAAGTTAATGCTTCTTTTATTGCTTCCATATAAACTTATATACAATTTCTAAAAATTATAAAGGCTTTAATATAGCGCAGTGTAAATAAGTTTCTTTTGACTCGTTCCTACTAGCCTCAGGTTTAAAAAAATGCACATTTTTAAATCTTGATTTCGCTAATTCTTTGACCTCTAAGAAATCTTCACCCATAAACAACTTAGATACTAATACTCCTTTAGGTTTTAAATTTATTGAAGAGAATTCAATTACATCTGCACATAATTGGTTGGTTCTAATACAATCTAAAGATTTATTACCAGTCGTATTGGCAGCCATATCTGAAATTATCACATCTAAATTTCCATCAAAAAACTCTAAAATTTGACTCTTTGCTTCTGTCTTCAAGAAATTACATTGGAGAAACGAGACATTTTTGATTTTTTCAATCTTTTCCTGATCTACACACAAAATCTTTCCTGAGGAAATTATTTTTCTTGAAACTTGAGCCCATCCTCCAGGATAAGATCCAATATCTAATAGATTCGTATCATGTTTAATAAATTTAAATTTATTATTAAGTTCAATTAATTTAAAGGCTGCTCTAGAGCGATAACCTAGTGTTTTCGATTTTTTAAAGAATTGATCTCTATGTTGTTTGATCTTCCAAGTATTACTTTTTTTGCTCTTTTTTGATTTTTTCATTATAAAACATCTTCATGCTCTTCATCTGATGTTTCTAAGCTTTCTTTTTGAGATTGTTTTCTATACATAAAGAAACTGACAGGTAGTGAAGCTAAGTAAACAGCTCCAAAAAATAATAATGTTTGAAATGTGTAAAATAACAAAGAAATAAAGACTGTTCCGATTCCTAACAAAATAAAAACAGTGGTTTTAGGCGAAATAGATATTTTTTTTAAAGATAAAGTTGGAATCTTGCTCACTAGTAAAATTGCAATCAAAATAGTCAAAAAAGGTGTTAAATTTTTTAGATTTAACTTTAATTCTAAACCTGAAAGTTCAAATATTAATGGCATTAAAATTAATATCCCTCCAGCAGGAGCTGGAACTCCTTCGAAATAATTATTCTTCCAAAGTTGTTGATTACTTATTTTAGTTAGATTAAATCTTGCTAGTCTCAAAACGCAACAAACTGAATATATTAATGTGATTGCCCACCCAAATTTACCATAAGTATTTAGTTCCCAAAAATATAGAATAAATACTGGTGCAATTCCAAAACTCACAAAATCAGTCAATGAGTCTAGTTCTTTTCCAAATTCTGATGTTCCTTTAATTAAACGCGCCACTCTTCCATCTAATGCATCAAGTATAGCTGCAAATAAAATAAAAATTACTGCTAAACTGTAATTGCCATCTATTGAAAATTTAATTGAACTAATACCGAGACAAACTCCTCCTAAAGTAAGAATATTTGGTAATAAATATCTTGTCTTTTTTGATGAAACTAATTTAAATTTTTTATTATCTTCCATTATTTCGAAGCTATTAAACTCTCACCAGCCACAACGTTTTGTCCAATTTTTGCTAAAGTTTTTTTATTTTTGAAAAAAATATCTACTCTGCTACCAAAACGTATCATCCCTATCCTGTCTCCTTGTTTAAGATCTTGTCCTTGTTCTACCTCACATACTATTCTTCTTGCGATTAGTCCTGCAATTTGAACAATTATAATTTCTTCTCCTGTTGAAGAACACTTTACTTTAAAATAATTTCTCTCATTTTCTTCACTCGCTTTATCAAGAGAGGCATTTAAAAATTTTCCAGGCTTATAATTAATTTCTTCAATCTTTCCAGATATTGGTGTTCTATTAACATGGCAATTAAATACATTCATAAAAACACTTATTCTAGTATATGTCGTATTTTCTAGTTGAAGTTCGACTGGACCTTTTTGCTCAGATATTGATGTTATAAGTCCATCAGCTGGGCTAACTAAAAAATTATCATCATTAATTGAAAATCTTTCTGGATCTCTAAAAAAATAGTAAATCCAAATAGTTATTAAAATTAAAACTGATCCTAAAAACTTTGAAAAAAGTAATACAAGAAATGTGGCTATAATGGAAATAGCCAAAAACTTGTACCCTTCTTTGTGAATTTTAGGGAAAATTGAATTAAACATAATTTTAAGTTTGCTAATTTTTTCTTAATATGTATAAAAATCTTACCAAATCAATCTATATTTTTATTTTATGGCTAAAATTAAAGTTAAAAACCCAGTAGTTGAGCTAGATGGTGACGAAATGACTAGAATTATTTGGTCATTTATAAAAGATAAGCTCATCAAACCCTACTTAGATATTGACTTAAAATACTATGATTTGGGGATGGAAAGTCGTGATAAAACTAATGACCAAATTACAATAGACTGTGCTAAAGCTATTCAAAAATATGGAGCAGGGGTAAAATGCGCAACCATTACTCCTGACGAGGCACGTGTTAAAGAGTTTAGTCTTAAAAAAATGTGGAGATCTCCAAATGGTACTATTAGAAACATTGTAGGTGGAACAATTTTCAGAGAACCAATAATTTGCAAAAATGTTCCTAGATTAGTACCTCATTGGACTGATAGCGTAATTGTAGGCAGACATGCTTTTGGAGACCAATACAAAGCAACGGATTTTAAGGTTCCTGGCAAAGGAAAAATGACAGTTAAATGGGAGTCTGAAGATGGAAAAGATAAAATCGAACACGAAGTTTTTAATTTTGACGGGCCTGGTATTGCACTTTCAATGTACAATTTAGATAACTCAATTAAAGATTTTGCAAGAGCATGTATGAACTACGGTCTAGTAAGAAAATGGCCGGTTTATTTTTCATCAAAAAATACAATTTTAAAAGCATATGATGGAAGATTCAAAGATATATTCGAGGAAGTGTTTCAAAAAGAGTTTAAGAAAAAATTTGAGGAATCAGGCATAACTTATGAGCACAGATTAATTGACGATATGGTTGCATGCGCAATGAAATGGAGTGGAAAATACATTTGGGCATGCAAAAATTATGATGGGGATGTCCAGTCTGATACGGTCGCACAAGGGTATGGTTCTTTAGGATTGATGACTAGCGTATTAAGAACTCCAGATGGAAAAATAGCTGAAGCTGAAGCTGCTCACGGAACAGTAACTAGACACTATAGACAACACCAAGCAGGAAAAGAAACATCAACTAACCCTATAGCTTCTATATTCGCATGGACAAGAGGTTTATCTCACAGAGGAAATCTTGATGGAAATCAAGAGCTTATCAAATTTGCAGAAAATCTTGAAAAAGTTTGTATAGAAACTGTTGAAAGTGGTTCTATGACTAAGGACCTAGCAATATTAATCAGTAAAAATCAAAAATTCTTAACAACAAGTCAATTTTTAGAGGCAATAAACTCAAACCTTAAAAAGAAGCTTAACTAATTTCATCTTCTATTGCTTTAAAAGCCTCATCTATTTTATCTTTATTTGTACCACCAGCTTGAGCAAAATCTTTTCTTCCTCCTCCACCTTTTCCATCAAGAATTTCTGAAGCAAATTTTACAAGATTAACCGCGTCATATTTTGAAACAAGATCATTAGTGACTCCAACTGCAACTCCCACTTTTTCCTCAAAAGTAGATATGCTAATAATTACTCCACTTTTAATATCTTTTTTCCCCTGATCTATGATGCTCCTTAATTCCTTAGGTGGAAAATCATTAAGAAATTGTTGTCTTAATATAAACTTACCAGTTTTTTTATCCTTAATTATATTTTTACTTTTATCATTAATTACATTCTGAATTTTTAATTTTTCTAATTGTTTGGTAAGAATTTTTAAATTTTCTACCAAATCATTACTTTCATTATAATCAGGTTTAATTTTGTAGCTTAATATTTCTTTTTTAATTTTTTCTAGTTGTTCTTTACTTGCTTTTTCTTTTGTAGATTTATCTTGCTTTTGCGATTTTTCATACTCTGTAAGCTGTTTATCTCTTAAAGCTTCTACTCTTCTTACACCTGAAGCGATTGATGACTGACTAATAACTTTAAATTTGCCTACTTCTTTTGTGTTTTTTACATGAGTTCCACCGCAAAGCTCTGTAGAAAAAAAACCATTAGACTCTTTCCCCATAAAAACTACTCTTACTTCTTCACCATACTTTTCTCCAAAAAGAGCTAAAGCTCCCATTTTAACTGCTTCTTTAGGTGTCATTATTCTTGTTTGTACCTCAGTTGAACTGTCGACTATTTCATTTACAACTTTATTAATCTTAATCATTTCCTCTTTTTCAATTGGTTTGTTGTGGCTAAAATCAAATCTTAATCTTTCTGGAGAAACCAATGACCCTTTTTGAGTAACATGTTTACCTAAAGTCCTTCTTAAAGACTCATGTAGCAAATGTGTTGCTGAATGATTAGCCTTAGAACTATTTCTATCTTCAACATTTATCTCAAGATTAACGCTTTGGCCGATTTTTATTGTACCAGACTCAATTTTTCCAGTATGAACAAAAAGATCTCCCATTTTTTTTTGTGTATCAGTAATATTAATTTTACAATCTGAATTAAAAATTATTCCTTGATCTCCAACTTGACCTCCAGACTCTCCATAAAAAGGTGTTTGATTTGTAATAATTTCAACATTGCTTCCTACTTCAGCGCTATCAACAAATTTATTATCTTTAGAAATTTTTAAAACAACTCCTTCAGCTTTTTCAAACTCATAACCTAAAAATTCTGTTGGTTTAAGTTCTTCTCGAATTTTAAACCATTTTTCCTCTACTGACTTATCTCCAGAACCTTTCCAATTAGCTCTTGCTAAAGTTTTGCTTTTTTCCATTTCTTGCTCAAAAGCTGAATTGTCAACTTTAATATTTTTTGTTCTTAAAATATCAGCAGTCAAGTCTACGGGGAAACCATAGGTATCGTACAATTTAAAAGCAATTGAGCCTGGTAGTGTATTATTTTGTACTTTATCTAAATTATCATCTAAAATTTTCATACCTCTTTCAAGAAGAGAAGAAAATTTCTCTTCCTCATTTTTTAAAGTTTCTATTATGAGATCTTTGCCTGTTCCTAATTCTGGATAACTTTTTTTCATTTCATTTAGTAAAACATCAAAAAGTTTAAAAAAAATTGGTGACTTGCTTCCTAATGAATGCGCATGTCTCATTCCTCTTCTCATTATTCTTCTTAAAACATATCCGCGACCCTCATTAGAAGGTAAAATTCCCTCAGCTATCAAAAAACTGCTAGCTCTTAAATGATCTGATATCACTCTATGACTAGCAATAGTTTTATCAGTGATTGGTGATTTGATAATGTCTGACGAGGCAGATATTAATTTTTTAAAATGATCAATTTTATAGTTATCATGTGTTCCTTGAAGAACTGCTGTCATTCTTTCAAGACCCATTCCTGTGTCTACAGATGGTTTAGGTAGATTAATTCTTTTATCTTTTGAAATTTGTTCAAACTGCATGAAGACAAGATTCCATATTTCTATGTATCTATCTCCATCTTGATCTGTACTGCCTGGTAGACCTCCTTTAAGTTTATCTCCATGATCGTAAAATATTTCTGAACATGGTCCGCAAGGTCCAGTGTCGCCCATTGACCAAAAATTGTCTGCTGTTGATATCTTAATTATTTTATCCTCTTTAAGACCAGCAATTTTTTTCCATAGATTAAAAGACTCTTCATCTTCATGAAAAATTGTAACTAAAAGTTTTTCTTTAGGTAATTGAAACTCTTTAGTAAGTAATTTCCAAGCATGATCTATTGCTTGCTCTTTAAAATAGTCACCAAACGAAAAATTTCCTAGCATTTCAAAAAATGTGTGATGGCGGGGAGTATAACCAACGTTTTCCAAGTCATTGTGTTTTCCTCCTGCTCTTACACATTTTTGAGATGTGGTGGCTCTTTTGTATGGTCTTTTTTCTAAACCTGTAAAAACATTTTTGAACTGAACCATTCCAGAGTTGGTAAACATTAGTGTTGGATCGTTATTTGGAACCAAGTTACTAGAGTCTACTATTTCATGACTACTTTTTTTAAAATAGTTAAGAAATTTACCTCTTATATCAGTCAACAAAAATTGGCTCATATAATATTAAATACAGATATTTATAGGGTTGTCTATAAAGAGATTAGCCAGTTTTTTGCTCTTCGTTATCAACTACTAAGCAAATTTCAGATTTTGTTAAAAATCTTTCTCCTGTTCCGTTATCTAATGAAAACATCCCACCTATTCCCTTTACAGCGTCTATAGTAAGGTCGGTATGTTTCCACTTTTCATATTGATCACCATTCATATAAAAAGGAACACCTCCTATTTCACCCAGTTTGATATCATTATCACCTAAAGGAAATTCACCTTCTTGGAAGCACATAGGAGCGCTGCCATCACAACATCCTCCAGATTGATGAAACATTAGCTTCTCACCATATTTTTCTTGAAGTTTAGATAGAAGTTTTAAAGCTGATTGTGTTGCAGATACTTTCATTTTTGATGTTCGGCCCATGATTTAGAATCATGGGCCAGTATATATTATTGGTTAAAAGAATCCCAATTTCTTCTCAGCGTAAGAAACATGTAAATTTTTATTTTGTCTATAATGGTTAAGCATCATTTTATGAGTTTCTCTTCCCACTCCTGACTGTTTATAA
Source organism: uncultured Pelagibacteraceae bacterium (assembly GCA_902604055.1). Lineage (GTDB taxonomy): Bacteria > Pseudomonadota > Alphaproteobacteria > Pelagibacterales > Pelagibacteraceae > Pelagilacustribacter. The sequence continues at coordinate 33,211 of CACKXA010000002.1, read as the reverse complement.
CCACCAAATGGCGAGTGAGCTGGATAAGCATGATAACAATTTGTCCACACTATTCCTGCTTGTATTCCTCTACCCATTCTGTGAGCTGTATTGCCATCTCTAGTCCATACTGCGGCTCCTAAACCATAAAGAGTATCATTAGCAATTTTTAATGCCTCTGCTTCATCTTTAAATTTAATCACTGATACAACTGGTCCAAAGATCTCTTCTTGAGAGATACGCATATTGTTTTTAGCTTCAAAAATAGTTGGTTGGATATAGTTTCCTTTCTCCAATCCACTATTAAGTTTAGCTACACTTCCTCCAGCTAGAACTTTAGCTCCCTCCTTTTTACCAAGATCAAGATAAGATTTAATTTTTTCCATCTGCTCTAATGACACTTGAGCTCCAATCATTGTTTCCATTTTTAAAGGATTGTCTTGTTTTACAGCTTTAGTTCTTGCGATTGCTCTCTCCATGAATTTATCATAGATTGACTCTTGAATTAAAGCTCTACTTGGACAAGTACAAACTTCACCTTGGTTTAGATTGAACATAACAAAACCTTCAATACACTTATCAAAGAAGTCATCATCTTTTTCCATGACGTCTTCAAAGAAAATGTTTGGAGATTTTCCACCTAACTCCAAAGTAATTGGAATTATGTTTTGTGCAGCGTACTGCATAATCAATCTTCCAGTAGTTGTTTCACCGGTAAATGCTACTTTTGCTACTCTTTTAGAAGATGCTAAAGGTTTACCCGCTTCCAATCCAAAACCGCTAACAATGTTAACTACACCTGGAGGTAATAAATCTCCAATAAGTTCCATTAAAACATTAATAGATGCTGGTGTTTGTTCAGCTGGTTTCAATACAACACAGTTCCCTGCTGCAAGAGCTGGGGCTAATTTCCATGTTGCCATTAATAATGGAAAGTTCCAAGGAATAATCTGACCTACAACTCCTAAAGGTTCGTGAAAATTGTAAGAGTATTGATTATTACTTATTTCAGCAATTGATCCTTCTTCTGCTCTTATTACTCCAGCAAAATATCTCCAATGATCAATTACTAATGGCAAGTCTGCTGCCATACACTCTCTTATTGGCTTTCCATTGTCTAAACATTCAGCTGTTGCTAATAAGTTTAGATTTTTTTCAATAACATCAGCTATTTTGTTTAAAATATTTGATCTAGTAGTGATGTCTGTCTTTCCCCATTCTGGGAAAGCTGCGTGAGCTGCATCTAATGCAGCATCTACGTCTTTTTCATTCGATCGTGCAACTGAACAGATTTTCTCATTATTTATCGGGCTAGCGTTATCAAAATATTTGCCTGATTTTGGTTCTACAAATTTACCATTTATATAATTGCCGTATTTAGCTTTAAATGGAAATTTTACTTTTAAATGAGAGGTATCTAGAGCTGAAGACACTTTCGAGCTTTTTGCTTGTTGTGTACTCATTTACCCTCCATGTTGAGTTAGTCAATTGAACTAAATTTAGTGAACTTTGTATACTAATTATTTTTCAACTAGAGGTATAAGATACTATATATAGAATGAATCAATTATTAGTTGTTGTTTCATGGGAAACGGGAGAAGCATTTCTCCCGTTTTAATTTTAAGATGGCAATTAAACTATTTGTCTTCTTTTTCTTCGCTAATTTTTTCGTTTGGCGAAGGATTTCCTTCTAATTCTTTTGAAATTGCTGCTGCTTTATCTCGAATAACTTTTTCGATTTCAGCTGCAATATTTGGATTTTTTTCTAGGTAAATTTTAGCGTTTTCTCTGCCTTGCCCAATCTTTTCACCCTTATAAGCGTACCAAGCACCGGATTTCTCAACTACACCTGCTTTAGCACCAAGATCGACTAGTTCTCCAACTTTGCTAATACCTTTTCCATACATTAAATCAAACTCTACAACTTTAAAAGGTGGAGCTACTTTATTTTTAATAACTTTTACCCTAGTTGAATTTCCAATTATTTGATCTTTATCTTTAATGGCTCCTATTCTTCTTATATCCATTCTCACTGATGAATAAAATTTTAAGGCATTACCGCCTGATGTTGTTTCTGGATTTCCAAACATAACACCGATTTTCATTCTAATTTGGTTTATAAAAATAACCATTGTATTTGATTTTGAAACTGAACCAGTTAATTTTCTCAAAGCTTGGCTCATAAGTCTAGATTGAAGACCAACATGATGGTCCCCCATTTCTCCTTCTAATTCAGCTTTTGGTGTCAATGCTGCAACTGAGTCAACGACCAATACTGAAACAGAGCCTGATTTAATTAATGTGTCAGTTATTTCTAAAGCTTGTTCTCCTGTATCAGGTTGTGAAATCAAAAGTTCTTCTGTTTTTACTCCAAGTTTTTTTGCATAAACCGGATCCATTGCATGCTCTGCATCAACAAAAGCACATATACCGCCTGCTTTTTGTGCTTCAGCAACAACTTGCAGTGCAAGCGTTGTTTTACCAGATGATTCTGGTCCATATATCTCTATAATTCTTCCTTTTGGCAAACCTCCTATTCCAAGGGCCAAATCTAAACTTAATGATCCCGTGGAGATAGCTTCAACATCTAAAGCCTGTTGTTGGCCAAGTCTCATTACTGAGCCTTTTCCAAAATTCTGGTCTATTTGGCTTATAGCGGCTTCTAAAGACTTGTTTTTTTCCTTTAATTCTTGTTCTTTTTTGTTGTCACTCTTAACAACCTTTAAATTATTTTTAGTCATTTTTTATCCTTTTTATTGTTCGAATCGTTATAACAAATGTACACATTTTGTTCTTTTTTGCAAGAAATATAAAAAAGCCTTTAAAATTAACATTTATAGAGACTTAATAGAGCCTAAAGACAAAGTTCCTAATTTAAAAGCAAGCTCAAACTGCGAAATCATAAAATCTCTCTCGGCTCTCGTAAATGCATCTCTAGCCTCGAGTAGTAAACTTCTAGACTGAATAACTTCAAGCGTTGTTCTAGTGTTACCAGAGTCATATTCTAATGTAATCCCTTCATTGGCAATTTCAGCAGCTTTTAACTGAGCTTCTGTAGCTCTTAACACACTTTCTGATGACTGGTATTTCGACCATGCATTAGTGGTATCCGTAATAGCTCTATTTTCAGCATCCTCAGATAATAGCAAGGATCTTTGCTTTTTTAATGTTGATTTTTTAATTGAAGAAATATTCTCTCCTCCCTTAATTATCGGCCAAGTAATTGTAGCCTTAACAGTTTCTTGATCAATTTCATCAATTGTAGAACTATAATCTTTATTTTCTGATTTTGAATAATTTATAGATGCTGAAGGAGATAATTTTGCCTTTTCTATATTCAGATCTTTTTCAGCTATCTGATAATCTAATTTAGCAATTATCAAGTCTGAGTTATTCAATTTTGCAATAGCAATAGCCTCTTGCAGTGAGTCAGGTAATCCTATTTCTACTTTTGTGTAATTATCGATTGAATCGGGGGCCTTTTTTCGGACTACTCTTTCAAAATTTGTTTTTGAGGCTTGAAGTTCTGTTTTTGCTTTAATAAGATTTGCATTAGCTCCAGCAAGGGAAGACTCAGCTTGAGCTAGATCTGTTAAAGTAATTTCACCCTTCTGCAATCTAGCGCTATCAGACTCAACTTGTCTCTCAAACAAATTCACATTTGATAAGTTGAAAGTCTCACTTTTAGTTTTATAAATAAAATCAAAATATGCTGAAACAGTATCTAAAATTGTTTGTTGTTCTACTTGTTTAAGCTTTAAATCTGCTTGTTTAACCTCTAACTCAGATTTTTTTAAAGAATTAAAGCCTTTAAATCCTTGAAATATTTTTTGATCAACTGATATCGTCTTTGTCTCTGAATCAAGATTTGAGTCAGACAAACTTGTGCCACTTTGGTTCGTTTTGTTAGTAGATTGAGAACTACTTTGATCTCCCGACAAAGAGACACTTGGTAAAAATTCACTTCTTGAAATATTGATATTCTGTTTTATTGATTTATGATTTTTTCTCTCAGCATTTAATTTTAGATTATTTTTCAACGCTTCATCAATGAAATATTGAAGATTGCTTTCTGCACTAGCAGAATTAATTAATAACGTAAATAAAACTAAAATTTTTTTCATTGTTTAAAAATATTTCATCTTTTTAGATCTATGATTTTTATCTAAAAAAATGGTTAAATCTGAAATTTTTGGGAAATCTTTCATCATTTGTTTTGTAATCCTTTCATAGTACATTATAAAATCTTTTATTTTAGATTTTGACATAATATCTTTATTTTTTGATGTCAATTCTAATTTTTTTTCCTGAAGTAAACGCCAAATAAATATATGTTTAAAACTTGGAGCCTTTAAATATACTAATTTGTCGACTTTATTAAAAGTATTTTTATAATTTCTTTTTAATTGATCGTTGACTTTTTTTCTCCATTTTAAATCTGGGTCATATTTTTTTTCAATTATATTTAAAGGTTTTTTGAGATCACTAATCTTCTGATGTCTAGCTCCAACACACCAGCCTTCAAAAATAATTATATTCGGTGGTTTTTTTATTTTAACCCACTTAGTTTTTTTTGCTCTATCATCTATTGATTTATCGAATCTAGGAATCATTACAGGTTTAAAATTTTTTTTTTTTAAATTATTAATTGTTTGATTTATAAATTTTAAATCATGTGTTCCTGGAACTCCTCTTGTCAAAAAAAGAGGGTGAATTCTTTCAGACATTTTTTTTCTTTCAAATTTAGTTTTGTAAAAATCGTCTATTGAGAAAATACACAAATCTAATCTATATCTAAACTTTAAGATAAATTTTAAAATTGCCGTGATGGTGCTTTTACCAGCTCCTTGTCCACCTGATAAACCAATTATTTTTAATTTATTATCTTTTTTATAGATTGAGTAAATCCATTTAGAAAGTGGTAAATAAAAATTATTTAATTTCCCGATTTTATCTATTATTGGTTTGCCTTGTGTTTCTCTTCGTCGTAAAAATTTTAAGTATCTTTTTTTAATTAATAGATACTCATTATTATTAAAATCCATTGTAATTATTTTTTGTCCAGAATATGATTTTGTCCGTCTAGTATTTTAATGTCTTCAATTTTAGAAGTATCAATCTCATCTATACATCCCATGTTAAAACCTGTGAGTGTTGGGTCTATTCTAGGGTTATGATGAGTATAAATCCCGCAGTTTGAACAAAAATAATGTTTAGCGGCTTTTGAGTGAAATTGGTACAACTTTAGCTTATTTTTTCCCTTAACTATTTTAAAGTTCTCGTTTTTAACCATAGACATAATCGCACCCTTCCTTTTGCATATAGAACAATTACATCTAACAACTTTTTCAAAATTTTTAATATCTATATCTGCTTCAAATTCTCCGCAGTGACACCTCAGTTTTTTCACATTGTCCCCCATATTTTCATAATTAGTCGATCATTTTAAAACTGTACACATTAGTAAAAATCTTAAAATAAATGTTCTCCTTTTGATTCCTTTTTGATTCTACTACAGACTCAAAATACAATCTATTAGTGTAAAATATCATTATCATTTAAAATATTTTCATTACTTTTTATTAATTCTTTTTCATTTTCTCTTTTTGATACTAAAAATATTAATAAACTGAAAAATACTATCAAAACTTGAAATATTAAGGCTGCTAAACCTATTACGTTTGTTAAAAAAGATAATGCTATAATCATAAAGGCAGATCTAAGGAAAACTGTATATTTAAAAACCGATATTATTGAAAATGAATGAATAATAAGATTTAAAAGTGACATTTTTGAAGGACCAAAATATCTTGAACCCCTTATCGAGTCTACTTTACTAAAATTTGGTAAATTTTTTTTTAAAGTCCCAGAAAAACTGCACCACAAACTTGCACTATTAGATAGAATATTTACATCTTTTTTTGTTAAACAAGAATAATTTCCAAAATTAATTATTTTTCCTGTAAAAATATAAGTTATTAGTTTATGTAACTGATACAAAGATTGAAATATAAATCCTTCAGATCTTTTTACTCTTTTAGCAACTACAGACACGCTTGGATTTTTTGATATTTCGTTTACTAAATCCTTTATTTCAATTGGTCTATCTTCACCATCACTATCCATAACGATTACATAATCATAGTTTATATTTGAATTAATATACCTTAAACCTGTTGCGTTACATCTGGCATGTCCTTGATTCTTTTTCATATTAACTATCCTTAAAGAGACTAGATTTTTTGGTTTATCTATTTTAGATCTTTCTACAGCTGAACAGTCATTAATCACAACACATTGAAAATTATAGCCTGATAAATTTTGTACAACTTGATTTATTTCAAATAATAATTTGTTCAGGGATTCCCAGTCATTATAGACTGGCATCAAAATTATGATTTTCTTCATTTTTGCCCAATCATACAATATCCAACAGGTTTAATCGTGCCAAATACTCCTGGACAAATTTCTTTTAGTATTTGAGGATTTCCAGCGTAAATAACTCCACCATTTATATCTAAAGTAGATGCTTTGTCTTTTAGGTCAAGTATCCAACTAGGCCTTGAGTCTAGATGGTAAGATAAATTTCCAGCTGACCATTCGTCTCCAATAACAAATTTTATTTCATTTTTAAAGTTTTGGTTCCATTTGTTTTGAACTAAATAAGCAATTTCTTTACCAGGGTAGTCAGTTCGCTTGTTATCTTGGGATACAGAAACTACCAAATAAGTTAATGGGGATAAAAGAAAGAAAATAATAAAAATTGTAATAAATTTTGTTAAATTTATTTTTAAAATATCTTTTTGGAAAAAATGAACAATCAATACACCAAGGTATAAATAAAAAGGTGTCATCCACATAGTTCTTATTTTTGCACCCATTATCATTGAAGTGAAAAATATTAATAATATCGGAATTATGACCGTAAAAATTAAAAATTGTGTTTTTTCATCACTAACTTTTATTTTACTTTTGAATTTTTTAATTAAAAAAAATACCATTATAAAAAAAGGTATCAATATTCCAATTTGTTTGAGTAAAAAAGTAATAGGATAAATCAAATGATCAACGAAACTGCTAGAGTTTCCTGTTCTTTGTAACCCATAAATTATTGTTGAATAATCATTTTCAACTAACCAGATTAAATGGGGTATCAAAATTAATAAAGCTATCGGACCAGCAATAAAATAATTAGATTTAATTTTTTTTCTTTTTTTAATTAAATACAAAAAAAATAATTTAATTCCAATTACCAAATAAATAAAAAGATATTTAGATAAAATACCTAAACCTATAAATAAACCTAAAAATATATAGTCTATTATTTTATCGTACTTTATACATCTCCAAACAAAATATATGCTTAAAGCCCAAAAAGGTAATTGGCAAACATTTACATTAAACTCTGGAGTTGTAAAATTATAGAAAAAAATTCCCTCTAACAAAAGTATTGAAACGAATGCTAATTTTTTATTATTAAAGAAATCTTCAGAAAATTTATAAATTGTAAAAAAAGCAATGATTACAAAAATTTGACTTAGAAGATAATATGCCCAATCTCGACTACCAAAAATTTGATAAAAAAATTCAACTGCAATTGCACTCATTGGGGGATGTTTGTTAAATCCCCAGTCTAAACTACTTCCCCACGCCAAAGCTTCGATGGTATCTAATGGTAAATTAACATTTGTTAGTGTTGGAATTAAAGTCCAAATTATCAAATGTAAGATTAAGAATATTACAAAAATATTTAAATTGTTTTTTATTGCTTTCATAATACCAAATTTATACAATTTATAGACTATTGACACGACTAAATTCAAACATATACTCCCTCAATCTCAAAAATGCTTAAAAAAAAAACTACAAAAAAAAAATATACTCCCAATTCTAAAGAAAAATACATGTGTGCTAAACATAAAAAGTTTTTTTCAGACGAGCTGGTTAAATGGAAAAAAGATATTATTAAAGCTAATAATTTGGGAAATCTTTTAAATTCAGGTGATGACAATGTTTCATCAGCAGATATTGTTGACCAAGCATCTTCTTACACTGATAAGTCAGTAGAAATGAAGTCGTTAAATAGAAGTAGAAAATTAATTTCTAAAATAAACGCTGCTTTACAAAGATTAAAAGATGGAACTTATGGTTTTTGTGAAGAAACAGGAGAGCCAATAGGTTTAAAAAGGCTTATGGCTAGACCAGTTGCTACCCTTTCTATAGAGGCCCAAGAGAAACATGAGAGAGATGAAAAAATCTTTATTGACGATTAAATCTTTGGAATTACTTCGCCTTTTTTTAATAAATCATAGCCTTTAATAACTGCTTCTCTTTTTGAAATTTCTGCATACCAACGCTTTAGATTATTAAATTTGTTTAAACCTATATCGTGCCATTTATGTCTCGCTATCCAAGGAAAAGTTGCTATATCAGCTATTGTATAATCATTTCCAGCTAAAAATCTTGAGGCAGAAAGTCTCTCGTCTAATTCTTTGTAAATCCTTTTAGCAATTTTAAAATATCTATTTTCACCAAATTCACTTTTTCCTGGATTGTAATGATGAAATTGATGATGCTGTCCAAGCATTGGTCCTACATATGCCATCTGTCCCATTAACCACTGATTAATAATCATTCTTTGATTTTTATCATAAAATTTTCCACTTATTTCCCCTAAGTAGATTAATATTGCTCCTGACTCAAATAGACTTTTATTGTTTTTGTGATCTATAATTACAGGTGTTTTACTGAAGGGACTTATTTTTTTGAATTCTGGTTTAAATTGTTCGTCTTTATAAATATTTATTTTAGTGATTTTATAATCATAATTAATCTCTTCAAGCATAATTGAAATTTTCTTGCCGTTAGGTGTGTCGGCAGTTAAAAGCTCAATCATTTTTTTCCGAGTCTATCTTGAATTGTCTTTGATGATGTGGTGAATTCAAATCTGTATTTTTCATTTGGTCTTGCTCTTTTGAAGCATTCTACAGATGCTAACGCAACCTCATGAAAGCCTGAAAGTATCAATTTTAATTTACCAGGATAACTACAAATATCTCCAGTAGCAAAAATTCCTTTTTTATTGGTCTCAAAATTTTTTGGATTAACTGAAATTGTTTTTTTATCCATATTCAATCCCCATTCTGCTATCGGACCAAGTTTCATAACTAAACCAAAAAAACTTAAAATAAAATCTGTAGTAATGTTTTCAATTTTACCATCTTCATATTTTATTGAAATTGATTTGATTTTATCTTCTCCCTCTATTTTATCTAATTGACAAGGAGTTTTAATTGATATTTTTTTTTGTTCTTCAAGCTTTTTGATTTCATTAAGCGTATGCGGTGCGCCCCTAAATTCATTTCTTCTATGAACTAATGTAATTTTTGAAAACTTAGATAACTCTAATGCCCAATCTAAAGCCGAGTCTCCCCCACCAAATATTGAAATATTTTTATTTTTAAAATCATCTTTGTTTTTAACTGAATAAAATATTGATTTATTTTCAAATTTTTCTGCACCCTTAGTTGTAAGTTTTCTAGGTTCAAATGATCCTACGCCTCCGGCTATTAAAATATTTGGGGCATTAAATTGATTATTGTTATTAGTTTTTACTACCCAATTATTTCCTTCTTCTTTAACTTCTTCAACTCTTTCGTTTAGAAAAAAAGTCGTTTTAAAAGGTTTAATTTGTTCCAAAAGTTTATCTGTCAGCTCTTTTCCTGTGCATTCAGGAACTGCTGGTATATCATAAATTGGTTTGTCAGGATAAAGTTCTATACATTGTCCACCGACTTTGTCTAGGTTGTCAACAACTACAGCTTTTAAACCTTTTATACCTAGTTGGTGAACTGCGAACAATCCAACAGGTCCGGCTCCTATTATAACTACATCAGTTTTGATCATTAAGATTGTTTTTCCGGAGTTGTTACTTTAAGACCTTCTAGCTCATCACTGACAATAAGTTGACAGCTGAGTCTACTATTTTTTTTTGGTTCAACTGCCATATCAATCATATCAATTTCAGCATCTTCAGCTTTAGGTAATTTATTAAACCATTTTTCTTCGACATAAACATGGCAAGTGGCGCAAGCCATAGAGCCCCCACAATCAGCGTCTATTCCTGGTATATCATTTTGAATAGCGCCTTCCATAACTGTAAGACCGTTTTCTACTTCAATAGTTTTTGAGTTTTCTTGGGAGTCAACATATGTAATTTTTGGCATATAGTTGAATATAAGTATCTAAAAGAAAAGGGCAAGTATGCAAAAACATACTCGCCCTTTTCAAAAGTTTATAATCTATTATCTAGAAGATAATCTTGTATTTTGCATTGCTGCTGCCCAGATAACTAGACCGAAAGCGATCTTGTTAACAAAGTCAGCTAAATTGTAAATTATGTTCAATGCATTTGCATCTACGCCACCAGTTAGGTAACCAAATACATATCCTAAAGGATATATAGCCCAACCAATAGTTACGATTATTCTCATAGCGCTGAAAGCAGTAGTCATTGCTCTGTTTCCAGTTTTAGCAGCTAATGTTCCTGCTTCTCCTGAGAATATTTCAAACAAGATGTAGATCCATCCAGCCATTCCGATTACGAAACCTACAAATGGTTGTATGTAGCCAGCTTCACCTAAGTATCCACCGATTAACATTACTAATGAACCAATTAATAGTTTCCAGAATATCGAGCTTGGCACTTTTCTTACAGCTGCCAAGATTAGATAGAATTCTACCATTTGAAGTGGAACAGTGATTAACCAGTCAATATATCTGTATACTGTTGGTGTATCACCTGTTGTCACCCAAACTTCTCTCATGTACATATAGTGGATAAACGCAACACCAGTAACTAGTCCAGCTACTGAAATTGATGTTCTCCAAGACGCAGCTACTGTGTTTCTTTCAGCAAAAAAGAATACAGTTGTTGCAATCATACCCATTGATACAAGCCAGAAAGATATTCCTACGAAATCTCCTGTCTCAAGCATAGGCGTCGCTGCATTAGCTGAACCAGTAATACCTAAAAAGGCAACTGCCGCTAAAGCAAATAGACTTAATTTTCTCATGAAAACCTCCCTCGTTAGTTAGTTTTCTTTTAGTTTATATATAAACTACTCGGACAAATAAGCTAATCGCTTACTACCGAATAACTTGCGGGAACCATAGTAAATATTACAGTTACAGTGAAGTGTTTTTTTACTCAAAAAACCCTGTTTTTATTGGATTTTCTGTTTTTTTTTGGGGATATTTGTGGAATACTCGTATTAATTTAACTTTTTGGAGATGGTGATTTGAATCAAAAATATAAGGATATTTACGAAAATTCTATAAAAAATAGAGAAGATTTTTGGAAAAAAGTCTCAGAAGATATATTTTGGTATAAAAAACCAACTAAGATTCTTAATTCAAGCAATCCTCCTTTTTATAAATGGTTTGAAGATGGAGTGACAAACACATGTTACAACGCTTTAGATCATCATATTGATAATGGTAGAGGAGAAAAATTAGCAATAATCTATGACAGTCCAATAACTGGTGTTCAAAAAAAAATTTCTTACAAAAGTTTACGAGACAAAGTGGCTTTATTTGCTGGAGCGTTAAAAAAACAAGGAATTAATAAAGGTGATAGAGTAATTATTTATATGCCTATGATTCCTGAAGCAGTTATTGCGATGTTAGCTTGTGGAAGGATAGGTGCAGTGCACTCTGTAGTTTTTGGTGGCTTTGCTGCAAACGAACTAGCTAGCAGAATAGATGACTCAAAGGCTAAATTAATTATCTCAGCATCTTGCGGTTATGAGCCTGGCAGAACTGTACATTACAAACCTTTAGTCAACAAAGCACTTGAACTTGCGAATCATAAACCAAGTAAATGTATAATTTATCAAAGAGAAAAAGATAAAGCAGAATTAAATCCTAAAATAGATATTGATTGGGATGAGTCTCTTAAAAACGTAGAACCTTCAGAATGTGAAAAGATGAATGCTAATGATTATGCTTACATACTTTACACCTCTGGCACTACAGGATTACCTAAAGGAATTGTCAGAGACATCGGGGGACATATAGTTGCTTTAAAATGGACAATGAAAAATATTTATAATATTGATCAAGATGATGTTTGGTGGTCAGCTAGTGATATTGGGTGGATTGTGGGTCATTCCTATATTGTCTATGCACCTTTATTTTATGGATGTACTACTGTTTTATTTGAAGGAAAACCAGTAGGAACTCCTGATGCGGGAGTTTTTTGGAGAGTTGTATCAGAACATAAAGTTAAATCTCTTTTCACAGCCCCTACTGCAATTAGAGCAATAAAAAAAGAAGATCCTAATGGCGATTTTTTTAAAAAATATGACTTGAGTAAATTTGAAAAACTCTTTCTTGCCGGTGAAAGAGCTGATCCAGATACGATTAAATGGTTTGAAAAACTTTCGGGTTCTCCAGTTATAGATCACTGGTGGCAAACAGAAACAAGTTGGGCAATAACATCTGATTGTACAGGCATAGAATCATTTCCTGTAAAATATGGTTCTGCATTCAAACCAGTTCCAGGTTACGATTTAAAAGTATTAAATTCTGAGGGTAAAGAAGTTGGGCCAGGTAAAATGGGAGATATAGTTGTAAAACTTCCTCTACCTCCGGGAACTTTTCCAACTCTTTGGGGGGCAGATAAAAGATATAAAGAAAATTATATGTCAACATACCCTGGTTATTATTTAACCTACGATGCAGGACATATAGATGAAGATGGATATGTTTGGATCATGTCGCGAACTGATGACATTATAAATGTTGCAGGTCATAGACTCTCTACAGGAGCAATTGAAGAAGTATTAGCAGAACATGCAGATGTAGCAGAATGCGCAGTCCTAGGTATTGCCGATAAACTTAAAGGGCAATTACCTATCGGTCTACTAGCTTTAAAAGCTGGTGTTACAAAGGAAAAAAAAGATATTATTTCCGAATGTGTAAAAATGGTTAGAGATAAAGTAGGTCCTGTTGCAGCATTTAAGATTGCAATTGTTGTCAAAAGACTTCCTAAAACTAGATCAGGAAAAATATTAAGAGGAACAGTTAGAAAAATAGCGGATAATGAACCTTATAAGATGCCTGCTACCATTGATGATCCGGCTATTTTAGACGAAATAAAACAAGACCTTAAAGATAATAATATTTTAAAAGTCTAAAGGTTGCCCTTGAGCATTTGAAATAATTTTGCCTTCCAACATAACTATTACGCCATTAACAATAGTGACCACTGGAAATCCTTTCACTTTATAATTATTAAATGGTGTCCATCCACATTTACTTGCAATCATTTCATCTTTGATTATTTGCTCTTTACTCATATCTACTATTGTTAGGTCGGCATCAAAATCTTCTTTAATAAAACCTTTATTTTTAATCCCAAAAATTTTACATGGGTTTTCACACATAAGTTTGATCAATTGTTCTAAAGTTAATTTACCATCATTCACGTGATTTAACATTACTGGAAAAATTGTTTGTACACCTGGCATACCAGATGGGGAGTCTGGATACACTTTTTGTTTATTTTCTTTCGTATGTGGGGCATGATCTGACCCTAGCACATCCACCACGTTATTCTTTATTGCTGCCCACAATCTATCATAATGGTCTTTAGTTCTGATTGGGGGGTTCATTTGAGCATAAGTTCCTAGTTTATCGTAACAATCTGGTGCATACAAAGTTAGGTGTTGGGGTGTAGTTTCAAAAGTTACATTTTTTTTATGCATTGCTAGAAAATCTACTTCTTCTTTTGTTGTTACATGTAATACATGTATCTTTTTGTTATATCGTTCAGCTATTTTAACAACTCTTCGAGTTGAAGACATAGCGGTCTCACTGTTTCTCCATTCTGGATGTGAGTGAACACTGCCCTTTTTGATAAATTTTTTTCTTAAATTCAACATTTCTTCATCTTCTGAGTGAATTGAAACTATTCTATCAGCGTTAGAGATTACTTTTTCTATGTCCGCCTCTTTATCAACTAATAAATTACCTGTTGAGGATCCCGCAAAAAGTTTAATGCCGCAACATCCTTTTAAATTTTTAAGTTGAGATAATTGTTCTATGTTTTCAGGTGTTGCCCCGAAGTAAAAAGCATGATTACTGTGCATCCTGTCTTTGGCTAATTGAATTTTTTTTTCAAACTCAACTAAATTAGAGGTTGGTGGATTAGTGTTTGGCATTTCAAATAAAGAAGTGACTCCGCCCAACACCGCAGCTCTACTGCCGCTCTCTAAATCTTCTGCATCAGTTGATCCAGGTTCACGAAAGTGAACTTGAGTATCAATAATTCCTGGAAAAATTACTTTGTTTGTGGCGTCAAAGACTTTAGAGCTATTTAATTCAATTTTACCTATCTTTTTAATTTTTTTTCCTGATAAACCGAGATCTGTTTTCTCTAATTTGCCATCTATATAGCAAGAACCGTTTTTTATGATGAGACTATAATTATCAGACATATTTTTAAAATTTATTATATTATATACTCTATTAATATGGAAAAAGGCCAGATTATTATTTTAAAAGACAGGGGATTAATATCTATTACTGGGGAAGATGCAAAAGATTATCTTCAAAATATAATTACAAATGACATAAATAAAGTTTCTGAGTCAAATTCAGTTTTCGCAGCACTGTTGAGTCCTCAGGGGAAATATCTATTTGATTTTTTTGTCATTAAAAATGAAAAAGGCTATTTATTGGATTGTGATGGAAATTCTGTAGTAGAACTTATTAATAATTTATCTAAATATAGAATTAGATCAAAAGTGGAAATAAAAGATTTATCATCTAATTATGTTGTTGGAATAATCCATTACGAAAATTTCGAAATGATTCAAAAAGAACTAAATAAAAAAGAGTCAACTCTTCATTTTAGAGATAGCCCAATTTTTGTTGATCCTAGAGATAGTGATTTAGGAGCTAGAATAATATCTCCTCTTGAAAAACTTTATTTAACAATAAAGAAACTTAATTTAAAAATAGTAGAAAATAATTCTTATATTAAAAAAGCTTTTCTTAAGGGAATACCAGTAGAAGGTTTAATGAGTTTGCAAAATCAACTATTTGGACTTGAAATAAATTTTGAAAAATTAAATGCGATTGACTTTAAAAAAGGTTGTTACGTCGGTCAAGAAAATACAGCTAGGATGAAATTGAAAAATAAAATTAGAAGACAACTAATGTCTATTAAAACTGAAAAAAGTGTAAAAATCGGTGACGAAATAAAATATAATGATAATGTTATTGGTAAGATTTTAATTGATAAGCCATATCCTTTTGCACTTATAAAATTATTTGATCCAGAATTTTCTGTGTTTAAAGATAAAACGCTTAAAATAAATAATGATAATGCTGAAATAGTATCATGAAAACAATTAACGAAAATTTTAACTGGTCCTGTAAAAATACTTGGAATATCAGTGCAAAGAACACATTTTGGTGTTTACTTGGTTGCTCTATTGGTGATTTCGGAACCATTTTATTTTTTCAATTAACAAAAATTCCTTTTCCCATTCTAGCGATTATGACTCTAGCAATAATCAACGGGATTATTACGAGTATTATTTTAGAAACTGTTATTTTATTAAGACAAAATTTTTCACTCAAGTTATCTTTTAAAACAGCTGTTGGTATGAGTTTAATTTCTATGGTAAGTATGGAAGTTACTATGAATGCTACTGACTATTTTCTTACAGGTGGAGCTATTTTGACTTGGTGGGTAATCCCAATAATGTTAGCAGTAGGATTCGTTACTCCTTGGCCATATAACTATTGGAGATTAAAAAAGTTTAATGAGGCGTGTCATTAATTAATAACTATTGATATAATCTTTTAAATTCTTATTTTCTTCTTCAATTTTATTTATTAAATGTTTAACTACATCACCGATAGAAACTATACCAAGAAGTTTTTTATTTTCCATAATCAAAATATGTCTTATTTTTTTCTCTGTCATTTCATCCATTAATTCAGTGACAGAAGTATTTAAATCACATGTTACTAAAGATTTTGACATTAGTTCTGAAACAGGAAGAGTTAAATTAAATTTCTCAGTGTAAATAGATCTTGAAAGATCTCTTTCTGATAATATGCCTGTAACTTTCTTGCTTCCATCAATTACAGGCATACACCCAATCTTTTTTTCATGGAATTTTTGACTAGCGGATTTAACGGTATCCTTTTCACTGAGTGTGAAGCATTCTCTTTTTGACATCCTGCTAACAAGTTTACCAGGCATAAATCCATTTAATTAAAATAACAAAGGTTAGTCAAATCAATTTATTAAGTATTATGTAATTTTATTTAAAATTTTATCCTTAAAAATGAAATGATGAACAATTACTGCAAGAATATGTAGAGCAACAAGCATTAATAATAAGTAATTAGAGTAAATATGAACTTCATAATAAGCATCTGCTAATACGAAATTATCTTTTTCAAATCCGTATTTTAAAAATATAAAATTAAGTGTTTCTCCCATATAAAGTTTCTTTAGAATTCCAGAAATGGTTATAGTAAAAATACATAGATAAAGTAAAAAATGGTTAGCCTTTCCAATAAAGACTTGTCCTTTGAAAAAACTTCTAGTTTTAGATGGACTTGAGTTAAAAAATTTCCAAATTAATCTAAACAACGTTATGTAGAAAACGGTTATACCCGCCAGGATATGAATATTTTCAAGCTCAATTCTTTCATCAGAAAACTCAAGCCCTACTAAATAAAATCCTAAAGGAACTTGAGCTATTAAGATAATAAATGTTACCCAGTGGAACAATTTGGCTAATAGACCGTACTCGTTATGGTTATTAAAAATACTCATAATTAATTATATTAACAAATGATACAAAATATAAAAATAATAAAAGCACTTATAATTGTTTTTTCCTTAAGTTCTACTTTTTCTGCCAACGCTCAATCTGTAGAAGAAATTATTAAAGGTAGAAAGGCAATGTTTAGCGAAAATTATCAGAATGCAAAAAAAATAGCTATTTTATTAAAATCTAAAAAAATTGAAGAAGCAAAACCTTTAATGAAAAAAATTTCAGAAAATTATAAAAAATTATTAGATTATTTCCCTGAAAATACAAAAGAAGGTTTTAAAACGGAAGCGCTGCCCAGTATTTGGGAAAGCAAAGATGAGTTTAATGCTTTAATGCAAAAAGCATCAGACGATATGATAAAACTTGCTAAAGCAATTGAAACTGCAGACGACCTAAAAAAAGTGCAAAAAGAATTGATGTGGAGTAATTGTTCTGCATGTCATAGTAAATTTAGAGCACCACATTAAACTTATAAAGCATTAAGCAGTCTAGATAACGAAGCCAGAATTCCGTATCCACTTAATTCTATAAATAAAACTATTAATACAATTAATATGATCTTTTTGTGCTTATGAAAAAATTCCATTATTTATTAATCACCTGACTCAGTATCTCCTGCACAACTACCTGTGCAATCTGCTTCTGATTGTGCTTTTTGGGAGTCACGATCTGCTTCGGTATAAGAAGCAGCTGCCTCAGCTGCTCCAACGCCCTCTCCAATACCACCTGATTGTATATCCGCAGCCATTTCTGCCATAGCAGCGTTGTGCGCATCTGCATCAAAGAAATCACTTCGCATTGTCTCTAGTGATGGCATTACATCTTTATCAAAACCAGATGCTTTAGCAGCTTCTGATAATTTTTCCGTTGATTCAGCTATCCCCAATTTTTCTGCTTCCGCAAGTTGTTCCGCTAAGTCTTCCGGAGAAATACCTTTTTGAGCTGATTCTAAAACTTCTGATTTAATTGTAGGATTTTCTATAACTGTTTTCGCAATATCTTGAATACTTATTGTTTTTACACCCAAATCATTTATATTTTTACTAACCTCAAAAAGATTAAGTCCTTTTTTATCAACCTCTGCCATATCTTTAACTAGTGAGGTAAATTTTTCTTTTTTATTATTTTTCATTTCTAAAGATACTTGATAAACTTCTTTGAGTTCTTTATCTTTTAACTCACTCATATCTACTACGGACAAATCATTAACAAATTCTTTAGGAACTGAATTGTTAATATCAGCAAGGGATCTATCAATAAAATTTAAAGTTTTTTCTGTTAATTGAAAGTCGTTAGCATTAAAATTTTCCTGAGCAAATTCTATTGCTTGATCCATTTCTTTAATTGCGCTATCAATGATAGATACTTGGGTAGAATTACTGGAGGGTAAAGAGTTTAATTGATTTCTTATTTTGTTAGTTTCTTTTACAAAATCATTATAATTTTTGTTAAGATCATCATCGCCTTTTACTAGACTTGTTAAAAAGAAAGCCAGTATTATTAATGTCAATATAAAAAAATTTATTTTTTTTAATTTTATAATCATTTTACTTTTTTTTTATCTTATTATACAAATCCTCATCTTCTTTATTTTTAAGCGCTGAATTGAATTTGTTGACTGCTTTTTTGTATTTGGCTAACAGCTTTTCTCTTTTCTTAATTTCTTTACTTATTTTTGCGTTCTTTATCTCACCTTTTTGCAAAAAATCTCCCATAATCCAATATCTTTCCATTGCTTTTTCGATACTCATATCTAAATCCATACCTAGTGATTTTCTCATTTTTTCTTTTGATCTATTTAATTTAATTAAGGAAATTACCTCTTTTCCATATTTACTTTTTTCAGGCCAGGCTAAAAGAAATTTTTCAATTCTTTTTTCCTTTTTTTTTAGTTCATTTAAATAAAATAATTCAAACATTGCAAGCGCATATAATTGCTGCCCTGGTTTTCTTTGATGGTATAGTTTTGATCTCTTAAATATTAGAGCCATTTGTCTTGTGGATTTTTCGGCTCTACAGGTAAAATTTTTACAAGCAGATCCAAAAAATTCGAGCATACCTTCTGGGTATTTTGAAGGCTCAGAGAAAATACCTAATTGTTTTACTTCTTGAACCACAGTTAAAGGTTTTTCAGCATGAGAAAATTTATGCGTAAATAAGAAAATACATAAAAGAGTGAATAAAGTTTTTTGTTTCAAGATTATCCTTTCAATAAATATAAGATAATACAACAATATTTTTTACAAATGTCAAATTTTTGAAAATCTTTTCTTTTTATTAAAAAACCTTTTTTTGAAGCGTTTTTTCTTTCCATTAAACTTTTTGTTAAAGCTAAAAGATTTACCATTTCTTTCATTTCGATTTTCATGCTGTCTATCTTGATTATCTCTTTTTTTATCTGCAAATCTATTTCTTCCTCTTCTCCTGCCACGTCTGTCAAAAGAACGTCCTCCTCTTTTTCCTCTTCGCTTAGCATTGCTACCTGGTTCTGCTCTGAAATTTGGGTCTATTAATCTTTGAATAGCATTCCATTTAGACTTATCTTCATTACCAATAAAACTTAATGCTGAGCCTTCAGCTCCTGCTCTAGCTGTTCTTCCAATTCTATGAATAAAATCTTCAGGTACCTGAGGTAAATCAAAATTAATAACATGTTTTATTGCAGGTATATCTAAACCACGGCTTGCTACGTCAGTTCCCACTAATATTCTAAAGTGATTATTTCTAAATGCTTTTATTACTCGATCTCTTTTGTTTTGTCTTAAATTTCCATGAATTGCATCTGCATCATGATCATCGTACTTTAATCTTTTAACCATTTTTTCAGCATTTCGTCTGGTCTTAACAAATATCAAAATAGAACCCTGTCTAATGTATATTTGTTTGATTAATTGATTGTATTTATCTCCATCATTTACGCGTAGTACTTCTTGTTTAATTTTTTCAATTGGAGTTGATGTAGAGCCAACTGAAATTCTAACAGGTTGATTTAAATATTTTTCAGCTAGTCTTAAAATATTGCCTGGCAAAGTAGCTGAAAATAATAAAGTTTGATGTCTTTTAGGAACTGTTTGAAGCACTTGATTAATTTGAGGCGTAAAACCCATATCTAACATTCTATCTGATTCATCCAGCACTAAAAAAGATGTATTATTTAGTCTTAAAGTTTTGCGCTTAAGATGATCGTTAATTCTCCCAGGTGTACCAACGACTAGTCTTGGATTTCTTCGCATTTGTTTTAATTGTTTTTGCATCGAGTCACCGCCTATTAATAAAGCTGTTCTAATGTTTCCTCTACCAACTAAGCTATTCATAGTTTGCATAACTTGTGTTGCAAGCTCTCTGGTTGGTGTCATTACTAACGCAGTTTCTTTTTTTGTTTTGAGTAGATAATTTACTAAAGGAATGCCAAAAGCTCCTGTTTTTCCAGTTCCAGTTTGTGCAGTTCCTAAAATATCTTTACCTTCTAATGCAACAGGAATAGCTTTAGCTTGAATAGGAGTTGGAGCTTTAAAATTAATTTTAGCTAAAGACTCAAAAAGAGTTTCTTCTAATTTAAGAGATAAAAAATTTTCCATAATAGATTAATTATATTTAATTAAGCTTAGATATTAATGGCTCTATACCTTTAATTGGTCACTAACAACACTTTACAATGAATCAAAAAACACGTTTTCTATACCTTTTTGGTGCGGTCGGAGAGACTCGAACTCTCACGGGAAACCCACACGCCCCTCAAGCGTGCCTGTCTACCAATTTCAGCACGACCGCATATATAATGCGACAATAAATGAATGACAATTTTAGTTCAAGTTGATAGATTAGAATAAGTATGTCTGTACAACAACAAAGTTTACCAAACTCTGAAGAGATCTATAAAAAGATCTCTAAATTTATCCCTGATGCAGAGTGGAAAATTCATGCACCTTTAATTGAAAAAATTAATAAATTAAAAAAACAGAAAAACGCAATAATCCTAGCACATAATTATCAAACACCTGAAATTTATCATGGAGTAGCAGATATTGCGGCAGACTCGCTTGCTCTAGCAGTAGAGGCTTCTAAAACTTCAGCGGAGAAAATTATTTTATGTGGAGTTCACTTTATGGCAGAAACTGCAAAATTAATGAGTCCTAAAAAAAAAGTTTATTTACCAGATATGGAAGCTGGCTGTTCTTTAGCAAGTTCAATCACTGGAAAAGACGTTAGATTGTTAAAAGAAAAATACCCTGGCGTTCCAGTTGTGTCATATGTAAATACATCAGCTGATGTTAAAGCTGAAACTGATGTTTGTTGCACCTCTGCTAATGCTGTTAAAGTTGTTGAGTCACTTAATGTTGATAAGGTTATTTTTCTTCCCGACCAATATCTAGCAGATTATGTTTCAAAAAATACTAAAGTTAAAATCATTTCATGGAAAGGAACTTGTATAGTCCACGAACAATTTACAGGAAAAGAAATAGAAGACATTAAATCTCAAAACCCAGGTATTAAAATTATTGCACACCCTGAATGTCCACCAGATGTAATTAAAGCTTCGGATTTTGCAGGATCTACTTCTGGCATGGTAAAGTACGTAAAAGATAATCAACCTAAAAAGGTTATGCTTGTTACTGAATGTTCAATGAGCGATAACGTCGAGGCAGACAATCCAAACGTATCATTTATCAAACCTTGTAACTTATGTCCGTATATGAAGAAAATAGACTTAGAGAAAATTTTAGACTGTTTAGAGAATGAAACAAATGAAATACTATTAGACGATAAAACTATCGAAGCTGCTCGAAAATCTGTAATTAGAATGACTGAAATTGGTCGTTAGATCAGTGCAAAAATTAAACCAAAAATATATTAACTCTGTTGTTAAAAAAGCTCTAGATGAAGATTTAAGACCTAAAGGTGATATTACAACCAGTTTAATTAGTTTTAAAAATAAGAAATCAAAAGCAAAAATCATTGCAAAACAAAATGGTATTATTGCTGGACTAGACTTTTGTAAAGCAGCTTTTAAATTAATCGGCAAAGAAGCAAGTTTTAAAGCAAAAATAAAAGATGGAAAAAAGATTAAAAAAAATAAAGTTATCGCAGAAATAAAAGCTAAAACAAAAACTATTTTAATTGCAGAAAGAACTGCTTTAAATTTTTTAAATCATGCTTCAGGTATAGCTACCTTGACTAACCAATATGTGAAAAAAGTAAATAAAAAAACTAAAATATGCTGTACTCGAAAAACTACACCAAATCTCAGATTGTTAGAAAAATATGCTGTAAAAAAAGGTGGTGGATATAATCATCGTTACAATTTAAGTGATGAAATATTAATCAAAGATAATCATATAAGTGCTGAAAATAATTTAAAAAAATTAATCAAAAAGGCTATCAAAACTAAAAAAATCATCACTGTTGAAATAGAAAATTCAAAACAATTAAATAAAGTTTTAGGTATAAAATTTAAAAGAATTTTATTCGATAATATGCGCCCAAAACAATTAAAAAAATGTTTAAAAATTTGCAAAAATAAATATGAAACTGAATATTCTGGTAACGCTACTCTAAAAAACATTAGAAAAATTTCAAACACAGGAATAAATAGAATATCAGTAGGGGCTATAACGCACAGCGCCAAATCTTTTGATGTTAGTTTAGAATTATCTTCTTAATTCAGCTTGAGCGGCAGCTAATCTTGCAACAGGAACTCTGAACGGTGAACAAGAAACATAATGTAAACCTGTTCTAGAACAAAACTCAATACTCTTTGGGTCTCCACCATGTTCACCACAAATTCCTAGTTTAAGTTTTTTATTAACTTTTCTTCCCCTGAAAGAAGCTAGTTCAACAAGCTCACCTACTCCACTTTGATCGATGCTCACAAATGGATCAACTTCAAAAATTTTATTATCGATATAATCATTTAAAAATTTACCAGAGTCATCACGACTAATACCTAACGTAGTTTGTGTTAAATCATTAGTTCCAAAACTAAAGAAATCTGCATGTTTTGAAATTGATTTAGCTTGTAAAGCTGCTCTTGGTAACTCAATCATTGTTCCAACTGTATAGTCTAATTTAGTTTTATTTTTTACTTCAATTTTTTTAGCTATTCTTTTTACTAAAGCTCTTAAAATTTTTAATTCTGTATCTGTTGATACTAATGGTATCATTATTTCAACAAACGCTGCTTTTGTTTTTTCTTTTTTTAGCTCAATTAATGCTTCAAAAATAGCTTCGCATTGCATCTCATAAATTTCTGGAAATGAAATTCCAAGTCTACATCCTCTATGTCCTAACATTGGATTTTCTTCATGAAGTTCTGCAATTCTATCTTTAATTTCTTTAGATGATAAATTTAAAGATCTTGCAACTTCTTCTATATCTTTTTCCGCTTTGGGTAAAAACTCATGCAAAGGAGGATCTAGCAATCTTACTGTCACGGGCAAACCAGACATAACTTTAAATATTTTTTTAAAATCATTTTTTTGATGAGGTAAAAGCTTTAACAGCGCATGATTTCTATCTTCTAAGGATCTAGATAAAATCATTTGTCTTACTGACAAAATTCTTTCTTCATCAAAAAACATGTGTTCTGTTCTACAAAGGCCAATACCTTCAGCACCAAATTCTCTTGCTATTTTGCTATCTACTTCTGTCTCTGCATTGGTTCTAACTCTTAATTTTCTAAATTCATCGGCCCATTTCATAATTGTAGAAAAGTATCCTGATATTTCAGGTTGAACCGTTGGAACTAAACCTTTCATAACCTTTCCACTTCCTCCATCGATAGTTATAACATCGCCCTCTTTTATAATTTCATTGCCTGCTTTAAATTGTTTTGTTTCATAATCAATTGTAATTTCACTTGAACCAGATACGCAAGGCCTGCCCATGCCTCTTGCAACTACAGCCGCGTGGCTTGTCATTCCGCCTCGCGCTGTTAAAATTCCTTTTGCGGCATGCATACCGTGAATATCCTCTGGAGAAGTTTCTAGTCTGACCAATATTGTATCTTGCATCATTCCATTTAGCCTTTCAGCTTCGTCCGCAGTGAAAACAACTTTTCCACTTGCGGCTCCTGGTGATGCAGGTAAACCAGAAGCAATAATTTCTTTTTCAACTTTCTCATCTAAAGTTGGATGCAATAAGGTATCAAGTGTGTTTGGATCAATTCTTAATATTGCTTCTTTTTTTGAAATAAGCTTTTCTTTAACCATATCTACTGCAATTTTAATTGCTGCTTTTGCTGTTCTTTTTCCAGATCTTGTCTGTAGCATCCATAATTTTTTATTTTCAACAGTGAACTCAATATCTTGCATGTCTCGATAATGTTTTTCTAGTTTAACAAAGACTTTTGCAAGTTGTTGGTAAACTTGAGGCATAACTTCTTCCATTGAAAGTTCTTTTGAGCCCGAGTCTAGTTTAGCTTTTTTTGTAATGTATTGAGGTGTTCTTGTTCCAGCAACTACATCTTCACCTTGAGCATTAATTAAAAATTCACCGAAGAATAATTTTTCTCCTGTTGAAGGGTTTCGAGTAAAAGCTACTCCGGTAGAACAATCTTTTCCCATGTTTCCAAAAACCATAGCTTGAACGTTTACTGCTGTTCCCCAATGATCTGGGATTTGATTTAATTTTCTATAAGTCTTAGCTCTTTGGCTTTCCCAAGATAAAAATACTGCGTTTATAGCTCCATAAAGTTGCTGTTTAACATCTTGAGGAAAATTAATTTTTTTTTCTTTTTTCACAAGTTCTTTAAAATTTTTAATTAATCCATCCCAATCACTTTCATCAAGATCTGTATCTAACAGAACTCCTTTGGTAAGTTTATAATTATCAATTAATTCTTCAAACAAATGCCCCTCAATACCTAGAACGACATTGCTATACATTTGAATAAATCTTCTATAGCTATCTTTCGCAAATCGGCCATTTGATGTTTTTTTACTTAAAGCTTCTACTGTTTTATCATTAAGACCAAGATTTAATATTGTGTCCATCATACCTGGCATTGAAACTCGTGCCCCAGATCTTACTGAAACAAGTAATGGATTTTTTAAATCACCAAATTTCTTTTTAGTTTTTTTTTCAATTTGCTTTAATTCTGCTTCAATATTTTTAATTATTTTATTAGGTAATTTTTTTTTATTTTTGTAAAAAATATCACATACATAAGTAGATATAGTAAAACCTGGGGGGACAGGTAAGCCTAATCTGCCCATTTCGCCAAGGTTTGCTCCCTTGCCGCCTAATATATATTTTTTATTTTTTAGTTTTTTCGCTGATTTATCATCAAAACTAAAAATTACCTTTGCCATTAAATACCTTCTAGTTTAGAAAAATTAATAAAGTTATTAAATGTATTACAAAACATTTTTAATAATTCTAATCTATTATTCTTAATATCTTGATTCTCATCATTTACAACCACATTGTCAAAAAAATTATCTGTAAATTGTTTTGTTTCTGATAGCCTAATTAATAAATTTTCATAATCTTTATTGCTTTCTTTTACCGTAAAAGCTTTTCGTATTTCATTAATCTTCTCAAATAGTATTTTTTCTTCCTCTGTTCTAAAAAGAACTGCGTCTGGCCTACCGATGATTCCTTTCTCCGCCTTATCAGTAATATTAGAAGCTCTTTTGTAAGAACTGATGGCATTTATTCCTATATCTTTATTAATATATTTGTTCATCAAAAGATTCTTTTTATAAAGATCTAAGAAATTATCACCAGTATGAGAGCTGATTGAAGCTTCAATAATATCAATTTTTATATTTTTTGATTTTAAAATATTTCTCATTCTCTCTTTTAGAAAATTAAGCACTTCCATTTCTGTATTTTCGTTTTTTATTATAACTCCTTGTTCCTCATAAAGTTTTATTGCGTAGATAATAAGATCTCTTACTTTAATTGATAATTTATTTTCAATAATAATTCTTAGCAAACCAATTGCTGCTCGCCTAAGAGCAAAAGGATCTTTTGAACTGGTTGGTTTTTCATTAATGAGAAAAAAACCTACTAAACTATCTATTTTATCTACGATAGAAATAGAATAACTAAAAGGTTTCTTTGGTATTTCCGAAGTTAAACCTATGGGAAGATAATGTTCACTTATAGAATTTGCAACATCTTCTTCAAAACCTTGAGCAAGTGCAAAATATTTTCCCATCATACCTTGTAATTCCGGATACTCTCCTACTAAATCTGAGCATAAATCTGATTTTGAAATAGATGCAGCAACCTGAACTTTTTCTTTATTTATATTTAATTCATCAGAGAGTAAGCCTGCTAAGCTTTTGATTCTCTGGGTTTTATCATAAATGGTTCCAATTTTTTCATAGAAAATAATTGTTTTGAGATTAGCTATTTGTTTTATAAGATTCTTAGATCTATCCTTCTCCCAAAAGAATTTAGCATCAGAAAGTCTTGCATCAACAACTCTTTTGTTGCCCTCTGTAATAAGTTTTTTCTCATCTTTCTTATTAGCAACAACAAAAAAATAATTTGTCAATCTCTCTCGACTATCAAATATAGGAAAGTATCTTTGGTGCTTTTCAAGCGTAGAAATAATTATTTCTTGAGGAATTTTTAAATACTCCTTATCAAAATTTACCAACAATACATTTGGATCTTCCACAATATTAACAACTTCTTCTAAAAGACGTTGGTTATATTGCTCTTTGTAGTTTTTTGATTTTGAAACTGAATTAAATCTTTTTAATATTATTTTTTGTCTTTCATTTTGATCAACAAAAATTTTATTTTTTTTAAGAATTGAAAAATACTCTTTAAAATTTTTAATCTTTTGAGTTTTTGTAATCAAATCTTGTTCGATAATAATGTTATTTGTCGACTCTAAATGCTGATATTTAAAAGGTAACTTTTTGCCATCAAATATGGCAAATATTGCTCTAAGTGGTCTTCCCCACATCAGATCATTTGTTGACCATTTCATAGATTTTTTCCAACTGATTGAGGATATGGCTTTTGGTAAAATGCTAATCAATAAATCTTCTACTAAGATATTTTTTTCTGCAGTTTTGATAAAAAAAAATTCACCTTTTTCTGTATCTTTTTTAAATAGATCTTTTTCAGCAACATCATGAGACCTGATAAAACCCTGTAGAATATTTTCTGGAACTCCAACCTTTGGTCCTTTAACTTCTTTAGATTTAATTTTAATTTTCTCAGGGATACCTGTTATGTAAATGCTTAATCTGGTTGGGTTTGAATATTCTAAACAATCTTTATATTGAACTCCTACTTCTTCGAGAGATTTCTCAAGCTGTTGTTTAAGTTGAGTTCTTGCATTAATTTGAAGTTGGGGTGGTATTTCTTCGCTATAAAGTTCAAGCAAAAATTCAGACATAATTTATTAAATTTGTGTACTCAACCAAAGTGCTCCACACCCTTTTGCAAGTTCTCTTATTCTGTTTATATAGCCAGTTCTTTCTGCAACACCAATGACTCCTCTGGAGTCAAGTAAATTAAATATATGACTTGCTTTTAAGCATTGATCATATGCAGGTAAAGAAAGTTTTTTATCCAATAAAGATTTACATTCATTTTCGGTAAATTCGAAATTCTTTAATAAAGTTTCAGTATTAGCAAATTCAAAATTGTATGCAGAAAATTCTTTTTCTGCTTGAAAAAATACATCTTTATATTTTACTCCTTCATTATTCCAATCAAGATCAAATACATTTTTTTTTCCTTGAACAAACATACATAATCTTTCTAAACCATAAGTCATTTCAACTGGGACAGGTTTACATTCTAATCCTGTCATCTGTTGAAAATAAGTAAATTGTGTTATTTCCATACCGTCACACCAAACTTCCCAGCCTAATCCTGCTGCGCCTAATGTTGGACTTTCCCAATCATCTTCAACGAAACGTATGTCGTGATTTTTTACATCAATACCAATTGCAGATAAACTTTTTAAATAAGTTTGCTTAATATTATCAGGCGAAGGTTTAATTATAACTTGATACTGATAATAATGTTGTAATCGATTTGGATTTTCTCCATACCTTCCATCTGTTGGTCTTCTTGAGGGTTGCACATAAGCTGCTTTCCATGGCTTAGGTCCTAAAGATCTTAAAGTTGTTGCCGGGTGAAAAGTTCCTGCTCCTACTTCTAAATCATAAGGTTGTAAGATTATACAGCCATATTTCCCCCAAAATTTTTGCAAATTCATTATAATCTCTTGAAAGGATAAAGATTTTAATTTTTTTTTAGTTGGCATCTATAAACCAAATTTTTGCCACATCGATTTTTCTTCTATAATATTTGCAAGACTATCAACAGGATCTTGAATGGAAGAAGATAGTTTTTTTGCAATAAAACTTTTTTGTTTTTCAAATTTTTTAATTACAACTTTATCACCAAATTTTTGTTTTAAGACTTGATCCGCATTACCAATACCGTCTATTAAACCTAATTTTAATGCGGTCTTTCCTGTCCAAAATTCACCAGTGAAAATATTATTTTTTTCAGGATCCTTTAATTTTGATCCTCTGCTTGTTTCAACTACTTTAATAAAATCATCGTGTAACTCAAGTTGAATGTTTTTAAGTCTTTTTACATCCTCTTCTTTTTCGTCTACAAAAGGATCGAGCGTGCTTTTGTTTTTTCCAGCCGTATAAACTCTACGTTCTACTCCTATTTTTTTAATTAAATCCTTAAAACCAAAAGACGCTGAGATAACACCGATAGACCCAATAATAGAACTAGAATTTGCATAAATTTCATCTCCTGCACATGAAATTAAGTAACCTCCAGATGCAGCTACATCTTCAGCAAAAATTAAAACTTTAATCTTTTTTTTATCTGCTAATCCTCTTATATAGCTATAAATCAAATGAGACTGCACTGGCGATCCGCCAGGTGAGTTGATCGAAATTGCTACATGACTAATTTTCTTTAATGAAAACGCTTTTTTAAGAATATCTTTTTGTCCATCAAGATCCATTCCTTGCTTAAATCGACCTGCAGAACCAATAATTCCTGTTAGCCTAACGTGAGGTACAACGGTTTTTTTTTTGAAAAAAGAAAACATAATTTTTTACGATTGTTACAATTGATCTTATAACAGTAATAATTTGAATTTTAATTATTTTATTACGCTACTTCTAGTTGAATCATGGGTGCGTCACCAGGGTTGGATTTAAAAATTTATTATTACTAAAATCAATTATAATTGAAACATGGGATCAGTTATACCTCTAAAAAAATCTGCTAATTCAGCCTACTTAGAGCTAAAAAACTTACTTGGTACTAAGCTAGAAGAAGTGGAGAATTTAATACAACTTAAATTAAAAAGCGACGTAAGTCTAATTGAAAAAATGAGCGAGCATCATCTTAAATCTGGAGGTAAAAGATTAAGAGCTCTTTTAACTTTGGGATCTGCTAAATTATCAGGTTATGAACTTGGAGACCGAGATATCAATTTAGCTGCTTGTGTTGAGCTTATTCACTCCGCAACATTATTGCATGATGATGTAATTGATGAAAGTTCTTTACGAAGGGGCGTTAAAACCACAAATTCTATTTGGGGCAATCAATCATCTATATTAGTCGGAGACTATCTTTTAAGTAGATGTTTTGAAATCATGGTTGATGATGGAGATTTAGAAATTCTAAAATTATTATCTTCAACTTCAGCTAAAATTGCTCAGGGAGAAGTTCTGCAACTTCAGCATAAAGGCGAAGCAGATCTACTAGAGGATACATATATCGATATTATTAATTTAAAGACTGCTTCACTTTTTTCTGCTGCAACAAAAACTGGAGCTTGTATTGCTAAAGCTAATGAGAAAGAAAAAAAAGCTTTGGAGTCTTATGGAAAAAATCTTGGTCTTGCTTTCCAAATAGCTGATGATGCTCTGGATTATTACGGAAAAGACAAATTTTTTGGAAAAGAAATTGGTAAAGATTTTTTTGAAGGTAAAGTAACTCTTCCACTAATTATAATATTTCAAAAAGGTAACGAAGAGGAAAGAAGTTTTTTATCTCAAATTTTAAAAAAAAGTAAAAGAAATGAAGATGATTTTAGCGAAACGTTAGCTTTGATAAATAAATATAAAGCAATTGAAGCAAGTTTAAAAAGAGCTGAGTATTTTGTTAATGTGTCTTATGACTCTCTTGGGATTTTTCCAGACAATGAAGAAAAAAAGATTTTGCAAAATTTAACTAGTTTTAGTTTAAATAGATCTTTTTAAGGATAAAGAAGTTCTTTGCTCCATTTATCTTTAGATTTTTTATAAATCAACCTTTCATGAATTCTACCATCTCCGTCTACCCAAAATTCAATTTCTTTAGGCAGTAATCTCCATCCTGACCAATGAGGTGGTCTAGGAACAGAATTTTGATCTGGATACTTTTTTTCAAATTCTTTTATCTTTTCCAAAAATGTTTCTCTTTTATCCAATACTTGGGATTGGGATGAAGCCCATGCGCCTATTCTGTTTTTATAGGGTCTTGAGTTATAATAATCATCTGCTTCTTTAGATGTTACTTCTTCAACTTTTCCTAATATTCTTACCTGTCTTCTTAAGCTTTTCCAATGAAAGCACATTGAAGCTTTCTGATTACTTTTTAATTCACTGCCTTTCTTGCTATTAAAATTTGTATAAAAAATAAAACCTTTATCACTCAAACCCTTGAGCAAAACCATTCTAACATTGGGCTGGTTGTCTTTATCAGATGTAGCTACTGCAACCGCATTTGGATCATTTATTTCCTTTTTATCAGCTTCAGAAAACCATTTTTTAAACAAATCAATAGGATTTGCCAACTCTTCAAAGCAACTATCTATTCCTAGTGAATTTTTGCCATTTTTTTGATTCATATATTCTATAAAATAATTTATACATTAAATAACTATGTCTTTTAATACTTTTGGAAAAATATTTAGATTTACTACATGGGGTGAATCTCATGGGCCTGCTATTGGCTGTGTAATTGATGGTTGTCCACCAAATATTCCTATATCTGAGAAGGATATTCAAAAAGATATGGATAGACGTAGACCTGGCCAATCTAAATTTACTACTCAAAGAAAAGAGTCGGATAAGGCAATTATTCTCTCAGGGGTATTTCAAGGGAAAACAACTGGAACCCCTATCTCCATTATAATCCATAATGAAGATAAAAAATCTAGAGATTATGAATCCATCAAAAATAAATTTAGACCTGGTCATGCTGATTTCACTTATTTTAAAAAATATGGAATCAGAGACTTTAGAGGTGGGGGAAGGCAATCAGCAAGAGAAACTGCTTGTAGAGTAGCAGCTGGTGCTGTTGCTAAAATAGTTTTAAAAAAAATAATTGGTAAAAAATTTAATATAATTGGAGCGGTAACTCAATTGGGGCTTATGTCATGTGATAAACAAAATTGGAATAACTCGGAAATACGAAAAAATCCTTTTTTCTGTCCTGATAAAAAATCTGTAAAGTTGTGGGAAAAATATCTTTTAGCTGTAAGAAAATCTGGTTCTTCATGTGGAGCTATAATTGAGTTAAGGGCATCTGGTATTCCAATTGGCTTAGGTGCACCCGTATATTCTAAGTTAGATACCGATATTGCTGCAGGGCTAATGAGTATAAATGCTGTTAAAGGGGTTAATATTGGATCTGGAATGAATGCTGCCTTTTTAAGTGGAGAAGAAAATTCTGATGAAATTATAAAACAATCAGGAAAAGTAAAATTTAAAACAAATCACGCTGGAGGAATTTTAGGTGGAATTTCTTCTGGTCAAGATATTATAGCTTCTTTTGCAGTAAAACCAACTTCTTCAATTTTAAATAGTCGAAAAACAATAGATAAAAAAGGTAAAAATACAAAAATTTCTGTTAAAGGAAGACACGACCCATGCGTAGGCATTAGGGCAGTGCCTATAGGTGAAGCAATGATAAGCTGTGTAATACTCGATCATCTTTTAATGCATCGAGCTCAATGTTCTTAATTTGAAATCTTGCTTTTATTCTTAGCTAAAATAATATTAGAATTTAAAGTTTCCTCTACTTTATTAGCGATTGATAAACTATCGAGCCCAGCTTTTTTATACATTTTTTCTGGAGTATCTTGGTCAATAAATAAATCTGGTAATATCATTGATCTAAATTTTAATCCTCTATCAAATACCCCTCTATCAGATAAAAATTGCATTACATGAGATCCAAATCCACCAACTGAACCTTCTTCGATTGAAACTAAAACTTCATGGTTATTTGCTGCTTCCATGATTAATTTTTCATCTAAAGGTTTCGCAAATCTTGCATCAATAATTGTAATTTCTACACCTTTTTTAGATAGTATCTCTGAAGCTTTTTTACATTCTTCTAACCTTGTTCCAAAATTTAGAATTGCAACTTTTTTCCCTTCTTTAATAATTCTGCCTTTTCCAATTTCTAGAAGCTCATTAATCGATGGCATTTTAACTCCTACTCCATTGCCTCGAGGATATCTAAATGCAGAAGGTCGATCATTTATGTGAACTGAAGTATTAATCATTTTAACTAATTCTGACTCGTCGCTTGCAGCCATAACGACAAAATTAGGTAAAGTAGATAAGTAAGTAATATCAAATGAGCCAGCATGTGTTGGCCCATCAGCTCCAACAAGTCCTGCTCTATCTATAGCAAACCTTACAGGTAATGATTGAATGGCAACATCGTGAACAACTTGATCGTAAGCCCTTTGAAGAAAAGTAGAGTAAATAGCAGCATAAGGTTTATATCCTTCGGTTGCGAGACCAGCTGCAAAAGTAACAGCATGCTGTTCAGCTATGCCGACGTCAAATGTTCGATCAGGAAATTTTTTTTCAAATAAATTTAAACCTGTTCCGGAAGGCATTGCTCCAGTAATTCCAATAATTTTAGTATCTTGCTCTGCGTGCTTAATCAATGTTTCAGCGAAAACTTTTGTATAAGAGGGCACATTAGATTGTGATTTTACCTGTTCTCCAGTTGCTACATTAAATTTAGAAACCCCATGATATTTATCACCTGACTCCTCTGCTGGTTTATAACCTTTTCCTTTTTGAGTTCTAACATGGATTAATATTGGGCCTTCATGATTTGAATTTTTCACGTTTTCAAATATTTGTACTAAATTATCAACATCATGTCCGTCTACTGGACCAATATAATAAAAACCTAATTCACTAAACAAAGTTCCTCCAGTAACTATCCCTCTTAATAAATCTTCTGCTTTACCAGCTTTTTGACTAAATCTTTTTGAAAAAGCAGAAATAACCATCTTAACTGTTTCTCTAAGACTGAAATATAATTTGCCAGATAAAAGTTTTGCAAGATACTTGCTCATAGCACCAACTGGTCTTGCAATTGACATGTCATTATCATTTAAA
>CACKXA010000001.1 GCA_902604055.1 uncultured Pelagibacteraceae bacterium | reverse complement strand
AATTAATGGATTTTGAGCCAGTAAGACTAGCCAACTCTATACCAAATCAAGAATTGAATTTATAAAGATTAATCTTCAGCAATTACAAATTGTATACCCAACCATCTCCAAAAGTTGTCATAAACTTTTAAAGAACAATTAATACGCCCTCTTTCACCAATAAATTTTTCATTAATATTAATCTTCAAAGTTTTTTTATCTGTGAAGCTAATAGATGATTTACGCCATTTGTTACCCTCATTCGAATAGCAATTTAATGACTTTAGATTTGTAATATTTTCAAAAAATTCGATCTCTACTTTTGGAGGATTTTTCTTATCTATCAAAAATTTTTCTTCGGGTATTAACTTTTTATATTTGAAAGGAAGCGTTTTAGTTAACGAGGTAAATCTTTTTAGCTCACCGTATTTTTCATTGATTGGAAATCTTGGAAGTTCATAGAGGTCTTTTGTTTCATCCATTACTCCAGAATGTTGACCAAAGGCGTACTTAAACCCTAAGGATTTAATAATTTCTTTAAACTCAACGCTATATTCTCCGAATGGGTAAGAGAAAAAATTTGAATTTTTTCCTAAATTTTTTTTAAAAATATTAATAGAGGTGATTATGTCGTTTTTAATTATTTCGGGTTTTTCATTAACCAAATATTCATGTGTGTGACTATGGTTACCAATTTCAACAAAATCTTCCTTATCAATTTCTTTGATTTGCTCCCAGTTCATATAACCAAATGCTCCTACCTCTCTTGTATTAACGAATAAAATGAAAGGTATTTTCTTTTCTTTAAGAATTGGCCATGCATATTTGTAAAATGATAAAAAACCATCATCTATAGTAAGTAAAACTTTTCTTTTATTTTTGTTTTTATTTAAATCAATCTCAAAACTTTTTGGATTAACAAAGCTGATATTTTGGGTGCTAATTATATCTAAGTGTTTTTTAAAATCTTTTATCCTTATATTTGTAGACGGGTATTTATTTTCTTCAAATCTATGATACATAAGAGAAATAATTCCATAGTCTTCAATATTATGCTTTTCAGTTGCAGAATAAAGTTTATTTTGAGGATGTAAAAAAATTAAATATAAAAAAATGATCAAAGATTGTTTAATAATTAGTTGCACTGGCAAAAATGACAAAATTGGTTTAAAGATTAATAATAATTTTTTTATTCATAATTTTCAAACAAAAATTCAAAATAATGAATTGTTAGTCTCAACAATATTAAATTTTACCAATAAGCACAAAGCAAAAATTGATAAAAATTTTTCAATTCTTGTTAATTGCGGCCCAGGTAGTTTTTCATCTATAAGAATTGCCCTATCTATAGCAAAAGGAATAAAAATATCGAAAAAGGCAAAATTATTCGTTTTTAAAAATGATGATTTAGCTCAATTTAACCTTGCAAATATTGAAATTATGATCAATAAAAATTTAATAGAGAAAAATTTGATTAAACCGTTATATTCTAGTTAAGTTAATAAATTTTATGAGTACTATTGAACAAAAATGTAAAGAAAAGGGCGTAAGATTAACAGACCAGAGAAAGATAATTGCAAAAATTCTTTCTGAGTCCAAAGAAGAGTATGGATCAAAAGATCATCCTGATGTTGACGAACTTCATAAACGTGTAACAAAGATTGATGATAAAATAAGTATTGCCACTGTTTACAGGACTGTAAAACTTTTTGAAGAAGCTGGAATATTAATTAAACATGATTTTAAAACTGGTAAAGCTAGATATGAAATTAATGATGACCACAATCACTTGATTGACATTAATAGTGGTGAAATAGTTGAGTTCGTGGATAAAGAAATAGAAGTCTTGCAAGAAAAGATCGCTAATAAATTAGGTTACAAATTAGTAGATCATAAACTCGAATTATACGGTTCAAAAATAAAAAAATAAATTGCAAAAAAAAATATTCATCAAAACTTTAGGTTGCCAAATGAATGAATACGACAGTAACCGTATTTTAGATTTTGTGAAAAAAATTAACTATTGTTTAACTAAAAGTCTTAAAGACACAGATTGCTATGTTCTTAACACTTGCCATATTAGAGAAAAAGCCACTGAAAAAGTTTATCATGAAGTTGGAAGATTAAAAAAAGAATTTAAAGATAAAAAAAAACCAATCATATTAATTGTGGGATGCGTAGCTCAAGCAGAAGGTGATATGCTTCTAAAAAAAGAAAAGTACATTGATGCTGTTATAGGCCCACAATCTTATCACGAAATTAATAAGATAATTTTAAATGTAGAAAAAAAATATTCTAGAATTAATTCGACTGAATTTGAAACAATAGAAAAATTTGATCAGCTTAATTTAATAAAAAATAATGAAAGCAAAACTTCTTCTTATATAACTATACAAGAAGGGTGCGATAAATTTTGTAAGTTTTGTGTGGTTCCGTACACCAGGGGTCCTGAGTGTTCAAGACCATTTTCAGATATATTATCAGAGGTAAAGCAACTGGTTGATAATGGATCAAAAGAAGTTGTTCTACTTGGACAGAATGTAAATGGTTATAATTATCAGAATAAAAAACTATCAGATCTTATCTACTCTATTAATGAGAATAAAGAAGTAGAAAGAATAAGATATACTACTTCTCACCCAAAAGATTTTTCAAATGATTTAATTGAAGCTCACGCAGATTGTAAAAAATTAATGCCTCTTTTACATCTGCCTGTTCAAAGCGGTTCAAATAAGATCTTAAAAAATATGAACAGGGGGCACACAATAGAAGAATATTTAGAAATAATTGAAAAACTTAAAGACAAGAAACCAAATATAAAACTTTCTAGTGACTTTATAATTGCTTATCCTGGTGAGACAAATGACGATTTTGATAAAACTTTAAAGTTATTGCACGAATTAAAATTTATTAATTCTTATTCATTTATTTTCAGTGCACGACCTGGAACTCCAGCCGCAGATATGAATAAAATAGAAAATAAAATTGCTAAAGATAGATTATTTGTTTTTCAAAGGGAGGCGGGTTTGTTAAAAAAAAATTATAGAGATAAATTAGTTGAATCGAAAACAACGGTATTAATAGAGAATAAAGTTAACGGTCAAAATAAATATTTTGGAAGAGATGAGTATTTTAATTCTGTAATTGTAAATTGCGATAAAGATCTAAGAGGTGAGATTTTAGATATAAAAATAAAGAATTGTAATCAAAACACTTTATACGGTGAAATTATTGTAAATGATAAATATGAAGAATATGCAGCATAGTAATTATGTCAGAAATTAGCAAATTAGATCAAAGCTTAATTCTTAGAAAAATAGACTCTAAAACTATTAATATTCAGATAACAAATAATTCTATGTTAATGACAATAGTCGGTGAATTTAACCAAAACTTGAAAGAATTAGAAAAAATTACTAACACAAAAATTTTTTTTAGAGGTAATTCGATCACTTGCAAAGGTAAAGAGTCAAATTTAAAAGATTTTTCCGAGGCAATTAAATTTTTGGTTAACAAATATCTTTTGACAAATCTTATTGAAAAAAGTGATATTAGTTTATCCGTAAAAAAAAATATGAAATTAGAAGAATCTAACGTTAAATCTTTTAAACAGCTTATAAAAACTCCTAGAAAATCAGTTATAGCTAGATCCGAAAAACAGTCAGATTATATTAAAGCTCTTAAGGAAAATGAGATTGTGGTAGCATTAGGACCTGCAGGTACAGGAAAAAGTTTCTTAGCAGTTTCAGTAGCAGTGACGCTACTAATAGAGAAAAAAATAGAAAGAGTAATTTTATCAAGACCAGCAGTTGAAGCAGGAGAAAAGTTAGGCTTTTTACCTGGAGACATGAAAGAAAAAGTAGATCCATATTTGAGACCACTTTATGATGCATTATACGAACTGTTTGGAGCAGATAAAATAGATAAAAAAATCGAGTCAGGTGAAATTGAAATAGCACCACTCGCATTTATGAGAGGAAGAACCTTAAAAAATTGTTTTGCAATACTGGACGAAGCTCAAAACGCTACAGAAACTCAAATAAAAATGTTTTTAACAAGAATTGGTGAAAACTCAAAATTAGTGGTGAATGGGGATCCGTCACAAGTAGATTTAATAGATAAATCTAAATCTGGACTTATAAAATCAAGAGATATATTAAAAAAATTGAAGGAAATTAAGATTATTGAATTTGATCATAACGATGTCGTTAGGCACCCTTTAGTATCAAAGATAATCCAGGCTTATCAAAAAAAAAGCACTGATGATTAAAGCTAATGTAATCTTACATAGCGTTGTTTGGAAAAAATATTTAAAAAATCCTAATAGCTTTATAGGTAAAAAAGTAAAATTATTTAACAAGAAGAGCAAGTTGTATAAAAAAAATATCTTTATATTCTCACTATTACTTTCAAGATCAAAAGAAATAAAAAAATTAAATAAAAAATTTAGAAAGATGAATAAATCTACAGATGTTTTGTCCTTTCCATTTTATAAAAAAGAACATCTCAAGAAGATGATAAAAAGAAATAAGGAAGTTTATATTGGAGATATAATTGTTAATTTAGATAAGATTAAAGATAAAAAAAAAAAAATAAAATTTCAAGAGGAATTTAATAAGCTTTGGATACATGGGCTGGCCCACTTATTTGGTCATAAACATAAAAAAAATCAAGATTTTTTTATAATGCAATCAATCGAAAGAAAATATCTAAAATATATAAATTAGATGTTAGAGAAAATTTTAAACAATCGAACTTTCATTTTATATTTATTGCCTTTTTTTTTAGGATTGTTATCTGTATTTTCATTTCAGCCATTCAATTTTTCATTTATTAATTTTTTTTTACTTCCAGTTTTATTTTTTATACTTGTTTATGTAAAAAAGAAATCTAAGAGTACCTATAGAAAAAAGCCCTATTTAAGAAATTTTTTTTTTGTTGGAACGCTATTTGGATTTGGTTTTTATTTAAGTGGAATTTTTTGGGTAGCTTATTCTCTAACTTTTGATGAAAGTTTTAAAATTTTAATACCATTTGCAATAATATTAATACCTTTATTTTTAAGTATATTTACAGGCTTAACCACAATAGCTGTCGGTCAATTTTTAAGTTATAATTTTTCATCAATCTTACTGTTTTCTGGTTTTTTTTCTTTAGCAGATTATGTAAGAGGTAAAATATTATCTGGCTTTCCTTGGAATTTATGGAGTTATAGTTGGTCTTGGCTTAATGAAGCTTTGCAAGTTTTAAATCTTGTAGGCCTATACGCATACAACCTTTTAGTAATAACAATATTTATGTTACCTGCTGTTTTATTTTTTAATATTAGATTGAATAAAAAGATACTTATTACCAGTTTGACGTTTTTATTTATTTTTCTCATATATATATACGGAACATTTTCTATAAACAAAAACAGAGCTGTATTAAATTATATTAATGATAATCAAAAGATTTATACTAAGGTCATATCTCCTAACTTTGAACTAAAATATAATGTATCTCTCGAAGAAATAGAAAATAGATTAAAAGATTTGATCAAGTACAGTGAACCTAATGATAAAAAAGCTACATTATTTATTTGGCCCGAGGGAGTGTTTACAGGATATAGCTTTGATGAAATATCTGAATTCAGTTATTTGATTAAAGAAAACTTTAAGAAGGATCACTTAATAGTTTTGGGAATTAATACTGTAGATAAAAAGACAGGAGACTATTTTAATAGTCTAATTGTTGTTAATAATGATTTTAAAATTTTACATCAATACGACAAAAAAAAACTTGTTCCATTTGGGGAATTTTTACCATTTGATAAAATATTGAATAAATTAGGATTTAAAAAAATCACTCAAGGTTATGTTTCATTTAGTAAAGGAAAAATATCGAAAAATATTTCAATTAATAATTTAAATATCTTACCTCTTATTTGTTATGAAATTATATTTCCAGAGTTAGTTCAAAAGTCTAGTGAAGAGATTAATCTAATAATAAATATATCTGAAGACGGATGGTTCGGAAATTCAATTGGCCCACACCAACATTTTGCTAAAGCAATCTTTAGAGCGGTAGAAAACAATTCATTTTTAGTAAGATCAGCTAACAAGGGAATAAGCGCCATTATTAATAACAATGGAGAAATTGTTAAA
The DNA here is from genome assembly GCA_902604055.1 of uncultured Pelagibacteraceae bacterium. GTDB lineage: Bacteria > Pseudomonadota > Alphaproteobacteria > Pelagibacterales > Pelagibacteraceae > Pelagilacustribacter. Next base: position 116,462 of record CACKXA010000001.1, on the reverse strand, counting down.
AAGCTTAATACTTATGAGTCAGGTAACATAGAAATGGGAATTCCGGTTATTAAACCGAAATATAAAAATAAAAATGATTTGATATTTTTTGCTCTTTTATTTACATATCTATTTATCTTTTTAATTTTTAAAAATAAAAACTAATGCAACAAAATAAATATTTATTTACAAGCGAGTCAGTTTCTGAAGGGCACCCTGATAAAGTATGCGATAGAATTTCTGACATGGTAGTAGATTCTTATTTATCAAAAGATCCTTTTTCTCGGGTGGCATGTGAAACGCTTACAACAACTAATAAAGTTATATTAGCTGGGGAAATAAGAGGTCCAAAAATAGATAAAGAAGAAATTATAAATAAAGTAAGAGACTGTATAAAAGATATCGGTTACGATCAAAAAGGATTTAGCTGGAAAACAACTGATATTGAAACTTTTTTACACGAACAGTCTGCGGATATTGCAATGGGAGTTGACTCTAAAGATAATAAAGATGAAGGCGCTGGTGACCAGGGGATTATGTTTGGCTATGCTTGTAAAGAGACAGAGGATTTAATGCCTGCTCCAATCCATTTTTCGCATAAAATTTTAAGACTAATGGCTGAAGACAGAAAAAAAGGAATACTCAAAGGTATTGAACCTGACTCGAAAAGCCAAGTAACAATGCTTTATGAAAATGATAAACCAATCAAGGTTACTTCTGTTGTGATTTCAACACAACATACTAAAGAATTAAACCAGGAAAAAGTAAGAGAAATGATTATTCCGTATATTAAAAAAAGTATTCCGGAAAATTATGTTCAAGATTTAGATTTAAAAGAAATTTACATTAACCCAACTGGACAATTCATAATAGGAGGGCCTGACGGAGATACTGGCTTAACTGGTAGAAAAATTATTGTAGATACCTACGGAGGTGCAGCTCCACACGGTGGAGGAGCATTTTCAGGAAAAGATCCTACAAAAGTTGATAGATCTGCAGCATATGCAGCAAGATACTTAGCAAAAAATATTGTTGCTGCTGGTGTTTCTAAAAAATGTTTAATCCAATTAGCTTACGCAATTGGTGTATCTAAACCATTGTCTATTTTTATTAAACTAGCAAATGGGGACGAAGATAAAATAGAGACAGTAAAAAAGGCAATAGATGAAAATTTTAATTTATCTCCTAGAGGAATAAGAGAAATGCTTAAATTAAACAACCCTATTTATGAAATTACCTCAGCGTATGGCCATTTTGGAAGAAAACCTTCCAACAAAGGTGAATTTACTTGGGAAAAAACCGATAAAACCGATATATTTAAAGTGTAATCTTGAAAAAACCTCAATTTTGAACTAAACAGACAATATAGCTGGAGAATATCAAAATGGGCATTAGCCCATTTTTTTTTAGGAGTGTTAAAAAATGTTAAATAGAGGATTAGATAAACAAGAACTTTTGCGAATTGTAGATGCAGTCGCCAACGAGAAGTCAATTGATAAAGAGCTAGTGATAGGTTCAATGGAAAGCGCCATTCAAAAAGCTGCTTTAACTAAATTTGGAAACGACAATAATATAGAAGTAATAATAGATAGAGAAAGTGGTGATATTAAAATCCAAAAAGTTTTAGATATTGTTGAAAAAGTTGAAGACTCTGCGAGAGAAATTACGTTAAATGATGCGAAAAAGATCGATACAAAAGCTGCTGATGAACTAAAAATTGGTGATAAAATTTTTGAAGAATTACCACAAATTGATTTTGGAAGAATAGCAGCCCAGAGCGCTAAACAAGTAATTAGTTCAAGAGTACGTGAAGCGGAAAAGAATAGACAGTATGAAGACTTCATTGATAAACAAGGACAAATTTTAAGTGGGATAATTAAACGACTAGAATACGGAAACATAATTGTCGATCTAGGAAAAGCAGAAGGAGTAATCAAGAAAGATGAACTAATCCCTAGAGAAATACTAAAAACAGGCGACAGAGTAAAAGCATATTGCTATGAAGTTAAAAAAGAACTTAAAGGTCATCAAATATTTTTATCTAGAGCCCATCCTCAGTTTTTAGCAAGATTATTTTTTCAAGAAGTTCCTGAGATTTATGAAGGGACAATAGAAATTAAATCAGTGGCGAGAGATCCAGGTAGTAGAGCCAAAATTTGTGTTTTCTCACAAGACTCATCCATCGACCCTGTTGGCGCATGTGTTGGAATGAGAGGAAGCAGAGTTCAAACGATAGTTAATGAATTACATGGAGAAAAAATTGATATTATAAAGTGGACAGAGGACTTGCCAACATTAATTTCAGAGTCTCTCTCTCCAGCAGAAATTCAGAAAGTCTTAATTGATCAAGAAAATAAGAGAATTGATATAATTTTGACCGAAGAAAATTTAAGTAAAGCTATTGGTAGAAGAGGACAGAATGTAAGGTTAGCATCTAAACTTACAAATTTTGAAATTGACATTTTAACTGACAAAGAAGACTCAGAAAGAAGGCAAGCAGAGTTTAAAGACAGAACAGAAACTTTAATCAAAAATCTTGAAGTTGACGAAACCCTAGGACAGCTTTTAGTATCCGAAGGGTTCACAAGCATTGAGGAAATAGCTCAAACTACTCCAGAGAATATTTCAAAAATTGACGCTATTGATGAAGAAACTGCACAAGAGTTAATTAATAGATCAAAAGAGAATTTAATAAAAGAAAAAGAAGCTGTTGCTCAAAAACTAAAAGAATTAGGCGTCGAGGAGTCTTTAATTAATTTAAAAGGTATGACCCAAGGAATGCTTGTAATATTAGGACAAAAAAATATAAAAAAGTTACAAGATTTTGCTGACTTATCTTCTGATGAGCTGATAGGGGGATTTGATGAAATAAAAGGAAAAAAAATAAGAATTGAAGGATATTTGGAAGAATTCTCATTATCAAGGAAAGAAGCCGACGAGTTAATTATGGCTGCTAGAGAGATTGTTTACAAATAATGTTATGGAAAAAGATAAAAAGAAAACACTTACGATATCATCTAATTTAAAAAAAAAAATTGACACGACTTCTTCTATAAATAGAGATGGAAAAAAAGCTTTTTCCATTGAAAAGAAAAAACCTTTTAGAAATAATCAAAGCTTTTCTAAATCTAACCAGCCAATAAAAAATACCAATGAGTCTAGTTTTAAAAAAAAGAATTTTGCTCGGAAATTTATTGAGCAGCAGGCAACAAAAGAATTTATTAAAAAAGATAATAAGCCAACTGGAAAGAGTAAACTTAAACTAAAAAGTCCAGTAGACAAAAGAGATTTTAAGTTAACAGTTTCAAGAGCTTTAAATGTTGAAGAAATAGAGATCAAACAAAGAAGTTTGGCATCTGTAAAAAGAGCTAGACTAAAAGAAAAAAAAACAAAACCAGAAAACGAAGAAAAAAAAGAATTTAAAAAAGTTATTAGAGATGTAAAAATACCTGAGCAAATAACTATTCAAGAACTTTCTAACAGAATGGCGGAAAAATCTAACGATATAATAAAGTTCTTGTTTAACATGAAGGTAATAGCAACCATCAACCACAATATAGACAAAGATACTGCTGAATATATTGTTAAAGAATTTGGTCATAAGCCTATAATTGAAGATGAACCATCTTTAGAGACAAATAAAGTAAAAGAAATACTTGAAGGAGAGGTAAAAATAAGACCTCCTGTAGTTACGATTATGGGACATGTTGATCATGGAAAAACTTCTTTATTGGACTCTTTAAGAGATGCAAACGTTGTCTCTGCAGAGCACGGAGGAATTACTCAGCATATAGGGGCATATCAAGTTAAAACTGAGAAAAATAGAAGTATTACATTTATTGACACACCAGGACATGCGGCTTTTACTGAAATGCGAGCTCGAGGATCTAAGATAACTGACATAGTAGTTTTAGTGGTTGCAGCTGATGACGGCATTAAGCCTCAGACTGTAGAAGCTATAAAGCACGCTAAGGCAGCAAAAGTTCCGATAATAGTTGCAATTAATAAATGTGATTTACCTGAAAAAAATATTAGTAAAATTAAAAACGAGATGATGCAGTACGAGTTAATTGCTGAAGATCTGAGTGGAGACACTCTTTTTGTAGAAGTATCAGCACTTAAAAAAACTAATTTGGATAAATTAAAAGAGAGCATATTGTTGCAATCTGAAATCTTAGATTTAAAAGCTTCATTTTCTGGGCAGGCCAAAGGAGTTGTTATTGAGTCTAAAATTGATAAAGGTAAAGGCCCTGTATCAACAGTATTAATAAGTAATGGAAAATTAAAAAAAGGTGATCATTTTATTTGTGGAGATACGTGGGGTAAAATTAGAGCCATGATTAATTATGAGGGTAAAAATATCGAAGAAGCAATCCCTTCAATGCCAGTTGAAATTTTAGGAATGAATAGTTCAGCATTTGCTGGCGCCGAATTTTTGGTAACAAAAAATGAAAATGAAGCTAAAGAAATGGCTGAATATAAAAAAAATAATTTTGTAAAAAATAAAGTTTTAGTTAAAGACAAAACTACACTTTTTGACAATGTCAAAGAAAAAGATGAATTAAACATTATTATAAAATCTGATGTTCAAGGTTCCAGCGAAGCTTTAAAGATGGCAATTAATAAAATTAAACATGAAGAAGTTGAAGCAAAAATTATTTTATCTGATATCGGAATGATCAATGAAACAGATGTTTCTTTAGCTAAAGCATCAAATGCAATTTTAATAGGATTTAATGTAAAACCAAATAGAGAAGCTAAAAAATTAGCTGAAGAACAAAAAATTGATATAAAATACTTTAATATTATTTATGAAGCATTAGAACATGTCGAAAAATCTCTATCTGGTTTACTAGAACCGGATATAAAAGAGACGATCTTAGGATCTGCAGAAATACAAAAAATATTTAAGGTATCCAATGCTGGTAAAATTGCTGGATCAAAAGTAATTAACGGAGAAATTAAAAGTAGATCTAAAGCAAGAATTATTAGAGATGGCGTGGTTGTGTATAACGGTGAAATTCAAAGTATTTACAGAGAGAAAAATCAAGTCAAAGAAGTAGGCACAGGTTTAGAATGCGGAATAAGCATCAAAGATTACATCGACTTTAAAGAAAAAGATGTGATCGAGTCATACCAAGCGGAAAAAATACAAAGGACAATATAATGGGAAATCAATCTTCTCAAAGAACTTTTAGTCAAAGACAGTTAAGAGTTGGAGAATTAGTTAAGCAAAGTTTAGGTGAATTATTTATAAGGAATGAAGCTAAAATTCCAACAATAAATTCAAAATTAGTCACAGTCACAGAAGTTAGAATGACTCCTGACTTAAAAACAGCTAGGGTATACGTAATACCTCTAGGTGGCGTAGATATGAAAGAAACAGTAAGAGCCTTGACGGAATACTCTCATCTTGTTAGAAAAGCGCTGTCTAAAAGGCTAGATATAAAGTTTCTTCCTAAACTTACATTTGTTGAAGATAACTCATTTGAATATGCTGAAAAGATTGAGAAAATAATAAGAAAAATAAAAATAAATGATACAGAAAAAAAAAGATACAATTAAATCATTAGCAATTCATGCTAAAGATGTAGGATCTACAGAAATACAAATAGGATTATTAACTGATAAAATATCTAAACTTTCAGAACATTTTAAAAAATTTAAGAAAGATAAGCATTCAACTTTAGGTCTAACAAAATCAGTTAATAAAAGAAAAAAACTACTAGTTTATCTTAAAAAGAAAAATTCTGAATCATACCAAAAAATTATAAAACAACTAAATTTAAGGAAATAATGTTTAAAATTCACAAAGAAGAAGTCGAAATAAATGGAAAAAAAATAACTTTAGAAACAGGAAGAATTGCTAGACAAGCAGATGGAGCAATTATCGCAACTTGTGGAGAAACTGTTGTAATAGCTACAGCGGTTGGAGCAAAAAAATTGAAGGATGGGCAAGATTATTTTCCATTGTCAGTAAATTATCAAGAAAAATATTACGCAGCTGGAAAAATTCCAGGTGGTTATTTTAAAAGAGAAGCAAGACCCACTGAGGCTGAAACCTTAATTTCAAGACTTATTGACAGGCCAATTAGGCCTTTATTTCCTTCGAGCTTTTTAAATGAAGTTCAATTGCTTCCCACAGTGTTGTCTTATGATGGTGAAAATCAACCAGATATTTTATCAATTATCGCTTCATCTGCGGCTTTATCAATATCAGGACTTCCTTTTCAGGGTCCTATAGCTGCAAGTAGAGTTGGATATAAAGATGGCAAATTTTTAATTAATCCATCTATAGAAGAATTAAAGGACTCAGAATTAGATTTAGTTGTTGCTGGAACTAAAGATGCAGTTTTAATGGTTGAGTCAGAAACTTCTGGCCTTTCAGAAAAAATAATGTTGGATGCAGTAAAGTTTGGTCATGAAAACTTTATACCTGTAATTAAAGCAATTGAAAAATTAGCTAAAAAAGCTAGCAAACCTAAATGGGAAATAGAAGAAGTAGATCATTCAGTTGTAAAAAAGAAAATTACTGATAAATTCGAAGCTGGCCTTAGAGCAGCTTTTAAAGAAATAGATAAAAAGAAAAGATCAACAGCCATCTCTGAAATAGAGTCTAAAGTAAAAGAAATGTTTACTGAAGATGAAGGTGTTACAGAAAATCAGGCTATGGCACAATTAAAATCTTTAGAAAAAGATATTGTTAGAACAGCGATATTAAAAGACAAAAAAAGAATTGATGGAAGAGGGTTGGCTGATGTAAGAAAAATTCAATGTGAAGTTGGAGTACTTCCAAGAACGCATGGTTCTGCCTTATTTACCAGGGGAGAGACCCAAGCATTAGTTGTTACAACTTTGGGAATGACTGATGATGAACAAAGATTAGAAAGCCTTGAAGGAATGCAGAGATCTAGTTTTATGCTACATTATAACTTTCCGCCTTTCTCTGTTGGTGAATGTGGTAGAATTGGAACCGGTCGAAGAGAAATTGGACACGGTAAATTAGCCTGGAGAGCTATTAATTCATCATTACCATTAAAAGAAAATTTTCCCTATACTCTAAGAGTTGTGTCAGAAATTACAGAGTCTAATGGCTCTTCCTCTATGGCCACAGTTTGCGGAACCTCCTTATCACTTATGGATGCGGGGGTACCCATAAAAGAGCCTGTAGCTGGTATAGCGATGGGATTGATAAAAGAAGGCGATAATTACTCAGTGCTTTCAGATATTTTAGGTGATGAAGATCACTTAGGAGATATGGATTTTAAAGTAGCGGGAACTAAAGATGGTATTACATCTCTTCAAATGGATATTAAAATTACAGGCATCACATTTGATATTATGGAAAAAGCTCTAGACCAAGCAAAAGGTGGAAGAGAGCATATTCTAGGTGAGATGAATAAAGCCCTAAAGTCTTCTAGAAAAGAGTTTTCAAAACATACTCCTAAAATGGAAACTATAAAAGTCGATAAGAAAGATATCGCAACAGTAATAGGCAAAGGAGGAGCAACAATCAGAGAAATAGTTGAGACGTCAGGTGCAAAAGTTGATGTTAAAGATACTGGAGAAGTAACAGTTGCTGCACCAGATGAAGCCTCAAGAAATAAAGCTCTAGAGTTCATCAAAAGTTTAGTAGCTAAACCAGAGATGGGAAAAATTTATAAGGGAAAAGTTGTAAAAATTATGGAATTCGGAGCTTTTGTTAATTTTTTAGGCAAGCAGGACGGACTGGTTCATATTTCTGAACTTGCAGCTAAAAGAGTTGCTAAAGTAGGAGATGTTGTAAAAGAAGGTGATGAAGTTTCAGTAAAGGTTGTTGGGTTTGACAGAGGTAAAGTCAAACTATCGATAAAACAAGCTGTAGCATAAATTCTTAGATTTTATATTCAAAATTTTGTGTTTTTTGATTAACCTGAAGCTCTATTGCGCCGTTACGCAAATGAAAGCTTCTAGCCATTTCAGTAAGTGGAGATAAAGTAACTAACCTGTTTAAATGATTTGAACGTTTGATTTTTTTAAAAACTTCTTTTACTATTAATTTTCCCCCACCCTTTTTTTTTGACCAAACTGTATAAGCAATAGCTATTTTTCCCACTTTTTGATCTCTAAGGGTACTTTGAAGGTGAGCATCTTTAGTCATCAAATCTAATTCCTCAATTGTTTTTGGAATATCATTTGTGTAGCCAAAACACATAATAGCACAAATTTCATCTTTATATTTTACTCCAAAAATTTTGCGCCCATAACTTGTTCTAAATTCCAAATTAAGCTCAGGTCTAATAGGATCCTCTTCTACATTGCAAGTATTTAACTCGATTAATTCTGCGCCTTTAACCCAATCAAAAAAATTGTTTAATTTATCTTTAATTTTTTTTTTAAAATTATTTATCATTTACTCTTATCTATATGTTAATGATTTATATTAGGTATGATACCTTTGCAGGTCAGGATATATTTTTTGGGTTAGGCATACCAACTTTATTATAACCAGCATCTACGTAGTGTATTTCACCAGTAACGCCTGAAGCTAAGTCACTAATTAGGTATAAGGCTGAATTTCCAACATCTTTTATATCCACATTTCTTTTAAGAAAGGAATGATCTTCATTCCATTTATATAAAAATTTTGCATCACCGATTGCTGAAGCAGCTAAAGTTTTAATTGGGCCAGCACTTATTGCATTCACTCTTATTTTTTTTACACCCAAATCTCTTGCTAAATATTTTACACTTGCTTCTAGAGCAGATTTACAAACTCCCATTACATTATAATTTGGTATAGCTTTCGTAGATTCATAAGTAAGAGTAAGCATACTTCCATTTTCATTCATAATTTTTGAGGACTCTTTTGCTATTTCTGTAAAAGAAAAACATGAAATTAACATGCTTTTTAAAAAATTTTCTCTAGTCGTATTTAAATATTCACCTGATAACTCTGATTTGTCTGAAAAAGCTATTGCATGAACAACAAAGTCAATTTTGCCCCATTGAGATTTAATATCTTCAAAAAGCTTAACCACTTGATCTTTCTTTTCTACATCACAGCTAAAAGTGGCATTAGAATTTAACTTTTCTGCTAAAGGAATTACTCTTTTTTTTAATGCATCACCTAGATATGTAAATGCTAGCTCAGCACCTGCTTCAGCAAGTTTTTGAGAAATACCCCATGCAATAGAACGCTCATTCGCGACGCCCATGATTAATCCTTTTTTACCTTTCATTAAACTCATAAGTTATACCTTTTCAAAAACTAAAGTTGCATTAGTTCCTCCAAAACCAAAACTATTTGACATTACTGAATTCAAAGTTACGTCTTTCTCAACTTTAGTTACAATAGGATATTTTTTAGCTTCCTCATCCATATCTGTAATATTGACCGAAGCTGCAATAAATTTATTTTTCATCATTATTAGACTGTAAATGGCTTCATGCACTGAAGTAGCTCCAAGAGAATGACCAGCTAAAGATTTTGTTGAGCTAATTTTAGGTTTGTAATCTTTAAATACTTCTCCGACCGCTTTTAATTCAGTTATGTCTCCAACAGGAGTAGAGGTACCGTGAGTATTTATGTAATCAATCTTATTCTTTGCAGTATTTAAAGCCATTTTCATACATCTTACTGCACCCTCTCCAGAAGGTGCCACCATATCATAACCATCTGAAGTTGCTCCATATCCTGTAAGTTCTGCGTAAATTTTTGCACCCCTTGCTTTAGCGTGTTCATATTCCTCTAAAACTACTACTCCACCTCCACCCGAAATAACAAAGCCATCCCTAGTTTTATCATAAGGTCTTGAGGCCTTCTCGGGAGTATCATTGTATTTTGATGATAATGCTGTCATAGCGTCAAACATTGCTGTCATAGCAAAATGAACTTCGTCACTTCCGCCTGCAAATATAATCTTCTGTTTTCCAAGTTGTATTAATTCCATCGCATTACCAATACAGTGTCCACTAGTCGCACATGCGGAACTAATTGTATAATTCACTCCTTTAATTTTAAATGGAACGGCTAAAGTAGCTGAAGCGGTGCTAGACATTGTTCTAGGGACAACAAAAGGACCCATTCTTTTTGGATTCTTCTCCCTTGTTTTATCAGCTGCTAAAATAACATTTTCAATGGAAGGTCCTCCTGATCCCATTATCATTCCAGTAGTAATGTTGCTTATATCTTTTTCTTCTAAACCAGAGTCTTTTACAGCTTCATTCATGGATATATAATTATAAGCTGATCCAGGCCCCATGAATCTAATAAATTTTCGATCAACGTGGTCTTCAAGTTTAATCTTTGGTTTGCCATGAACATTACTTTTAAGATTAAACTCTTTATATTCTTCAGAAAAAGAAATTCCTGATGTTGAATTTAATAATGATTTGTAAACCTCATCTTGATTGTTGCCAAGACAAGATACAATTCCTACACCTGTTACAACTACTCTTTTCATGATTTAAACAGTCCTACTTTTAAATTTTCCGCTTTGTAAATAGTTTTACCATCTGCATTTAGTATACCATCAGCTAAGCCAACTACTGCACCTTCTTTTTTTAAAATTCGTTTCATATTTATTTCATAAGTAGCTATCTTGGTATTTTTAAGCACTTCTCCTGTAAATTTTACTGAGTTTACTCCTAAAGCTCTTCCTTTACCAGGTTCTCCTGTCCATCCTAAATAAAATCCAACTAACTGCCACATTGCATCTAAGCCCAAACATCCAGGCATTACAGGATCATTTTGAAAATGGCAATCAAAAAACCATAAATTATCTTTGATATCTAGTTCAGCTTTAATAAAACCTTTTTTAAATTCACCAATATCTTTTTTTATTTCTGTTATCCTGTCAAACATTAACATTGGCGGTAAAGGTAGTTTTGCATTCCCCTCTCCAAATAAATCTCCTTTGCCGCAAGCGATTAACTCTTCATAATTAAAGCTATTTTTTTGCATAGGTTAAGTTAGTAGTTTTTACTTGATTTATATACAATTATATATAAATAATTATATAATTAATCAATAAATGACCAAATTTATGAACCAAAAAAACGAAATTATAAATAAATTAAGAGGTTCAGGCCTTAGGCCCACTAAACAAAGAATTTTAATAGCTAAAAATTTATTTGACAATAATAAAACTTTCCATTTCACAGTTGAAACTCTAAATAGAAAAATAAATAAAAGTGGAAATGAAAAAATTTCCTTAGCAACAATATATAATACAGTTGAGGCATTTACTAACGCCGGCTATTTAAAAGAAATTTTAACCAGCAAAAATAAAAGCTACTACGATACGAACATTAAGTCGCACCATCATTTCTATGATGAAGGGTCAAAGGAACTTACTGATATAAATTATAATCAAATAAAATTAAGCAAAGTGCCAATTCCACCAAAAGGTAAAAAAATAAAAAATCTCGAAGTTGTAATTAGAATTCAAAAATAATTATCTATTGTTGACTTTCTAGTTTAGAATTATTATAAACTAGATACTAAACTAAATAACTATGAGCGTAGAATTTAAGAAAAGTGGGAATGGTAAATGTCCTGTTATGCACGGTGGTATAACAAAAGCAGGTGAGTCTAATACAGCTCGTCTCTGGCCAAATAGTATTAATTTAGATATTTTACATCAACATGACACTAAAACCAATCCTCTTCCAGGATTTAATTACAAAAAAGAAGTTAAAAAATTAAATTTTAAAGCCTTAAAAAAAGATTTATTAAAATTAATGACGGATAGTCAAGAGTGGTGGCCGGCAGATTTAGGAAGCTATACTGGCCTAATGGTAAGATTGACTTGGCACCAAGTAGGAACTTATAGAGAATTTGATGGTAGACCAAATGTTGGCTCACACAGGTTCTCTCCGCAGGACTCTTGGCCAGATAATACAAATCTAGATAAAGCCAGACGTCTTCTTTGGCCAATTAAAAAAAAATATGGAAATAAATTAAGTTGGTCAGATTTAATGGTATTAGCTGGAACTATGGCTTATGAAAAAGCTGGATTTAAGACTTTTGGTTTTTCATTTGGTAGAGAAGATATATGGGGACCTGAAAAAGATGTTTATTGGGGTAAAGAAACAGTTCCTCTTGCTGTCGACAGATATGGTGATCCACAAGATCGTTCTTCTTTAGAAGCACCACTTGCAGCATCTCATTTTCAGTTAGTTTATGTAAACCCAGAAGGTGTAGAAGGCAAACCAGACCCAGTAAGAACAGCAATGGATGTCAGAGAAACCTTTGGCAGAATGGGAATGAATGATGTAGAAACTGCAGCACTCACTGTTGGAGGGCACTCTATAGGAAGAGCTCATGGAAACGGGGACCCCGCTAATTTAGGTCCTGAACCAGCAGGAGCAAATATTCACGAGCAAGGATTTGGATGGAATCAAAAAAATGGAACTGGTGTAAATCAAATAACTTCAGGTCTCGAAGGAGCTTGGACGACTAATCCTGACAAATGGGATCACCAGTACTTAGATCTTTTATTAAATTATGAGTGGGAAAGTAAAAAAAGCCCAGCTGGTGCGTGGCAGTGGGAACCTATTAATCTTGAAGAAGAAAAAAAACCTGTTGATTTAGGAGACCCTAAAAAGAAAGCTAGATTAATGTTTACTGACGCAGACATGGCTATGGCTATGGATCCAGAATATAGAAAAATTTCAGAAAGATTTTACAAAGATCCAAAATTTTTTGAAGATTCATTTGCTCGTGCTTGGTTTAAACTAACTCATAGAACAATGGGAAACAGAGAAAATTATATTGGTCCTTGGGCCCCCAAAGAAGATCTTCTCTGGCAAGGAAACGTTCCATCTCCAAAAAAAAAATTCAATGTCGACAAAGTTAAAAAAATGATTCTGGCAAGTAAATTAAGCACTAGTGATTTAATAACTACTGCTTGGGATAGCGCTAGAACTTATAGGATAACAGATAAAAGAGGAGGAGCTAATGGAGCTAGAATTCGATTAGAGCCTATGAAGAATTGGGAAGCTAACGAGCCTGAAAAACTATCAAAAATATTAAAAGTTCTTGAAAATATAGCAAAAAAAACTGGAGCAACAGTTGCCGATACAATTATTCTTGCAGGAAATGTAGGGCTTGAAAAAGCAATAAAAAAAGGTGGCTCCAAGATTAAAGTTCCGTTTAATCCCGGTAGAGGTGACTCTTCTCAAAAACAAACTGAAATTAAAAATTTTAAGTGGTTAGAGCCGTTACACGACGGATTTAGAAATTATGTAAAATCAGATTACTCTGTGATGCCAGAGGAACTTTTATTAGAGCGCGCTTCTTTGATGGGACTAACCGCAAAAGAAATGACCTGCTTAATTGGTGGCATGAGAGTATTGGGAACAAATCATAAGTCTGCCAAAAACAAAGGCATATTAACTGATAAAGTTGGAGCTTTGACAAACGACTTTTTTATTAATTTGGTCGACATGAAATATATCTGGAAACCAACAGGTAAGAACTCTTACGATATTATTGATCGTAAAACAAAGAAAGTTAAATTTACTGCATCTAGAGCAGATTTAGTTTTTGGGTCTAACTCAATATTGCGATCTTATTCTGAAGTGTACGCCCAAGATGACAATAAAGATAAATTTATTAGAGACTTTGTTTCTGTATGGAGCAAGGTAATGAATGCTGATAGAAAAAATCTTAAAAAGTTGAATTAATATATTTATGGTAGAATTTACTCAAGGAATTTTTACTGCTGCTAAGAATGTATACTCAAATAATAAAGGGTCAATTTTAAGAACAATAGTTTATACTATTGGTCACTTCGCAATTGCTATAATCGTCTTGATGTCAATCGCAGATGTGCCATTTATGATAGCATTAACGGATGCCATAGTTGAGCCTTTAGCTAATGCTGTATGGTATTTTTTGTTAGATAAATTTTGGGCATCAAAGATGAAAAATTAAAGACGACCCCAAAGACCATCCTTTTTAAGCCAACCTTCAAATTTTCCTGAAACCCCTTTACACCAATTGATTTTACATCTTTTAATTTTTATAAGTCTACCCTTTTTCAAAATTGCTACTGGATTTGAATAAACGGTCGATCTCTTGAACATTATTAATTCTTTCTCAATATTGATTGCTGCTTTTTTTTTTGAAAGTTGAGAAATATGAATCCATCCTGTATTATTTTCATGATCTTTAATTTTTCTAAAATTGTAAGATTGATCTTGAACTAAGACAGGTAAAAATTTTTTTTTATATAAAATTTTTATAGGATATTCTTTTGAAGGACCTTGTCTCAAATTCACCTCATTATAACGTAAAGTTAAGAAGTATTCGTCATTAGAAAAACTAATACTTTCAAAAAAAAAAAAACTTAAGATAACTAAAATTCTTAACATTTATTAGTACATTTTGAATTGATAGATATTTTTAATTTACGAAAGTCAGCCTTCAAAGCATCAAATATTAAAATTTGATTAGTTAAATCATTTCTTAACTTTAAAATTGATTTTAAAACCTCATTTGCTTGCAACGATCCCATTATTCCAGCTACAGGGGAAAATATCCCTTCTAACTGACAATTATTTTCTAATTCTGGCGGCTTGGGCATAAAACATCTAAAACAAGGTCCCTTTTTTTTAAAATTAAATTTCATTAAATGACCGTCAAATTTACTTATGGCAGAGGTAATCAAAATTTTGTTTTTTTTTCTGCAAAAGTCATTAATTAGGTATCTGGTATCGAAATTGTCTGTACCATCACAAATAATATCGTAGTTTTTACAAATTTTATTAATATTTCTGATTGACAATTTTTCATTGAAGGATTTTATTTTGATTTTTTTGTTAATTTTCTTAATAACTTTTTTAGCTTGGTTGACCTTATATTTACCTATGTCATTGATACTAAATAAAATTTGCCTATTTAAATTTGAGAGTTCTATTTTATCAAAATCAACAATGCCAATTTTACCTATACCTGAATTTGCTAGATAAATTAAAAGAGGGCACCCCAAACCTCCAAGCCCTACTACTAAAACTTTGCTTGAAAATATTTTTTTTTGACCCTTTAGCCCTATTTTTTTTAATATTATTTGTTTTTCAAATCTTCTATATTGATTATATCTAAATTTCATTTTAGGTTACTATTTTCCAGTAGAGCCAAAACCATCTTTTCCTCTCTTCGTCTCACTTAAGACATCAACTTCCTCAAGCTGAACTTGGACAATAGGACAAATAACCATTTGTGCTATACGTTGACCATTTTCAACAGTGAACAATTCTCTACTATGATTAATTAAGATTACTTTAATTTCCCCTCTATAATCTGCATCGATAGTGCCTGGAGTATTTAAAACACTAATTTTTTGTTTAGCTGCTAAACCGGATCGTGGTCTTATTTGAGCTTCAAACCCCTTTGGAATTGATAAAGCTATGCCTGAAGGAATAATAGCGGTATCACCTGGTTTTATATTTATCTTTGAGTCAATATTTGCAGATATATCCATGCCAGAGGACTCGCTGGTTTCATATTTTGGCAAAGAAACTTTTTTTGATAACTTTTTAATTAAAATTTTTATCATTAACCAAAAGTTTATCTAGTATAATTTTAGCTATTATATTTGCAATGTAACTTTTTTTATTTTTAGGAATAAATTTTATCTTACCATTTTTATCAATTATCGAAACTTTATTATAGTCAGAATTAAAACCAAAACTTTTTCGAGAGACATCATTTGCAATAATTAAATCACAATGTTTTTCCTTTATCTTTGTTATTGAATTATGAATAACATTTTCTGTTTCAGCTGAAAACCCTACAACAACTCCTGGTCTTGCTTTATTATTTTTACTTAAATAATCTAAAATATCTGGATTTTTTTCTAAAGTAATATTTTTTTCATTAAAGTTTTTTCTTTTAATTTTGGTTTTACTTTTTCTAATTGGTTTAAAATCTGAAACAGCTGCAGCACATATTGCAATATCTACTGGTAAAGATTTTTTTACTTCATCCATCATTTCTTTGGCAGAAATAATTTTTTTTATTTTTAAATCATTTCCATGAGTTAAATTCGTTGGACCTGTTATAAGTTTAGTTTTTACACCCAATCTTTTTAAAGCCAAAGCCAACTCATAGCCTTGTTTTCCACTTGACTCGTTTGAAATATATCTTACAGGATCGAGATATTCCCTTGTTGGACCAGTTGTGATAAGCGCTTTTAAATTTTTATTCTTAACTAAATTTTTTTGGTGAAAATAATTTTTAAGATAAACAAAAATTTGTCTTGGACTAGACATTTTACCTTCACCATACTCTCCACATGCCATTTCCCCTTTTTCAGGTCCAATAAAATGGTAGCCATAGTCTTGTAAAATATTTAAATTTTTTTGCGTTGCTTTATGCAGCCACATTCGAACATTCATTGCTGGGACTAAAAGTATATCCTTGTTTGAAGCTAGTAAAACTGTAGTTGCTAAATCTTCAGCCTTACCCAAACTTAATTTAGTCATAAAGTTTGCTGTTGTAGGTAAAACAATTATTAAATCAGCCCACCTAGATAAAGAAATATGGTCTATCTCTGCTTCGCTATTTTTATCAAACATATCCTCAAAAGTTTTACTTTTTGTTAATGTGGTAATTGAAAGTGGTGTTACAAATTCCCTACCACTTTTTGTGAGGATGGTTTTAATAATGACATTATTTTTTTTTAATAATCTGATTAAATCGAGAGCTTTATAAGCAGCTATGCCACCCCCAACAATTATCAATATTTTTTTATTTTTAAGTGTCATTTCTAATTAAAATACTAATAAGATAATAATTACAATACCAAAAGAGCCTATAATTAAATTGTTTCTGAAGTTTTTTATCTTCATCTGCTCAAATTCCAAATTCCTATTATTACTTATACCTAAATTGAGTTTACCTTCCGCCATTAACTGTAAAGCATAATTAGCTTTGTCCATTATATCAGGAAAGTCAGGAATTCTTTTTATAATTTCAGCTGAAGTATTAATCGCAGTATCTAAAGTGGACTTAGGTCCTTTAACATTTTTCAGCCAATCTTCTAAGATTGGTCTTGAAACTTCCCAGATATTAGTTTCAGGGTATAATTTTCGTGCAACACCTTCTACTACTACCATAGTTTTTTGTAAAATAAGCAGAGGAGTTTGAGTAGGCATATTAAATTTTTCAGTTATTTCAAAAAGTTGGGCTAACAAATTTCCCCCAGATATATCTTTTATTGTTTGACCAAAAATTGGTTCACCAACAGATCTTAATGCCTGAGCAAACTCATCTTTCGAAGCGTTTTGTGGGACTAGGCCTGCTTGAAAATGCACTTCAGCTACTTTAGTATAATCTCTTTGAATAAAACCATACAAAATCTCTGCTAAAAATTTTCTATTATTTTTATCTAATCTGCCCATTATTCCAAAATCAACAGGTATAATATTTCCTTGCTCATCTACAAATAAGTTGCCTTGATGCATATCACCATGAAAAAAACCATCTCTTACTGCTTGTTTTAAAAAATGTTGTATTAGATTTTCAGCTAACATTTTTAAATCTATACCTGACTCTTTTAGTTTTGAATGTTCTCTTATAGAAACTCCGTTTACTCTATCCAAAGTAAGAATTTTTTTTGAAGTATAGTTCCAGTAAATTTTAGGGACATTGAAACCTTTGTCATTTTTAGTATTATCATATAATTCGTTAGCTGCTGCAGCCTCAAACCGCAAGTCCATTTCTATATTAGTTATCTCGCGCAATAAATGAACTACTTCAATAAGTTTTAATCTTTTAGCTTTAGAGAATGTATTTTCAACTATATAAGCAAACAACATCAAAGCATCCAACTCTTCATTAAATAGCTTTTCAATATTTGGACGTAAAATTTTTATAGCAACTTCTTTACTTTGATTTTCGATTTCAATATTAGCAATATGTACTTGAGCAATAGATGCAGCCGCAATAGGTTCACTAATTTTCAAGATTTTATTAAATTGGGTTTCACCAACTTCTTTTTTAATTATTTTTTTTGCTTCATAGGTATCAAATGCAGGAAGTTTATCTTGCAGTTTTTCTAAATTTTGAGCTAATTCATCTCCAAGAATATCCGGTCTAGTAGCTAGAAATTGACCAAGTTTAATAAAAGTAGTACCCATACTTTCTAAAGCAATACAAAGTCTCTCCCCAGGTTTTTTTTGATTATTTAATATTTTTTTCTGTGAGCCTATAGAGATAATATTAAAAAAAAAATTAATTGTTAATGGTAATTTATATATTTGATTTATTGTCTCGACTGCCCCAGAAGTAGATAATTTTCTGGCAATTTTGATTAGTTGAAAAACTCGATTAAACATTTAAATTTTCCATCCAGAATGTATAGCAGAAATACCACCAGAAAGATTTCTATATTCTACATTTGAAAATCCATTTTTAATAATCAATTGAGCTAACTCTTTTTGATTATAAAAATCATTAATACTTTTGATTAAATATTCATATGGCTTGGATGATCCAACTATATATTTTCCTACAAAGGGAATTGCTTTAGAGTATTGTTGGTAAAATAGATTAATAATTTCGTTATTCACTTTAGAAAATTCTAGGCACATAAATCTTCCACCCGGTTTTATTACTCTATAAGCTTCTTTTAAAGTTTTGTTTATGTCGGAAACATTCCTAATGCCAAAACTTATTGTATAAAAATCAAATTTATTTTCTTTAAATGGCAAGCTTTCAGCTTTAGATTTATACCATTGTATATTTTTAAATTTTACTAAATTTTTTTTACCAGCGAGAAACATTTCTTTATTAGGCTCAACACATGAAATTTCAGTGAAATGATCGGTTTTATTTGAAAATAATTTTGCTATATCTCCTGTGCCTGATCCAACATCTATTAGAGTATTATCTATTTGCGGACTCATCCAGTTTAAAAACTTATTTTTCCATATTCTATGAACACCTAATGACATAATATCATTCATTAGATCATATCTTTCATGGACTTTTGTAAATACTGAATTGACTAGTTTAGTTTTATCTAGAATAGTGTTTTTCATAATTAAATTATATGCCAGAATTACCAGAAGTTGAAGTTGTTAAAAGGTCTCTAGAAAGTCAAATAATTAATTTGACTTTAAAAAAAGTTAAAATAAATGACGGAAATTTAAGATATAAAGTTAAAAAACAAGATTTAAAAAAGATTATTGGATTAAAAATACAAAAAATTATTAGAAGATCTAAGTATCTATTATTTTTTTTTGATAAAAATTTTACTATGGTTGCTCATTTAGGAATGACAGGAAAATTTTTTTTAATTAACAAGAATAAAAAGATATTAAAAACTAGTTTTTATTACCAAATTGAAGATAGTTTAAAAAAACATAATAGAATAATTTTTTACTTTAGTGGTAATTTACAATTGATTTTTAATGATGTTAGAAAATTTGGTTTTATAAAAATTTTTTCTAAAAATAACATTGATAACGTTGAACATCTTAAGTTGCTTGGACCTGAGCCGTTGAGTAGTAATTTTAATTTTGAATATTTCAAAAGTTATTTAAAGGGAAAAAAAAGAAATATCAAAGATCTTTTGATGGATCAAAAATTTCTTTCAGGTTTAGGGAACATTTATGCAAATGAAATTCTTTTTTTAAGTAAAATCAATCCAAAAAGAAAAATAGTTAAATTAACCGATCAAAACATAATAAGTATTATCAAACACACAAAAACTGTTTTGAAAAAGGCAATATCGTTGGGTGGTTCCTCAATTAAAAATTTTTCAAATAGCGAAGGAAAAAAAAGGAAATTTTCAACAATTATTCAATGTATATGGAAGAAAAAGTGAGAAATGTTCTAACGCTGATTGTAATGGAAAGATAAAGAAAATTAATCTTTCAAACAGATCGAGTTTTTTTTGTGTTATATGTCAAAAATAATAAAGTTGACCCTAATAATAGTGCGATATATACATCTTTAAAAATATGCCAAATACAAAATCAGCAATTCGAAGAGTAAGAAGAGTTAAAAAACAAACTCAAACTAATAGAATTAGAAAAAGCAAGTACAAGACCGCTGTTAAAAACATGGAAGCTCTTGTAAAATCCAAAGATAAGACTAAAGCTAAACAGTATTTTTCAAAATTTCAATCAATTCTAATGCAGGTTGCTAAATCAGGAGTAGTAGATAAACGAACTGCATCAAGAAAAATTTCGAGAATATCAAAAAAAATAAAATCATAAACTATTTAAATCAACAAGTAGGCCAATCTAGATAAATTCTCCTACATTTAGTTTATTTATATAATATAAAATTCTTTTCCAAGTTGTAAGAAAATTTTTTATTCTATTAAAACGCTAAAGATGCAACCAATTTAATTTTTTTTTTCATTACAACCTCTAGCTAGTTGCAAAAGTTTTATAAAAATAGTTTAAAGGATTATCTTTTTAAATTAATTACATGGACAAAAATAATACAAAAAAACAAAATGTTTACGTCTCGGAAGAAGAGAAAACATTAAATTGGGAAGATGTGCAAAATTCTTTTAAAAAATCATTTGGCAATGAAATCTATGTCAGCTGGCTGCAAAAAATTTCTTTAATAAAAGAATATAACGACTATCTCATTTTAGGAGTACCGACGAGGTTTTTTAGAGATTGGATAGTTTCTAGATATTTGGATAAGATTTTAGAACAAGTTAAAAGTTTTAAATTAAGTCTAAATAGAATAGAATTTAAGATAATTGAAGAAAGCAGGGGTGGCACAAATCTCTCAAAAATTGATGAAATTAATAAAGTCACAGAGATAAAAGACTCTATATTAAATTACAATAGGCTTAACCCTAATTTAAATTTTGAAAATT
Organism: uncultured Pelagibacteraceae bacterium; assembly: GCA_902604055.1. Classification (GTDB taxonomy): domain Bacteria; phylum Pseudomonadota; class Alphaproteobacteria; order Pelagibacterales; family Pelagibacteraceae; genus Pelagilacustribacter. The sequence continues at coordinate 95,649 of CACKXA010000001.1, read as the reverse complement.
TTATTCAGGGCAAAAGCAATGAAATTGCCTTATCTTATTCTAAAAAAGTATGTGAACACTTGTCTAGATATAATCCATTATATATTTGTGGAGGTGTTGGCTTAGGAAAAACCCATCTACTCAATGCAATTGGGCTAGAATTACAACCAGATAACAATGTTATGTTTATTTCAGCTGAGAGGTTTATGTATCATTTTATAAAATCAATTAAAAAAAATGACATGGTGAATTTTAAGGATTTTTTTAGAAAATCGTCAATTTTTATAATTGATGATATTCAATTCATGAGAGGAAAAGAAAGCTTACAAGAGGAATTCTTTCACACATTTAATAGTCTAATGGATAAAGGGTCTCAGATAATTATATCAGCTGATAGAACACCCATGAAATTAGATAGAATTCAAGAAAGAATCAAATCTCGATTAGCAGGAGGACTGGTTGTAGATATAGATACTCCTGATTTAGAGTTAAAAATAAATATTATAAAAAAAAAGATCATTGAAATAGAAAGTCAATTTAAAGAAAATATAAACTTAAATGATGATGTAATTAACTATATTGCCAACGAGAGCAAAACAAGTATTAGGGAGCTGATAGGAATATTAAATAGAGTAATCGCTTTTAGTAGAGTCCATAACAAAATTTTAACAATGAATGATTGTAAAAGTATTTTAAAAGATGTGTTTAACCAAATTAAAGTTGTAACAGTGGATAAAATTCAAAATGTTGTTTCAAATTATTTTAATATTCCACTAAGCGAAATGTTATCACAGAGACGTTCTAGACCTTTAGCTAGACCAAGGCAAATAGCAATGTTTTTGGCAAAAAAGATGACCGCAAGATCCTTGCCTGAAATTGGAAGAAGGTTTGCAAATAGAGATCACACCACAGTTATACATGCAGTTAAAACTATAACTAGGTTATCCGAACAAGATGATGAAATGAAAAAGAATATTAATCAAATAAAAAGTCTATTACTCGAATAGTAATTAGAATGCAATTTATTGTTAAAAGAGACATACTATTAAAATCGTTAAACTTTGTACAAGGCGTTGTTGAGAAAAAAAATACACTTCCTATACTTTCAAATGTTTTATTAGAATTAAAGGACAATAAACTTGCTATAATTGCTACAGACTTAGATATAGTTTTTTACGATGAAATACATGATGTAAAAATATCTAAACAAGGAAGCACAACTACATCAGCAGCCGTTCTTTATGACATACTTAGGAAAGTCTCGTCAAATTCTGACTTAAATTTTGATTTGAAATCAGAAAACAAACTTAGTCTAAAAAGTGATAGTGCTGAGTTTAATTTACTTTGTCTACCAACTGGAAATTTTCCAACTTTTGCAGATGAATTTGATGGTTCAGAAATATCTTTAAACAATAAAAAATTCTTAAAATTACTAAATAAGACAAAAATTGCTATTTCAAATGATGATACCAGACACTATTTAAATGGTATTTTTTTACATATTACAGAGTCGAATGGTAGAAATTTCTTAACTGGAGTTTCAACAGATAGTCACAGATTATCTTCTAGTAGTCTTGAAATCGAAGAGATGAACGATTTTTCATCGTTAATTCTACCTAGAAAAACTGTTTTTCAACTCTGCTCTTTATTGACAGAGTCAAACGAAAAGTTATTAATGCAAACCAGCGAAAACAAGATTAAATTTAGTTTAGGAAACATAAAATTAATTTCTAAAGTTATTGATGGAAAGTTTCCTGATTACAAAAAAGTGGTGCCTACAGGGAATGATAAAACTCTTGTTTTATCATCTAAAGATTTTATAAACTCCGTAGAAAGGGTAACAACAGTTTCAATAGACAGAAAAGAAGGAGTTAAATTAGCAATTAGTAAAGATAATGTTCAACTTTCTGTTAATAGCGCTAACTCAGGAGAGGGGAATGAAATAATAAAAGCTAATTTTAATTCAGGAAATCTTAATATAAGCTTTAATTCAAAATACCTTATTGATATTGCTTCAGAAATTGAAGATAAAGATTTAAAAATGAATTTAAAAGACTCTGCTTCTCCAGTATTAATTGAAGATGCTTCAGATAAAAATAGTTATTATGTTATAATGCCTATGAAAATCTAAATTTGTTGTAATTTACAAATTTTTTTTTATTTTAAGCTAAAAGCATTGGTAATTAATCATTCTAAGCAACTGGTTGTGTTGGTCGTTTTCTATTGAACTCAAAAAATGGTATAAACATTCATCTAAATTATAACAATGTCAAAAAATTCTACTACAAATTCAACCCAAGCTTATGGTGCGGACTCAATAAAAGTTCTTAAAGGTTTAGACGCTGTAAGAAAAAGACCAGGCATGTATATTGGAGATACTGATGATGGTTCCGGTTTACATCATATGGTCTTTGAAGTAATGGATAATGCCATTGATGAGGCGTTAGCTGGTTATTGCAAGAATATCACGGTCACAATAAATAAAGACAATACTATTTCTGTAGAGGATGATGGTAGAGGTATTCCAGTAGACATGCACAAAAGTGAAAAGATGTCTGCTGCCGAAGTAATTATGACCCAACTACACGCTGGAGGTAAATTTGATCACGACTCTTATAAAGTTTCTGGAGGTCTTCATGGTGTAGGAGTTTCAGTCGTAAATGCTTTATCCGAAAAACTAGAACTTAATATTTACAGAGATGGAAAAGAGTATTCAATAATTTTTAATAACGGAAATACAGTAAAATCTTTAAAACAAATAGGGAAAACAAAAAAAAAGGGTACAAAAATAAATTTTCTACCGTCTAAAGAGGTTTTTTCATCAATAAAATTTAGCTCAACAATTTTAGATAAAAGAATTAGAGAGTTGGCATTTTTAAACAAAGGAGTTTGTATAACTCTAATTGATCAAACATCTAAAAAAGATAAAGAATTCGTACATAAATATGATGGTGGTATCGTTGAATTTGTAACACATATTAATAACAAAAAACCAATTCTTGTTAACAAGAATGAAAAAGAAGTATTCAAAAAACCAGTATATGTGACTGCAACAAAAAACAATGTAGTGGTAGAATGTTCTTTTGAGTGGAATTCAGGGTATTCAGAGGATGTACTCCCATTTACAAACAATATCCCTCAAAAAGATGGAGGTACTCATTTATTAGGCTTTAGAAGCGCTCTGACCAGAGTGATTAATAAGTATTTTAATGAAAGAAATAATAAAAAAAATAAAATTACTTTATCTGGAGAAGACATCAAAGAAGGATTAACAGCAGTATTATCAATTAAGATGCCAGATCCTAAATTCTCATCACAAACTAAAGATAAACTAGTTTCATCTGAGGTAAGGTTAATCGTAGAAAATATAATTAGTGATAAAGTCTCTACGTGGTTTGATCAAAATCCTTCAATAGCTAAAACTGTATTAGAAAAAATCACTCAAGCAGCAATGGCAAGAGATGTTGCTAGAAAAGCAAGAGATAGTGTTAGAAGAAAAGGAGCTTTTGAATTGTCAGGCTTGCCTGGTAAATTAGCAGACTGCCAAATACAAAAAAAAGAAGGAACAGAATTATTTATAGTAGAGGGAGACTCAGCTGGAGGGTCAGCTAAACAAGGTAGAGTTCGAGAGTATCAGGCTGTACTACCCTTGAGAGGAAAAATTTTAAATACATTCGTTAATGGAAAATCAAACGGTAAAAACAACGGAGAAGACCAAAATACAAAAGCTCTTTCTAAAATGATGTCATCTAATGAAATAGTAACCTTAATAAATGCATTAGGAACTGGTTCTAAAGATTTTAATATTGAGAATTTAAGATATGATAAAATAGTCATTATGACCGATGCTGATGTTGATGGATCACACATCAGAACCTTACTTCTTACTTTTTTTAACAACTATCCTTTTAATCAATTAATTGAAAATGGTCATATTTATTTGGCCCAACCACCTTTATTTAAAGTAACAAAATCTAACAAGAGTGTTTATATAAAAGATGAAAAATCACTTGAGGACTATATTCTTAAAGCATCACACAGCGAAGGAAAAAAAATGAAAAAGGGTTCCTTGGAATATAACAAATTTATGCAAGAGCAAAGAGAAAAACTTTCTATACAAAGATTTAAGGGATTAGGTGAAATGAACCCAGAAGAGTTATGGGAGACTACTCTTAATCCAGATAATAGAACTATGCTTAGAGTCCAATATACTAAGGGTACTAAAGAAAAGTCTAAAGAAGATCAGAAAATGATCGAGGTTTTAATGGGTGATGAGGTAGCTCCTAGAAAAGACTTTATAACTAGCAATGCTTTAGATGTAGTTAATCTAGATATTTAATTAATACAATGAATTTGTCAACTCTCTTTAGATTAGGAGAAAATCTTAATTTAGATAGAAAAACATTAATAATTTTAAGATGGATTGCACTCCTAGGACAGCTAGCTGCAATCAATTTAGTCTATTTTTCCCTTAAATTGGAATTTCCTATTTTAATTGCTTATGCAATTATTTTATTAGGAGTAAGTACAAATCTTGTTTTACAATTTAGAATAAAATCCATTCAATTAAAAGATTTTTATGCTAGTTTATTTTTAACATTTGATTTAATTCAACTTTCTTTACTTCTTTATTTGACTGGGGGTATTTCAAATCCTTTCTGTATACTAATGATTATTCCAACAATAGTTTCCTCAACTTTTCTAAGTATGGGAAGTACTATCGTTTTAGGAGTTTTAACAGTAAGTTTTTTATTTTTATTAACTATTTTTCACCACCCTCTGCCCGGAATACATGATGAATCAATTACTTTTCCGAAATTATATTTAATAGGATATTTTATTGCAATAGTTATTGGTTTAATATTTTTAAGTTACTTTGGTATAAGATTTTCAGGTGAAAGCAAAAGAAGGTCTGACGCTGTCAATAAGTTACAGCAGGCCATAGCTAAAGAATACGAATTAGAATCTTTAGGTGGTCAAGCTGCTGCTGCAGCACATTCGTTGGGCACTCCATTAGCAACCATCAGTGTTGTTGCTACTGAACTTAAAAAAGAACTAGGAAACAATAAAGAATTTTCAAAAGATATTGATTTGTTAGTTAGTCAAACGAAGAGATGTGGTGAGATACTTAAAAAAATATCAAAAAAGCAAATAAAGGAAGATGAATTTTTTAGTAAAACCAACTTAGAAGATTTATTAGATGAAATACTTGTTTCTTTTAGAGAAACTTCTTCTAAAGAAATTGTTTTAGTTTCTAAAGATAACAAAAATAGTTTTAAACTTCAAAGAACACCGGAATTAATCTATGGTCTTAGAAACTTTATTGGTAATGCAGTTAAATTTTCTAAAAGTCGGGTAGAAATTATTTTAATAAGTGACGAGCAAACTATCCAGATTAAGATAAATGATGATGGACCTGGGTTTCCAGAGGATATTATAGAAATGATAGGTGAGCCGTATATACAGTCTAAATCAAATCAGGTCAGCTCTAATTCGGGAACAGGATTAGGAACCTTTCTTGGCAAAACTCTTTTAGAGAGACAGTCTGCTAACTTGAATTTTACTAAAGATACAAAATTAAAAGGTGCTTCAGTAATAGTTGAATGGAATATCAAAAATCTAATATCTAATTCTTAAATTCAAAAGTGTAAGATAAAATTTTATAAGCTAATTTTGCTACTAAAAAATTGTATGAATTAAAATTTTTTATTGGAGCTAACTCATTTATGTCTGCACCTACTATATTACCTATCTGGCAGACTTTTTTTATTATTGGCAATACATCATCCCAAAACAACCCTCCAGGTTCAGGTGTACCTGTAGCAGGCATTATACTTGAGTCAAAACCATCTACATCAAAAGTAATATAAACATTTTTTCCATTAAAAAATTTTTTTAGTTTATTTAAATCCCATCTTTTTTTATCCTTGCTCCAAAAAATTTCAATTCTATTTTTATTATCTTTATAATACTTCATTTCTCCTTGTGATAGATTTCTTATACCAAAGGATACAACTTTTACATTGTTATAGTCTAAGCATCTTCTAATTGCTGATGCATGAGAAAATTTTTCTCCATTATAACTTTCTCTTAAATCTGCATGTGCATCAAAATGTAGAATAGTTATTTGATCATATTTTTTAACAAAAGGTTTTATAGCACCCGGAGTAATAGAGTGTTCTCCACCAAAAACTAGCGGAAATTTTTTCTTTGAAATTATTTTTTCATTAATTTTAGATAGTTGTTCTAGTGCAGAACTAATTGTTTTTTTTATAGGAAATGGTTTGATTGTCTTAATTCCAATTTCTTTATACGGTTCTTTATTTAATTCTTCGTCAAATAATTCAACTTGGTGAGAAGCACTAATTATTTCTTTGGGACCATTTTTTGTTCCTCCACCATAACTTACAGTTTTTTCTAAACCAAAAGGAATTACTACTACTTTGTTTTCAATTTTATAATTTGCATCATAACCAAGAAAACCTTTTTTTTGGCTTAAATAATTCATTTAAGGTTTAAATATTTGAGAAAAATTTCTTTTTTTTCTAATCTTCCAATTTTGACGATGATACGCGTCGCTTGCAATTAAAGGCAAAACACTTGTTGCCTCAGCAAAAACCATTTGTTCCTTCGCAATATCTACTTTCCCCCAAGAGCTAGCTTCTTTTAATGTTGAGCTACTACACGCCCCATCTCTTGTGTCTGCCACAGTAATCTGAATTGCATACTTATGCATATCAACTTGCTTACCTATTAGGTCAGCACAAACGACTGTGTCTTGAACAAAATTTTTAGGCACTCCTCCACCTACCATTAATAATCCAGATTGTTTAGATTTTATTTTAATTTCTGTTAGCTCTCTTAATTCTCTTATTGAGTCTATAGTTATATGTTTTTCTGGATTTTGTTCTTGGTGCATAACTAGACCAAACCCAGCAGAACTATCAGTAAACGCAGGGCAAAAAATAGGCACATTATTATCAAAAGCTGTTTCTATTAAAGAACCTTTTTTTTTTTGCGTTTTTTTTTAAGAATTTACCTAGTTCTAAAATGAATTCTCTTGAAGTATAGGCTCTGGGTTTCATTGAATTGGCAACATCACAAATAGCTTGATCACATGCCTGAAGTTCCTCCTCGTCAATATATGTGTCATAAATTCTATCTATATAATTTTTTCTTAATTCCGTATCGTCCTGAAACTGAGATCCTTGGTAGTGTTTAAACCCTAGAGCCTCGAAGAAATCCATGTCAATTATAGATGCCCCCGTAGCTATCACTGCATCTACCATGTTGTATTTGACTAAATCTGAATAAAGTTTCATGCAACCCCCTGCAGAAGTGGAGCCGGCAATAGTTAAAAAAATTGAGCAGTTTTTATCTTTAATCATCTCATTGTAAATTTTAGCCGCATTTGCTGCATCTCTTGAGGTAAATGACATTTTTTCCATGCCTTCGATTATTTTGCGAGCATCAAAAGAAGTAATATCTATGTGCTCTACAGGACTATTTAAAAATGATTTTTTATTATGTCCAATATTAGGACTATTCTTTTTTGTCATTAAGCAACCAAGTAATCAACTTTACTTGAGTCCTCGTATAAAGATATGATCGGTTTATCATTCAGTTCAAATATTTCGTCTGAGTAAAAACCATTAAATTTTGTCCTAAAAGTTAATCCATATGCACCTAGCTGACCTAATTCTATGTAATCTCCTTCTTTAATATTGTTTGGTAATAAAAAAGGACCTTTCATAAAATCTAAGCTATCACAAGTTGGTCCAAAAAGACTGAAAGAAGTTAATTTTTTTGAATGAACTCTACCGTTAGTAATCATCTTAGTTGGTAAAACAAAGTTAGGGACACCTGCATCAAACAAAGATCCATAAGTTCCATCATTAATATAAAGGTTTTGTTTTTTTCTTAATATTACTTTTACAATAGTCGAGCCACTTTCTGCCACCAGAGCTCTTCCTGGTTCACAAATAATTTCTGGAAGGTTTGGTAGTTTTAAATCTTTTAAAGATTTTTTTATTTCATCGAGATAATTGTTTAATGGTTCAGGATTTAAATCAGGATATATTGATGGAAATCCTCCCCCAACATTTATTATATCAGGAACAATTTTAGTTTTTTTTTATTATATTACCAATTTCTTTAATTCCTTTTGAATAAGATATTTTATGCATACATTGAGAACCTACATGAAAACTTATTCCAAGTTTTTTAGAATATTCTTTACACAGTCTAACTAAACCTAAAGCTTCGGATGCTAAAGCTCCAAATTTTCTAGATAGATCAATTTCAGCATGTTCATTGGAGATAGCTATTCTAACGAATAAGTTAATATCTTTTGCCTGCTTTGTAGCATCTAATATCTTTCTCAGTTCGTCCTTATTATCAAGCGCAAAATTTCTAACCCCATAATCAAAATATGCAGAAGTTATACTTTCTTTGCTTTTAACGGTATGCATAAAATATAAGTTTGCCTCTGATTTGATCTTTTTAATTAATTTTATTTCGTTAAGCGAAGCAACATCAAAGTCTTGAATGCCACTTGAGATAATTTGTTTTATGACTTTTTCATTAGGATTAGTTTTTACTGCGTAAAGTACTTTTCCAGGAAAATTTTCTTTAAAAAATTTTGTAGATTTCTTTATAGACTCAGGCCGTATACAATATACGGGGTAATCTGGTTTTAGTTCATTAACTAATTTGTTAACGTCTTTAAATTTTCGCATTTCATGTGTCCCTCGATTGTTTACACAGAAGGCTTTTAAAAAATTTCAATAAAAAAAACCTTATAATTCGCATTTAAGGTTTTTTGCACTCTATGTAAAGAAAAAAATGTCAATTTGGGGCATTGTAAAATCTTATCAAGTGACTATATGAAACTCATATGAGATCACAAAAAGAATATGCTGAACAACTAAATCTGTCAGATTTCACTGATAAGTCACTACTTATACTCGATGATGATGACCCGCTGCGTGGCAGACTAGCTAGAGCTATGGAAAAGAAGGGTTTTTCGGTTAAAGAGGCTAAGACAGTCGCTGAGGGCCTTAAAATAGTGGCAAAAGAGCCTCCTGGTTTCGCATTGGTTGATCTTAGACTAGAAGATGGAAATGGTTTAGATGTTATTAAAGAGCTTTCTAAGAATAAAAAAGATTGTAGAATTGTAATGTTAACGGGATACGGGAATTTACCCACTGCTGTAGCAGCTGTTAAAGCAGGTGCAATAGATTATATGGCTAAACCAGTTGATGCAGATGATGTAGAGGCGGCATTACTAGCCTCACCTGAGTCGAAAGCCAAGCCGCCAGAAAATCCAATGTCAGCGGATAGAGTAAAGTGGGAGCATATTCATAGAGTCTTTGAGCTATGTAATAGGAATGTTTCTGAGACTGCTAGAAGGCTTAAAATGCACAGAAGAACCTTACAAAGAATACTATCTAAAAGATCTCCAAGATAATATTGATCTATTAAATAAAGTAGCAAAAACTGCTAAAATAGAAATTTTCAATAATTCAGCTGGTAAAAAAGGCAGAGCTCCAAATATCAGGACTTTTTCAACAGGTACAAAATTTGTTAACCAAATTAATCCAAAAATATAAATAAAAGAAACTGAAAAAGTATAGATTATAAAATTTATTAAAAATCGGTGAATAAGGTTGTATTTAAATGGAACTTTAAAAAATCCTGCAAAAAAAACTGCAGGTATAAATCCAATAAGATAACCCATTGTTGGACCAGTAAAATACATTAAACCTATTCCTTTTTCTGGCGTCCCTGCAAAAACCGGCAAACCAATGACTCCTTCAAATAAATATAATAAAACTGTAGCCACACCTAATTTCCAACCAAAAAGTATTCCTAAAAGCAAAACAACTAATGTTTGCATAGTCATAGGTATAGGATAAAATGGAATTTTGATTTTAGAAGAAATAGCTAATATTATTGTACCCAATAAAGCCAAAAAAATAGTTCTAATAATTTTTACTTGTTTACGATTTTTTACTAATTCCATAATTATAATTTAACTTTTTTTAAAATAAAATCTAGTGTTTTGTTAGCTGAACAAAAACATCTTCTAAATCACCATCCTCAGTAGAAATATCCTCTATTTTAATATCATTTTGATTAAGATAATTAACTATTTCACCAAAATCTAAGGAATTTTTTTCATAAGTAGCTGAAATTGAATTTTTTGAGTTAATTTTAAAAATTATGTCTTTTATAGATAAATCTTTTTTTAAATCAACATCTTTAACTTTAAAATTTATTTTTTTTGTTTTTATTCGTTCTATTAAATTTCTTGTTGTATCTAGTGCAACTAAATTTCCTTTATCTATAATCGCTATTCTATTGCACATTTCTTGAGCCTCTAATAAATAGTGAGTAGTTAATATTATTGTTACTCCTGCTTTATTAAGCTCTTTTACATTGTTCCAAAGATTTTTTCTTAATTCAACATCAACTCCTGCGGTCGGTTCATCCAAAATTAATATAGGCGGTTGATGTACCATTGCCTTTGCTATGAGCAATCTTCTTTTCATACCACCTGATAAACTTCTAGAATACGCATTTGCTTTATTTTCTAGTGCGACCATTTTTAAAATTAAGTCTGTAATTCTATCTTTTTTAACAACACCATATAAGCCCGCTTGAAGTTCAAGTAATTTTCTGGGACTGAAAAAAGCATCTAAATTTACTTCTTGAGGCACTATTCCAATAGAAGCTTTGACTTGTCTTGGATTTTTATCAATATCAAATCCCCATACGTTGATATTACCTTTTGTTTTAGAAACAGTTCCTCCTAAAATGTTTAAAAAAGTAGTTTTTCCAGCTCCGTTGGGACCAAGTAAACCAAAAATCTCACCTTGTTTAACTTGAAAATTTAATTTATTAAGAGCTCTATTCTCTTTTTTGTTTTTAGTATCTGAGAAAATTTTTGTAAGATTTTCAACAGTTAAAGCAAATTTATTCATAGTTTGATTAAATATACCTCACAAATTAATGTAATATATATATATGAGTTCAATAAAAAAAACAGACCATTATTATCTAATAGACGGATCTGGTTACATATTTAGAGCTTATTATGCTTTGCCTCCGTTATCGAGAAAAAGCGATGGACTTCCAACTGGTGCAGTGAGTGGTTTTTGTTCAATGCTATTCAAATTATTAGAAGACTCGAGATCAGATGACTCAGTTAATAAGCCAACTCATTTTGCAGTAATTTTTGACTCAGCTAGAAAGAATTTTAGAAATGAAATTTATAGGGATTATAAAGCGAACAGATCAGAAGCTCCTGAAGATTTAGCTCCACAATTTGAGTACATCAGAAAATCAGTTAAAGCTTTTAATTTACCTTCTATAGAACTTCTAAATTATGAAGCTGACGACCTAATAGCCTCTTACGCAAAACTAATCACTTCTGCCGGTGCGAAAGTAACAGTTATTTCTTCGGATAAAGATTTAATGCAGTTAGTTTCCAGCAAAGTGAGATTATATGATCCTATGAAAAGCAAAGTTATTGGAGAAAAAGAAGTTTTTGATAAGTTTGGGGTTAAGCCTAATCAGGTTATAGATGTGCAATCACTAGCAGGAGATTCGTCAGACAATATTCCTGGTGTTCCAGGTATAGGGGTTAAAACTGCAGCTGAGCTAATTACTAAATATAAGAATTTGGATACATTACTTAATAAAGCTTCTGAAATAAAACAAAACAAAAGACGCGAAACATTAATTAACAATAAAGACAAGGCTATATTAAGTAAAAAGCTGGTGACATTGAAAGATGACGTACCGTTAAAAGAAGAACCTAATAGTTTTATTATAAAAAAGGTAAAAACAGATATTTTATATGACTTTTTAAGAGAGATGGAATTTAATAGGTTGTTGAGCCAAGCCATTAGTTTTTATGGTGAAGATAATAAAGACAAGTCGCTATCAATTACAAAAAAGAGCTTTACGAAAATAGATAGAAAACTTTATAAGAGCGTTCTTAATGAAAAGGACCTAGACAAACTAATAAACAAATTAAATGAAAAATCGTATATTTCTATCGATACGGAAACTTCATCGCTTAACCCCCACGAGGCAAATTTACTTGGTATTTCATTAAGTCACGACTCTAACCAAGCGTATTACATTCCAGTGGCTCACAAGAGTATTAAAGGTTTGAAAAAAGAATTAGTAATAAAAAAATTAAGATCTCTTTTAGAGGATAGTAGCATTAAAAAAATTGGCCAAAACATTAAGTATGATTTTATAATTTTAAAAAATAATGGGATTAAAATAGATCCTGTAGAAGACACAATGTTATTATCTTATGTTTTAGATGCTGGAAATAATAGACATAACATGGATACTCTTTCTGAATTACATTTAGGTCATAAGACTATTTCTTATAAAGATGTTGTTGGTTCTGGTAAAAAACAGCTTAATTTTTCAGAAGTAAAATTAAAAGAGGCAACAGAATATGCAGCGGAAGATGCTGACGTAACATTAAGACTTTATGAAATTTTATCCGATAGAGTAAACAATGAAAAATTGAATAAAATCTATGAAGTATTCGAAAAACCAATGATTAAACTACTTTCAAAATTAGAAATGGAAGGTGTCAAAGTAGACAGTGAATACTTGAAGAAATTGTCCAGAAAATTCGAAGAAAGATTAAAAAAGATAGAAAAAGAAATTTACAAACTTTCTGGAAAGGAATTTAATATTGGGTCACCGAAACAATTGGGGGAAATAATATACAATGAATTAAAAATTGCTAAATTAAAAAAGACAAAAAAAGGAAGCCTTGCAACAAGCGCTAAAATTCTTGAAGATCTGGCATCTACTGGACACAAATTTCCTAATCTAGTTTTAGAATGGAGACAGGTGTCAAAATTAAAAAGTACTTATACGGATGCTCTACAAGACCATATTAATAAAAAAACAAAAAGAGTTCATACATCTTTTCTTTTAGCAGCAACAAATACTGGTAGATTGGCTTCAAGCGATCCTAACTTACAAAATATTCCAATTAAAACACTTGATGGAAAAGAAATTCGTAAAGCATTTATTGCGGAAAAAGATAATATTCTTATATCAGCAGATTATAATCAAATAGAAATGAGGATACTAGCTGATATAGCTGATGTTAAAGCTTTGAAAAAGGCCTTTCAAAATAAACAAGACATCCACTCTTTAACCGCTAGTCAAGTTTTTGGAGCTTCAATTGATAAAGTAACTGAAGATTTAAGGAGAAAAGCAAAAGCAATAAACTTTGGTATTATTTATGGAATTACACAATATGGTTTAGCTAAACAAATTTCTGTGTCAAATCAAGAGGCACTAGATTTTATTAACGCTTATTTTAAAAAATTTCCTGAGATAAAAGAATATATGAATTCAACAATAAAAGTTTGCAGAAGACAAGGCTATGTAACTAATATATTTGGTAGAAGAATTCATCTAAGAGGTATTAATGATAAAAATTTTAGTGTCAGAAGCTTTCAAGAAAGGGCTGCAATCAACGCACCTATACAAGGATCAGCCGCAGACATAATAAGACTAGCGATGATTAAAATAGATAAACTTCTTGAGGATAAAAAAGATAAAGCTAAAATGCTTCTTCAGATACATGACGAATTAATTTTTGAATGCCTTAAGAAAGATGAAAATAAGATCAAGCAAATCATTAAAGAAGGGATGACTTCTATTTCTAGTTCCGAGCATCATATGTTTTCAATACCTTTAGAGGTAAGCATTAATTCAGGTAATAATTGGGGTGAGGCACATTAAACGCCTAAATTTTGACAATAATATTTTGAGAATGAATATATGGCACAAACGATTGCACTTGTAGATGACGATAGAAATATTTTAACAAGTATAAGTATTGCTCTTGAGAGAGAGGGTTTTAATGTCCAAACTTATATTGACGGCGAGGCTGCTTTAATTGGCTTAACAAGAAATCCACCTGATTTAGCTATTCTAGATATTAAGATGCCAAAAATGGATGGAGAGGAATTACTTAAGAAATTAAGAAAAAAAATGTCTATCCCTATAATTTTTTTAACTTCTAAGGATGAAGAGGTCGATGAACTTTTAGGTCTTAAATTAGGGGCTGACGATTTTGTAAAAAAATCAGGGGGTTTTTCAACGAAAGTTTTAATCGAAAGAATAAGAGTTCAATTAAGAAAAAAAAACAATACAATTGATGATGCTAAAAACATAATAACTCATGGTAAATTAAAATTGGATCCTTCCCAATTGGAATGTGAATGGGGAGGCAAACCTTTACCTGATAAACTTACAACAACAGAATTTTTAATTGTTAAAGAGTTGGCTAAAAGACCAGGAGTAATTAAAGAAAGAGCTCATCTTATGGATATTGCTTACAAGGAAAATACTGAAATAGAAGATAGAACTATTGATAGTCACGTGAAAAGGATAAGAAAAAAGTTTAAAAAAGTAGATGATAAATTTTCTGCAATTGAAACTAGATATGGAAGTGGGTATAGATGGAATGTTAGTTAATGAAACAAAAAAAATCAGCATCTATATTAAGAAAATTTTTATTATTTAATTTAGGTGTATTTTCAGTTTTAGGGCTTTTTACAATAGTTTATTTAAAAGCTGTGCAACCAAACTTAGTAAAAAAGAGAGCAGCAAACCATTACGTTATAATTGAAAATACTGTTGATCACTTACAAAGACTCAAAATAAACTTCACTAAAAAAGATTTAAGAACTTTTTTATTATCAACTAGGTTTTTATTTCAAAGTCTTGATAGAGTTCAATTTTTTGACATGGACGGAAATCTTATTGGAGATACAAATATTTTAGATTTAGACCAAAATGTTTTTACTAGGTCAGATATTATTATCGAAGAAACAATTGATGGGAAAATAAGAAAAAAAAATAATTCTGAAAAATTAGCGACAGAACAGAATAAAAATTTAGTAAAAGAAACGATATTAAACAAATATCAAAATGAACCCATTACAATTTCAGAAAAATTCCAAAATAATTTTTTTGTAAGCACCTTAAGTAGAATTAATTTTGAAAATAAAGATGTTGGCTACATTGTTGTGTCTGAACAAGCCAATGACATTCTTAATGCTGTTAAAGAAAGAAAAGCATTCATTATAAGGACTGTATTAGCCGTAGCATTAGTAATTTTAATTTTCTCGCTTTTTTTAAATAAATATATTTTAAAGCCAATTGGTCTTTTGGTTTCATATAGTGAAGCAATAAAAAAAAAATCTAACAAAAATATCGATATAAAGAATTTTTTTGTAAGAGAAGATGAAATAGGAAAATTAACAAAATCTATTGATGAAATGACTAGAGAGCTTCAAAAAAGAACTACTAGAGCAGAAACTTTTTCAAACGATCTCGCTCATGAAATTAGAAACCCTTTAGCTTCACTAAAAAGTGCATCAGAACTTTTAGACAAAACTACTAAAAAGGTGGAAAGTGAAAAGTTATTAACAATTATAAATCATGACGTTGAAAGAATAGAAAGATTAATAACTGATTATTCACAAATGCTGAAAGACGAAGCAACTTGGTCAAGAGAAAGAATGAGTAAAATTAATTTAATTGAAATTATTAACAATGTAGCTGAAGATTTCAGACAAGATTTAAAAAACCAAAATAAAAAAATTGATATAGTTATTAAAAAGAAAAATATTTCAGAAAACGGATATTACATATTAGGTATCGAAAATAGATTGGAACAAGTAGTAGCTAATTTACTAGATAATTCCATTTCATTTAGTGAAGAAAATAACAAAATAGAAATTAATATTGAAGAAAATTTAAATAATATTGGGATATTGATAAAAGATGAAGGACCAGGTTTTTCTGAAACTTCGCCTCAAAAAATATTTAAAAGGTTTTACAGTAATAGACCCAAAAGTTTTGGAAAACACTCTGGTTTAGGACTTAATATCGTCAAGAATATTGTTGAATTGCATTCAGGAACAATATCAGCCTCAAATAGGGTGAAAAAAAGAGGTGCTCAGGTTGAGGTATTGCTTCCAAAATTTTCTTAGCAATCTTTCTTGATAACTTTCATTTATATTGTTAAATACCTCTAAAATATGTCTCAAGATTATAAAGTAAAAGATATCAATCAAGCTGATTTTGGCAGAAAAGAAATTTCTCTAGCTGAAACTGAAATGCCCGGATTGATGGCATTAAGAAAAGAATATACAACTAAAAAACCTTTAAAGGGTGCGCGTATACTTGGCTGTCTTCATATGACTATTCAAACGGCAGTGTTAATTGAAACTCTCGTTGATTTAGGAGCAGAAGTAAGATGGTCTTCTTGTAATATTTTTTCAACGCAAGATCATGCAGCAGCAGCAATCGCGAAAGCTGGTATACCAGTATTTGCTTGGAAAGGTGAAACTGAAGAAGAGTATTGGTGGTGTGTTAAACAAACTATAGAAGGAAAAAAAGATTGGAAGCCAAATATGATTTTAGATGATGGTGGAGATCTTACCGCTTTAATGCACAAGGATTATAAAGATATGCTTAAAAATATAAAAGGTGTTTCAGAAGAAACAACAACTGGTGTTCTAGCCTTAAAAAAGATGGAAGCAAAAAAAGAACTTTTAATACCTGCAATTAATGTCAATGACTCGGTTACAAAATCTAAATTTGATAATTTATACGGGTGTAGAGAAAGTTTAGTCGATGGAATAAAAAGAGCAACAGATGTTATGATGTCTGGGAAAGTAGCAATTGTTGCAGGATTTGGTGATGTTGGAAAGGGAAGTGCAGCTTCTTTAAGACAAGCTGGTGCTAGAGTTATGGTTACAGAAACAGATCCCATTTGCGCCCTTCAAGCGGCTATGGAAGGATATGAAGTTGTATTAATGAATGATGCAATTAAAGATGCTGACATTGTAGTAACTGCTACAGGAAACAAAGATATTGTAACAGCGGATCACATGAGGGATATGAAAGATAGAGCAATATTATGTAACATCGGTCACTTCGATAATGAAATTCAAGTTGAGGCCCTAAAAAATTATAAGTGGGATGAAATTAAACCTCAAGTTCATGAAATAGAGTTGCCAAGCAAAAAAAGAATTATTTTATTAGCTGAAGGAAGATTGGTAAATTTAGGTTGTGCTACCGGGCATCCTAGTTTTGTAATGAGTGCTTCTTTTACAAATCAAGTGATTGCACAAATCGAATTATGGAATAATTCAAATAAATATGAAAAGAAAGTTTATGTTTTACCAAAACATTTAGACGAAAAAGTAGCTATGTTACACCTAGAAAAAGTTGGAGCAAAATTGACTAAAATGTCAAAAGACCAGGCAGACTATATTAGCGTTAAACCATCAGGACCATTTAAACCAGATACTTATCGCTACTAAATAAGTAGCTAATGATTATTAAATCTTTAGATCACCTTAAATTAATATCCAATAAGATTGCTGACAAAGTATCCGAAAACGATTGTATTTTTTTGATAGGCGAAATTGGTGCAGGGAAAACAACTTTTACAAGATATTTTATTAATTACTTGCAAAAGAGAGAAGGAATTAAAGAGACTGAAGTTTTAAGCCCCACATTTAACTTATTATATGAATACGATATTAATAGTTTAAAAGTAATGCATTATGATCTTTATAGAATTAATAAAAGCAAAGAGTTAGATCGACTTGGTATTTTTAAGGATGATTTAAGTTCCATCAAAATAATTGAATGGCCAGAATTAGTAGAACCAAATTTAGCAAACAGATTAGAATTACATTTTAAATATTCTAAAAAAGAGAATGAAAGAGAATTAAGCTTTGCAGGATATGGAAAATGGAAAGATATTAAAACAAATGAATTATAGATTAAAAAAAATTTCTGGAGACGCGTCTTTTAGAGAATTTTATAGATTAAAAAAAAACAATAAAACATCAATAATAGTCTTTGCAAGAAAAGAACAATATAAAAATTTAATTGTTTATTCTTTTGTAAATAAGATTTTAAATAGTTATAATATTTTATCACCTAAGCTTATAAAAAATTATTATAAGGATAATATAATAGAAATTACTGATTTTGGTGATAAATCTTTTTATGATTATATTAAAAATAAAAAAAATAAGTTTAAAGATTACAAAAAATTAATTGAATTAATTATTAAATTACAGAAGATAAAACTTAAAAAAAAATATTACTTTAGTGGAAAAAAAATAAGATTCACTAAATATTCTCTAAATCATTTACACAAAGAGTCTGATTTATTTTTCGATTGGCATTTAAAATATTATTCAAAAAATTTAAAACTTAGCAAAATAAAAAGAATATTAAGAACAGAACTTAATAATATTTATAAAAAACTTAATTTTAAGAATAATTGTTTTACACATAGGGATTTTCATGCATCAAATGTTATGATGATGAAAAAAAAATTAAGTCTTATTGATAGTCAAGATGCAATAATTGGAAACCCTTTGTATGATGTTGCTTCATTGATTGATGATGTGAGGATTAAAATTCCAAAAAATTTACAAGATACTTTACTTAAGTATTATATACAAAAATCTAAGTTTAAATCTAAAGATCAATCTTATTTTAAAAATGATTTTGATATTTTATCTGTTCAAAGAAATTTAAAGATACTTGGAATTTTTACACGTCTTCACAAAAGAGATAAAAAAGCAAATTATCTTAAATATTTACCCTACACCTGGTCTCTTATTGAAAGAAGAATGAAAAACCCTATTTTCAACAAACTTAACGCTCTATTTAAAAAGCATCTACCCTTAAAAAAATTGAAAAAATCTAGAATATGAAAATTAAACATGGAATGATTCTTGCAGCAGGTTTAGGGAAAAGAATGCAGCCTATTACTCTAAAAACTCCAAAGCCATTAATCAAAATAGGTAACAAGAACTTATTAGAAAGAGCTATAGAGTTATTAATTAATCATGGAATAGAGGAAATAGCTATTAATGTTTATCATCTATCAGATCAAATAAAAAATTTTATTATTGAAAAGAAATACAAAGTAAAAATTATAATTTCTGATGAACAAGATATTTTACTTGATACTGGGGGTGGAATACTTCAAGCCACTAGATCTTTCAAAAAACCTTTTATCGTAGTAAATCCTGATACGTTATGGAGTAGCGTTTATACTAAAGAATTAAAAGATTTAGAAGATCTTTATTTTAAAGAAAAAAAGCCTTGTTTATTGTTAGTCAATAAAAATTTAAGTTTTGATAGTTCTTTTACGGGAGATTTTAATCTGCGAAATGGTATAATTAGCAGAGACGATAGCAATGAATTTATTTTTACTGGTCTACAAATTTTAGATCAAAGTGTATTTAGTTTTAAAAAGGATAAAATATTTTCTATGAACAATATTTGGGATCACTTGATTAAGGAAGAAAACCTAATAGGAAATGAAAGTGAGCAAAAGTTTTATCATTTAAATACAAAAGACATATACGATAAAATATCAAATTTAAAAATTATTGATTAAAGAAAATCATTTTAGCTCTTACTTTATCTAAATAATAATATTTCTTAATTTGAAGATTTTTAAATTCAATTATTAAAGGGTTTCCTGTTGGAATTTCTAAATCAATTATTTTTTGATTAGAAATTTTAAATAGATATTTGCATAGTGCTCTTAATGAGTTTCCATGAGCTGAAATTAATATATTTTTATTTTCTTCAATATGTTTTTTAATTTCTTTTTCATAATAAGGAATTACTCTTTCATAAGTATCTTTTAAGGACTCCGTAAAAGGTATCATCCCCAAAGGTATACTTGCATTTAAAGGACTAAATAAAGAATGACTTTTGTCATTTTCAGCCATTGGGGGAGGCGATATATCCCAAGATCTTCTATATTTTTTAAACTGTTCTTCGCCAATTTTATTCTTAGTTTCCTCTTTGTCCAAACCAGTTAAAGAACCATAATGTCTTTCATTTAATTCCCAAGAAGTGTTAAATTTAAGTTCTAAATCATTTTCTTTGAGTATTGTTGTAAGAGTTTTGATAGCTCTTTTTAAGAAGGATGTATAAGAAAAATCTATATTAATATTTAAATCTTTAATCAATTGTCCAGATTTTTGAGCTTCAAGAATTCCTTTTTCAGATAGATCAACATCAACCCATCCAGTAAATCTATTTTCTGCATTCCATGTACTTTGGCCGTGTCTAGTTAAGATTAATTTGCTCATAATAGATAAATATCAGATACTATGTACTATATTAAATTTATAATGAAAAATATTTTCTTTAAACTTATTGAATATCTTTACTATCTATATTTTATAGTATTTTTAATTCTGTATTTATATCCAGGCAGTCTCATAGGATATTTTTTATATGGAGATTTGAGCAAACAACCCAATATAATTGACAATCCTTTCGACACTTCAATTAATCACTTTCTTTCTTTCATTCTCCTAACAATCCTTGCTGAAATTTATAATTTAAAAAAAAGACAAATTTTTACTAATATCTATTTTATTTTTTTCCTATCAATCATTTTAGAAGCTTCACATTATATTATTCCGAATAGGGCTTTCGAACTTTACGATTTATTCGCTAATATTGCTGGAGTATTAATAGTTTTTTTATTTAAAAGAATTGTAGGATGATAAAATTTATAATCATAACCTTTACTTTTTTTTTCTATCAAATAATCCAAGCATCTGAAATAGAAGGATTTCCTAAAATAGTTGACGGAGATACAATCTACATCAAATCTTATAAAATAAGATTAGAAGGTATAGACGCTCCAGAAATGAAACAAAAATGTAAAAAACCATTTTTTCAAGTAATGTTTTTTAATTTCGAAAAAGACTATTACTGTGGACAAATTTCAAAAAAAAAACTTGCTCAAATAATCGGGAATAAGTCAGTAAAATGTATTTTATTGGGCAAAGATAGATATAAAAGATATTTAGCCAAATGTATAAAAGATACCGTCAATTTGAATAGATGGATGGTTCGCAATGGTTACGCAGTAGCTTATAGAAAATATTCAAAACAATATGTACTTGATGAAAATTTTGCAAAAGAAGAAAAATTGGGTTTGTGGAAAGGAACATTCATTAAGCCAGAAAAATGGAGAAAGCTGAATTAATTTCTTATATGATTTAGAAATGATTCTTTTAAAAAAAATTATATTTTTTGGAATTTTTCTAGCAATAGCAGCATGCTCTTCAATTCCAAAAAATACCCAAAACAGCTGTGCAATCTTTGAAGAAAGATATCTTTGGTACAAACATGCAAAAGCTTCATCTGAGAGATGGGGAGCGCCTATTCACTTACAGCTTGCTTTTATAAAAAAAGAAAGTGATTTCAATTGGCTAGCTAAACCCCCTAGAAGAAAACTATTTAAAGTCATACCTTTTAAAAGACCATCTAGTTCATTTGGTTACTCCCAAGCAGTTGAGGGTACTTGGAGTCAATATAAAAAAGAAACAGACAATCCTCTAGCAACAAGAGCTCGTTTTAAAGATTCAGTAGATTTTATAGGCTGGTATATTAATAAAACTTCTAAGATATTGAAGATATCGAAGAAAGATGCTTATAGACAGTATTTAGCTTACTATAAGGGCTGGGGTGATTATAAAAATTATGCCAAAGATAAAAAAGCTATAATATATGCTAAATCAGTTAAAGAATTGGCAAGTAAATATAGAAAACAACTTACTCTTTGTAAAAAAAATTTAGATAAGAATAAATATATTATTTTTTAAGCTGTTTATTCAGCTCAATTTCTATAGCGTCAATTCTTTGCGTATTTTTTCCAACAACTGTATAAATAGTAGGTATTACATATAGAGTAAAAAAAGTAGAAAAAATCATTCCTGCAAATATTGTAATTCCTACTGTAAGTCTGCTAGCAGCACCAGGACCAAAACTTATAATTAGAGGCAATACACCTATAATAGTAGATAAACTTGTCATTAATATAGGTCTTAATCTTATAGAAGCTGCTTCGAAAACCGCTACTTCTAAATTTTTTCCCTCTTTTCTTAATTGATTTGCAAATTCTACGATTAAAATTCCATTTTTTGCAGATAAACCTATTAATATTATCAAAGCTATTTGACTATAAACGTTCAAGGAAGATCCTACGACTAGGAGACCTAACAAACCTCCTAAAATAGCCATTGGGACGGTTAACATAATTGTTAGAGGATGTTTCCAGCTTTCAAATTGAGCACACATTGCAAGATATGCAGTTATTAATGCTAAAGCAAAAATAATGTACAACTCATTGTTTGTTTTTTTATACTCTTCACTCTCACCTTTATAAGCTATTTTTGCATCAGGAGTATTATCTTTAACCACTTTTACCAAAAACTTTAAGGCTTCATCAAGCGAGTAATCACCAACAAGTCTTGCAGAAATTGTAACAGCTTTTTGCCTGTTATATCTTGCTAAAAAAGGTGACTGTCCTTCTTCATTGTATTCAACCAAATTAGAAATAGAAACAAGTTTTCCGTTATTTTTTGATCTTACAAAAACCTTACTTATACTGTCAGGTTCTCTTCTGTCTTTGATATCTCCTTGAAGAATTATAGAATATTCTTTTCCGTCTTGAGTAAAATTAGTAACTCTTTTTGACCCAAAAATAGTTTCTATTGTTCTACCTATATCTTCAGTTGATACTCCTAAATCAGCTGCCTTTTTTTGATTTATTTGGACATTAAGTTGTGGTTTATTTAAATCAAAATCATCCTGTATTGATACTAAGCCTGGATTTTTTCTAGCCTCTTTCTTAATAATTTCCTTCCATTGAATTAATTGATCATAAGTATTTCCTAAAATAACAAATTGAACAGGACTCTCTATTCCACCAGTTCTTATTCCTTGGGGCATAATTGGAAAGGCAAGCACACCTGGAACTCTACCTATTTTTCCAAAAGACTCTCTCATAATCTTTACTCCATGGCGGTCTCTTTTTGACCAAGGTTCTAGGAGTACAATAATAAATCCGCTATTAACTTGTTTTGCAGATTTTCCAAACCCAGGCACTCTCATGATAAGTTTTCTATATTCTCCCTTACCGACATTAGGCAGCAAAAGCTTTTCAATTTCCTCAGCTTTAGTTTTTGTAAAATTAAAACCTGAACCTTGTGGAGCTTTAATAACTACAAAGAAAGCTCCTCTATCCTCTGGGGCTATTAACTCTTTCGGTGCGAAGTTGAATAAGAAGATGGTTAAAACAAGAGTACCAACTAAAAAAGATGTAATAATCTTTTTTTTCTTTATCCAGCCAAGAAGTGATATCTTATAAAGTTGAGTTAAATTTTTTAAAAATTTTTCAAATTTCAATATAATCTTGGATTTATTCATATTTTTTTTAAGAAATTTACTACCAAGCATTGGGCTTAAAGAGAGGGCAACAAAACTTGATATTACCACTGCAGAAGCTAAAGTAACTGCTGTCTGAGTAAATAAAACACCTGTAATACCTTTAATGAAGATTAAAGGAATAAATACAGCAACTAACACAACCGTTGTTGCAATTATTGCAAACGATACCTGTTTTGCTCCTTTATATGCTGCAACTAATGGGCTGTCACCCATTTCTATTCTTCTAACAATGTTCTCTAACATCACAATTGCATCATCTACTACAATTCCTATAGCTAAAACTAGCGCCATGAGCGTAAAAAGATTTATAGAAAAACCAAATATATAGATAGATAGAAAGGTTGAGATCAAAGAAACTGGTAGGGCAATCAAAGGTACTACTAGTGCCCTTATATTTCCCAAGAATAAATAAATTATTATTGTGACCAGGATAAGAGCAATAATTAATGTTTTATAAACCTCATTAATAGCAGCCTTAATATAATTACTTCTATCAAACGATACTTCAAGTGTTGTACTTGGTGGCAGTGTTGGTCTTATTTCTTTAATTTTCTTTTTAATTCCATTTGCTACTGCAATCGTATTTGCATCGGATTGTTGATAAATTCCTATACCTACAACTTGTTTTCCATTCCCTTTAAATAATGTTCTTGTAGACTCAGCTCCTAATTCTACTCTAGAAACATCATTAAGAGTAATGATAGAACCATCCCTAGCTCTTTTAAGAGGAAGTTTTTTATAATTTTCTAAATTTTTATAAGCTTTATCTAATTTAATAGTTAAATCGATATCTTTAGATTCTATTCTTCCTGCAGGAAATTCTACATTTTCTTTTTTTAAAACTTCTTCTACTTCTTGTGTGGTTATATCTCTGGCTGCTAAAGCTATTGGATCTAACCAAACTCTCAAAGAAAGTTCTCTCTCACCTCCTAATCGTACTCTACCCACACCGTTAACTGTAGAAAAAATATCAGTTAAGTATCTATCAGCATAATCAGTTAGTTCTAGATCAGTCATTGTTTGAGAATTAAAAGATAACCACATAGTCGTTCTCATCCCTGCACTTTGTTTAAATATTTCAGGTTGATCGGCTCCTTCTGGTAGATTGTCCAATACTCTTGAGACAGAACTTCTTACATCATTTGCTACATCATCGAGGTCCAAGTTTGTTTCAAAGGTTAAAGTGATTCTAGAACTTTCATCTTCACTAAATGAGTCTATAGTTTCCAATCCTGGAGTACCTCCAACAAAATCTTCTATCTTTTGAGTAATTTGAGTATCAACCACTTCTGCGGATGCTCCTCTATAATCTGTTTGGATGGTTACCACAGGAGGCTGTACATCAGGCAGTTCATCAGTTGGTATTTCTTGAAAAGTTACTAATCCAAAAATAACAAGCACCAAACTCATGACAGATGCCACGACAGGTCTTTTAATTGATAGGTCAGTTAAAAACATTTTATTTATTTATAATTTTAACTTTAGATTTATTTCTTACTTTTGATACACCTTCGCTTATAACAGTACTACCCTGCTCTAGACCTGAAATAACGGACACTTTTCCAAAATTTCTTTTTCCTAACTTTATATTTTTCTTTTCAGCTGTTCCGGCATTAACGATATAAACAAATGCAGTATTTCCTTGAATTGTGACTGCACTTTCTGGCACTCCAATTTGATTTACTTCATCATAAATTACTTTCACAGTCATTAATTGTCCCGGTATAATTTCAAAATTTGAATTATCTACAATAATTCTAGCTAATATAGAGCGAGTGGAAGGATCTATTCTTGAACTAATCGAGTCTATTTTTCCTTTAAAAGTTTTATTAAAAGCCGAATTTATAATTTCTGCTTTAAGACCAGGTTTTAAAATACCGACATAGTTCTCAGGAACTTTAATATCTATCACAATTTTTTTTAAATCATCTAGCGTTATAATTAAACTGCTAGATCCAAGAACACCTTGTGCAATTTCTCTTTTTCCGATCTTACCTTCAAAATCGGCGACAATATTTTTTTCATCTTTTAATGCAATTATTACTTCTCCCTTTTTTACAAATCTATTATCAATTTTCAAATTTCCTACTATATCATCTTTCCTGACTCTATATGTTTTAGATTTTTGAGCGATAGCTGTTCCAAAAGTTTCGATACTCTTATAAAAAAGAGATTTTTCAACTTTAGTTACAATAACTCCAGGCGCTGGTCTTACGCTAAATTTTTTTTTAAAATGTAGACCAATAAAATGTCTAGCCGCTATCACAGCAAAGATAGCTATAAAAAATATTATTAAAAAAACTTTTAATTTTGAAGATGTATTCATTATTATTTTATTCCGTATTCTGCCCAGGAACCATCATAGACAACGGGTTTCTTACCACTTATGATAGAATTAGCAAGTCCTACCACTGTAGCCGTTACGCCAGAGCCACAAGAAAATGCTATCTTTTTATTTGGATTAATTTTGTTTTTCTCAAAAATAGATATTAGTTCATCCTTTTTTTTAAAAGTATGGTCTTTGCTATTTATTAATTCTGTAAAAGGCATATTTTTTGAATCTTTTATATTACCACTTTTTAACTCCTTCCTGGCTTCTGGTTGTAGGCCTAAGAATCTCTCTCTGCTTCGAGCGTCTATTAATTCAAAAGATTTATTTTTGATATTAGCATCTATTTGATCTTTATTTAGAACTAAAGATTTATTTTCACTCGCTAAGTAAGAACTTTTTTTAAATATTTTAATATCATTTGTTATTTCTCTTTTTTCTTTTAACCATTTTTTTAAACCACCATCTAGAACTGAAACTAGATTTGGATCATGATTAAAATACAAAAAGGTATACCAGACACGACATGAACTTATAACGTCAGAATTATCGTAAATGACAACGTGGTCAGAATTCTTTATACCTAATTCAGATACAATGTTTTCCCAATCGTTATTTTCCGGCAACATATGTGGTAAACTTGATTTTTTATTAGAGTTTTTATCTATATCAAAAAAATTTGAATTTTTTATATGAGTTATTTTAAATTCATTGAAAGAATTTCTATTAACATTTGGCAAATGCCAACTACCATCTAAGATTCTCACTCTTTCTAAATTTTGTTCAAGCCAGTCTGTAGATACTAAATGTTTCATTGTCTTTTTTTTTCGATGTATTTTTGATGGTATTCTTCTGCTTTACAGTAATTTTTTAATTTCGAAATATTTGTTTTAATTTTCCCATTAAGCTCTCTGTTATTTTCATTTAAAACTTCCTCCGCATTTTTTTTTTGATCATCAGTTTCATAAAATATTTCACTTCTGTATTGTGTCCCAATGTCAGGAAATTGCATATCTTTTTGGGTTGGATCATGCATCTTAAAAAATAAATCTAATATTTTTTTAAATGAAATTACTTTTTCATCATAAGTCAGTCTGACAACTTCTGCATGTCCAGTTCTACCTGTACAAACTTCATCGTAAGTAACATTAGGACTATCACCTCCTGCATAACCAACTTCTGTGGCAATAATACCTGGTTTGCTCTTAAAGTTTTCCTCAGGGCCCCAGAAACAGCCTAGACCGAGCGTAATTTTTTGCATAAATTATATATTTAACTTAAGGATAATGAATTGTTGAGTCAAAATCAAATAGGCACATTGTATATGATCGGAAGTGTAATCTGCTTCTCTATCATGGATATATGCGTGAAATGGCTTGATTATTATCCTGTAGGACAAGTTTTATTTTTAAGATTTTTTATTGGTTTTATTCCAATTTTTTTTATTATTCCTAAAAATAAATTATTAACTTTTTACAAAACATCTAGACCTGGCCTTCATGCTTTTAGAGCTTTCAGTGGTGCCGCAGCTATCATTGCATTATTTATTGGATTAAGGGAATTGCCTTTAGCCGATGTGGTGTCTTTAACATTTGGAGGACCAATATTCGTCACTGTTGCGTCTATATTTTTTTTATCTGAAAAAGTTAGAATAAAAAGATGGGCAGCAGTTTTTTTAGGTTTCATCGGTATGTTGTTAATTGTTCAACCAGCCTTTATTGATTTAAATTATTACTACATCACTCCAATAATTTTTTGTATTTTCTTTGCTTGTGTGGCTATAAGCGTTAGATCTTTATCGAAAACTGAACCTAACTATACAATTGCTTTCTATTTCACTTTTCTTTGTACCTTACTTGGTCTTGGCTCAATATTTTTTGTAGAATGGAAAATGCCAACATTGATTGACTTTTTAATTTTTGTTGTAATGGGCCTGTGTGGAAGTATAGCAAATCTTCTATTAACTCAAAGTTATAGATTAGCAGAGGCCTCTTTAGTTACACCTATAAAATATTTAAGCTTAGTATTTGCAATTGTTTTTGGATTCTTAATCTGGAGTGAAATTCCTAAAATCCTAACATTATTGGGAGCATTACTAGTTATCGCAAGTTCTTTAATAATATTTGTACGAGAGTCTCAACTTAAAAAACAAATAGTTAACCCACGAGCATGATAAAACCAAGTTATTGGAATAAAGCAAAAACTGTTTTGTCCAAAAAAGATAAAGTTATGAAAAAATTAATTAATAATTATAAAGATGGAGCTTTAATAACAAGAAATGATGTTTTTTTTTCACTATGTAAAAGCATAATAGGACAACAAATAAGTGTTGCGGCAGCTAACTCAGTTTTTTCTAGATTTGAGAAAAGCTGCAAAGGAAGAATTAACGCAAAAAATGTAAATAAATTATCATCTCTAACTTTAAAAAGATGTGGTTTAAGTAGACAAAAAGTAAGGGGCATTAAAGATTTAGCAAAAAAAATAATCAATAAAGAATTTAAACCTCATTTAATTAAAAATATGAATGATGAAGAGGCAATCGTATATTTATCTGAACTAAGACAAATTGGAAGATGGTCAGCTGAAATGATCTTATTATTTACTTTTAATAGATCAAATATCTGGCCCTTACAGGATATTGGTCTTTTAAGAGCTATATCAAATAATTATAATAAGAAATATTTTCCTCCAAAAATTTTTTTAGATAAACTTTATAAAAAATTTACTCCTTATTGTTCCGTAGCAACGTGGTACCTTTGGAGGTCAATAGATAATGAGCCTATCCAATATTAACTACCTTCTACTATCTGGTGATGTCTTACAACATGTCCTTTTAGAATATCATGTGCTTCTTGATATTCCACAGAGTCGTAACACTCTACAGCAGTATTATAATCAGGAAATTCAACTACAGCTGTTCTAGGAGATTCAATTCCATCATTAATTCTATTTTTTCCGCCTCTAACCAGGAATTTTCCAGAAAATTTTTCTACTGCTGGCCTCGCTTTAATTGCATATTCCTTTAATTTCTCTGCGTTATTAATCTTTTCGTATATACACACCCAATAAGCTTTCATTTACAACTCCTTTAAAATCATTTAGTTTTTTCTATGGCTGAGAAACTTATCATAGATTGGAAACAGTATAATCTAACTGTAGAAGAATTAGCAATTCAAATACATAAGAGTGGCTATAAACCAGACTTATTAATTGGAATTGCCCGAGGTGGTCTACCTATAACTGACGTATTAAGTCGAATATTAAAATTAAAATGCGCTTATCTTGCTGTAGAATCTTACTCTGGTAAAGGAATAGAAGATCAGCAAGGAGAGCTAGTATTTTCTAGGGAAATGAGCTCAACAGTTCAAGATATGCGAGGTAACATTCTTTTATGTGATGACTTATCTGATACTGGTGTAACTTTAAATAAAAGCATTGAGTGGTTAAAGAATTATCCTCCTTTAAAAGGAAATATTAAGAACATTAAAACAGCTGTTCTTTGGAAAAAGAAAGATTCTACTTTTGAACCAGATTTTTGTGCTCAAAAATTAAATAGCAATCCATGGATTGTCCAACCTTTTGAGCGTTATGAAGAGGTAAGAGTAGAGGATTTAATTAAGAAACATAAAAGTTAAGGGCCAGCTTTCACCGGCCCTTGAAATTATTAAGCTACGTAAAAACTTAATGCACTGAAGACCGCAATAACCCAAATAGCTGGAGAAGTTTTTGCAAATCCACCAGTAAATATTTTGATTAATGCATAAGAAATAAATGCCAAAGCTATTCCATGACTAATTGAATACGTAAGAGGCATGGCCACCATGGCCACTACAGCCGGACCCGACTCAGAAATATCCTCCCATTTCACATCAGTAATATTTCTTACGAAAAGAATAGCAACATAGAGTAAAGCAGCTCCATCTATCTCTTTAGGCAAGCTCGTAGCTAATGGCGAGAAAAATAAACAAGCTAAAAATAAAACTCCAATTACTAATGAAGTCATTCCAGTTCGTCCACCAGCTTTTACCCCTGCACCACTTTCCACAAAAGACGTAACTGTAGTTGTACCCATCACAGAACCAGCTACTGTTCCTACGCTGTCGGCCATCATTGCTTTACCAATGTCTTTTACTTTTCCTTTGCTATCAACTTTACCAGCAACATTCGCAACAGATGTTAGCGTTCCTGCTGTGTCAAAAAAATCTATGAAAAGCAAAGTAAAGACTATCGTAACCATACCTGCTGACAATGCTGCCCCTAAATCAAAGGCAAACAAGTATGACATTGATGGTGGAGCACTTACCACACCATTAAACTTAGCTAGTCCTGATACCCAAGCAATTATACTGAAAGCTAATATAGCTATAATTATATTTCCAGTAATTTTCATTTTTTCTAAAACAATCATTGCCACAAATGCTAAACACCCCAAAAGAACTAGTGGGTTTTTTATGTCACCCAGAGTAACTAATGTTACGGGATGATCTGCGACAACACCCATTATCTCAAGACCAATTATTGCTAAGAAAAAACCAATACCTGCTCCGATTCCTAATTTTAAACTTTTTGGAATTGAATTTATTAGCCAAGCTCTAATTGGTGTTAAAGAAATTATTAAAAATAAAATTCCTGCAACCAGAACAGCTCCCAAAGCTTCTTGAGGAGTATAACCCATTGAGCCAACTACTCCATAAGCCACAAAAGCATTAATTCCGAGACCGACAGACAGACCTATTGGCCAGGTACGTCCATACAGCCCCATTATAAAACATGCCAAAGCCGTAGCTACCACTGTAGCGGTGAACACCGCACCAAAATCAAAAAAACCTTTTTCAGGTCCGGCAAACTCCCCAGACATTATGAAAGGGTTCAAAAATAATATGTAACACATGGTCAAAAATGTTGTTGTTCCAGCTATTACTTCAGTTTTGAAATTAGTTTTGTGTTTTTTGTATTCAAAATATTTATCCATCATATAAAAACCTCCTGTTAAGTCTAAATACTCTGATTCGATGAAAAAATCCTTTAAAAGTTAGGTTTTAAGTCATTTTACAACCTGAAGGTAATATTTTTGTTTATAAGTTTTAGGTATAAAATGAGATAATCTTTATGCCTAAAATTAAATTTGTTTTTTTTATTATTAGCTCCCTGATACTTCTTACTGCCTGTCAATCTGTTTCCAAAAAAATAGATGAAAAAACACTCCAAGAAGAAAAAGAATTAAGTAAATGGTTAAATAAAACAGAGTCAGAACTTAAAATTTTTTATGGACAGCCTGATAAAATAGAATTCTTAGATACTAGAAACAGACATTACATTTATTCTTCAAAAAAATATAGTATTACATGTGTTAGAAAATTTGAAGTGAGTCCAAAGAATATGGTTGTGGGTTTCAGCAGCAAGAACTGTTTTTAAATAAATTCTTAAAGTTTTCCAGAAATTTTTAAAGCAAAAGCATAATCAAAAGCAATCTCTTCGATTGCCGAGGTTCTTCCACTTTTGCCTGAATGTCCAGCGTCCATTTCACATTTTAGAAGAAGTAAATTATAATCTGTTTTTAAATACCTGAGTTTAGCACAATACTTTGTTGGTTCATCATAAAGAACCCGAGAGTCTGATAAAGAAGTTGTTATTAAAATATTGGGATAATCTTTTTTTTCTAAATTATCATATGGTGCGTATGACCTAATATACTCGAAATGTTTCTTATTATTTTTTGCGTCTGCGAATTCCCTAAGCTCACCCTGAGATAAGGGTAGAGAGTGATCCATGTTTGTTGTCAAATTATCTACGAATGGTACAGCCATGATCGCACCTAAAAGTAAATCAGGAATTTGATTTACAACATTAGCAACTAAAAGCCCACCAGCGCTTCCACCAAAAATTATTATTTTATTTTTACTTGTATATTTTTTTTCAATTAAGTATTTACTACAACTAATAAAATCAAAAAAAGTATTTTTTTTATTTAGCATTTTTCCGCCCTTCCAATGAGCCATCCCTTTTTCCGAGCCTCCACGTATATGACAAGTAACCCAAATAATATCCCGGTCGATAAGACTTAATCTTGTAGAGGAAAAACCAACTTGAGATGACATACCATAGCTGCCATAACCATACTGAAGCACATGTGCAGTTCCATCTAATTTTGTTTTTTTATGACGAGTAATTGTAATAGGAATTAGATAACCATCATGACCTTCTACCTCAAGTCTTTCTACAATATAGTCATCCCTATTATGTCCTGAGGGAACTATTCGCTCTTTAACTAATTTTTTCTCCGTTGTCTTTATATTATATTCAAAAATTCTTGAAGGTGTCTTAGGTGAATCATATTCTATTCTGATCCAATCCGTATCCTTGTTCTTTTGCATTAAACTAATGCCAGGGCTGATTACTTTCTCTTCAGTAAAGATTAACTCTTCCTCTTTATTACTTTGAAAATCTCTTACATAAATTTTTGATAAAGCATTTGATGTTTCAGATCGAATTATCCAATTTTTCAAAAAAACTAGCCCTCCAATTAAAGTGCCAGTTTTAGCAGGTATAAAATCTTTCCATTGATTAATATTTTTATGAGAGCATCTAGCAACTTTAAAATCTTCAGCATCTTTATTAGTATTCATCCAAAAATACCCTGCCCAACTGTTTATAGAATATTCGATACCATCTTCACGTTTAATAAATAATTTTGGATTTAAATCTTTGTCGTCTTTATGAATATAGTAAACTTCAGATGTAGTATGCTCTGTTGCCGATATCACATAATAATTTTCATCGGATGTTAATCCAAAAGATGCTGTAAACCGCTCATCTTTCTCGTTGTAAATTAATTTATCGTCTTTTGGAGACTTGCCCAGAACATGTTGAAATATTTGTCTTGGCCGGTGAAGTTTATCAAGCTTACTATAAAAGAAAGATTTATCATCATATGCCCATGTTATTCCACCAGCTGTTTCTAGAATAGGCTCTTCAATAATTTTATTATCAATTATATTTCTCACAAAAATAGTAAAATATTCACTCCCTTTATCATCAACTGAGTAAGCTAGCATTTCATCATTATTAGAAACCTGAATATCTCCTGCACTAAAAAACTTTTTATTTTTTGCTTCTACATCTCCGTCCCAGTAAACTTCAATTTTACTTTCACCAATTTTTCTTCTTAGATATTTAGCATAATTTCCTTCTTTAGTAGTTTTTGACCAGTATTCATATTTTTTATCTTTAAATTTTAAACTTTCATCGTCTAATTTTATTCTTCCTTCAATTTCTTTAAACAGAGTCTTTTGTAAATTTTTAGTGTCACTCATATTTTTTTCAGTATAAGTGTTTTCATCCTCAAGATATTTCCTAACCTCAGGATTCAATTTGTTTTTATTTCTCAAAATTTCTAAACAATTAGACTGATGAATCCAGCTATAATAGTCCGACCAGGTGTAACCATGTGCAGTCTTTACTTCTTCTTGTCTTCTAAGATAAGGTGTTTTCATAAGGGTTATTTATATGAGTTTATTATTTTGGGGAATTATCATTTTTGTCATAATCTATCTGTTTCTTAACTGGTTTGCTAGAGCCAGTTCAAAAAAGATAGCCACAACAATAAAAAAAATTGTAGTTTATTTCTCTTTAATTTTGGCTGTTCTATTCACAATAGGTGGTAAATTTATTTTTAGTTTACCAATGTGGTTAATTTTACTTTCAGGGCTTAAGATAAAAGGTTTCACTGCTTTACAAATGTATCAATTGTGGAGACTAATTCAATTTATGAAAAACTCTGGAAGATTTTCACAAGGGCAATTTGGAAAATCTCAAGGCTCTTCTAGTATTAGCACAGATGAAGCTTATAAACTTTTAGGATTAAAAAAAGGAGTTAGCAAAGAGGAAGTTTTAAAAACCGCAAAGAGATTACAACAAAAAATACATCCTGATATGAACAGAGATATTAAGACCGAAAGATTAAGTCAGTTAGTAAATGAAGCTACTGACAAAATAATCAAAACTGATTTTAGCTAAGCATTTCTATTGATTTTTTATAAACTTCATCAAATGAAATCTTATCTTTTCCAAGAGTGTCATGAGTAGTAGTTCCTTTTTCGACTCCTTCTGGTTCCACAGTAGACATAAAGGCTGGAGCGTAGGACCCATAAACAAATATTGGCGTATCAACGAAAATGACTAAAGATTTGATCTTAAGAGCAACCGATATGTGAGCAAAACCTGTGTCATTACCAATATAACAATCGCAATTTTTTATAATTGGAAGGGTTTCTTTTATACTAAACTTTTCAAATGAAATTGAATTTTTCCCAATATCTGATTCTTTAAACTTATTTATTAGATCAATATCGTTTGGTCCAGCTGCAATATAAAACTTACACCTAATTTTTTTGGATATCTCTTGTGCCAATCTTATATAATTATTAATATTATAAATTTTACTTTTTCCACTAGCTGCAATTCCTAAAACTACGTGCCGGAAATTTTTATCAAAATTATTTTCTGCATTCTTAATTATTAGATTAGGTTCTGTTGAAACAACTTTACCAGTTATGTCTTCAGTAAAAATTTTTGCACTAATCACCATGTTATCTTTTTTTCCAAAACTAATAGGATATTGATGAATTGATTTAATCCCTGCTAATCTTGCAATTAAGTTATATCTTAATGATGAATTAAAAATAAAAATCTTATCGAAGTTTCCTTTTTTTAATTTGCTAGCTAATTTTATGATTCCACCAATACCATCCATTTCTTTTTCAAGAGTAATTATTTCATCTATGTGACCATCATCTGCAAAAAGATCTTTTGCTCTAGAATTATCTTTAGCTAATAAAGAAACGCTGGTTTTGAACTTTCTTGATATAGCATGAATGTAAGGAAGAATAATAATCTGATCTCCCATTCCTTTTCTGCTGTTAATACAAAGAATTTTCATACTTGATTCTAACTATATAACTTAGATAGAATAAATTGGGTAAGATTATGATAAATAGAGGAGTATATTCAGCAACTTGTAGCATTTTACGTGAAGATTATTCATTAAATGTTGAAGCAACAATTGCTCATGCAGCTTCCGCAATTAACAATGGATTACATGGAACAATATTTTTAGGCTCGACTGGGTCAGCCCAACTTCTCGACGAGAGTTCAAAAAAAAATTTAATCTCTAAGGCTGCAAATCACAAATTTAAAAAGCAATTTTTTTTTGGAACAGGAACTAACAGTCTACATAGCACGATAGATTTAATAAAATATGGAATGGAATACGGGTTTAGAGATTGGCTAGTTGGTTGTCCAGCTTATTACCCAAAATCAAATGAAGGGGTTTATAATTTTTATAAAGAAATAATTTTAAAAATACCAAAAGTAAGAATAATTTTATACAATTTCGAAAAACTATTTTCTTTTAAGTTCGAACCGCAATTTGTAGAAAGATTGGTTTCTGATTTTCCAAAAAATATTATTGGAGTAAAAGACTCAAGTTATAATCTTTATGAAAATTTAAAAATTCCAAACTTCAAGATTTTTATAGGATCAGAAGCAAAGTTATTAAAAAACTTAGAACTTGGAGGAGCAGGAACAATAAGCGCAATTACAGGAATCACTCACTCTTTGGCTAGACAAGTATTTGATGATTTTGAAAACAAACAAACCCAAACACAAAATGAAAAGTTAATTGCCGTAAGAGAAACATTTGACGAATATAATCTTATTTCAGCTTTACACAGTTTCTTTTCTATTAATGATTCCAAATTTAAAAATTTGTTACCTCCACTTGTATTGCTTCCAGAAGAAAAAAAACAAGAGTTATTATCTAAATTAAAAAAACTAGATCTCATAGCTAGCAAAGGAAAAGCTGCCTAATGTATATTTTACCAAAATTTTTATCAAAGATAATTAAAAAAGATGGATTTATTTTAATTTCACCTAGTGGACAGAAATTTATTATAGGTGAACCGAAAAAAAAAGGTGACCCTTTAGAAGTTAAAGTTTCAAAAAAAGTTTCAGAACTTAAATGTTTATTACACTCAGAAAAATGGATTCCAGAATATATAATTTCTGAGGACATAACCTTTAATAAAGAAACTGGTATAGAGGAATTTTTAACTATTTGTATAGATAATGTTAGTAGAGGAAATATTAACTTTTTTAATGATTTTACCTCTAAAGCGAAAAGTATTTTTAGACAATTGTTCTTAAGAAGTTCTACATCAAGAAACAAACGATCCATCGCATTTCACTATGACATCCCTAGTCAAGTCTATAAATATTTTTTAAGTGATACTATGCTTTATTCTTGTGCGATGTGGACAAAGGGTGGACCTGAACATCAAACACTCGATGAAGCTCAACATGCAAAAGTAGATTATCTAAAAAGAAAACTTAGATTAAATAAAAATGATAATTTATTAGATATAGGAGCTGGAAATGGACATTTTATTTTAAAGTGCGCTGAAGAACATAATATTCCAATGCACGGAATATCTCTTAGTGAAGAACAAACAAAAGTTGCAAAAGAAAAACAACAAGAACTTAATTTAGGTAACGCAGATATAAAATTTGAAATTAAAGACTTTCAAGATATTAAAGATAAAACTTACAGCAAGATTATTAGTATTGGTCAATTTGAGCATCAGATCCGTCACAACAAAGGTTATGAAAAATATTTTAAAAAAATTTTCGATCTTCTTACTGAAAACGGTATCGCTGTAATTCACTACATAGGATCCAATACATCACCCAAAGCTGAAAACACCTTTATTCAAGACCACATCTTTCCTAATGGATTTTGTCCCTCACTTAGTCAAGTAATGCCAGCTATAGAAAAAAGCGGCCTCATATTGGCTGACGTAGATGTATGGCGTAAGCACTATTTCTTTACTTTAATGGAATGGCATAAAAATTTTATGAATAAAAAGAGAGAAATAACTAAACTCATGGGCGAAAAATTCACTAGAGTTTATAGAATTTATCTTTGGGGTTGTGCACAAGCTTTTTTACACGATTTGCAAGTTTTTCAACTTACATTAACAAAAAAAATAGACACTGTTCCAATCACAAAAGAATATTTGTTCAATAAAGTCTAAGACTCTGCTACTTAGTAGGTGTGTCAAAAAAGAAAAGAAAAAAAATAAAGAAAAGAAAGTTTAAAAAAAAAGCCCTTAAGAAGAAGGTAAAAAAGAATATTTTTAAAAAAAAAAATAAAAAAATTCCTAAAAAAACAAGAAAAAGAAAAAGAAAAATAAAAAAAAATAAAAAAAGAAAAAACAAAGTAAAAAAAAAATTTAAATCTCCAAAAAAAACAAGAGTAGTAATACTTAGTTTGCTAAAAGCTAATGAGAAATTAAAATCAGTTTTTAGATTTAATTTTAATTTAGACAGGTCGCTCCAAAATTTCTTTCAAGGAATATCAAATAAAATGTCTGAAATTAAAAAAGTTATTCAGGAAGAAAGAGAAAAACAAAAACGTATTAAAATTCAAGAAATGGAGCGAGAGAAAAAAGAAATACAAAATAAGTTAAAAAATGAACGAGATAATGAACTTAAAGTTAAGGAACAAGAATTAAAAGATGAAATAAAACTTGGCAAAGAGAGAAAGCAAGAATTGCAAAAATTTATTAAACTCGAACAAGCTGAAGTAAGAAGAGAGCAGGCCGAAAAACAAAGAAAATTTTTAGAACAAATTAAATTAGAGAAAAAAATTGAAAAATTTCGAAAGCGTGAAGCTCTAGAAATAAAAAATCTCGAACGATTCGTGTTAGGTCAACAACGAGAATCTTACGCTGATGTTCAAGATCGTATAGATAAGATTAAACAAAAATATCAGGCTTTAAGAGATCAAAAAATAAGAGAAAGAGTTGAACAACTAGGTGTTAAAGTTGAAGAAGGTGATGATAGAACAGTTTTACTTGAAAAAGAAAGACTGTTTAATCTTGAAAGACAGAAAATTGAATTTGCTTTAGAAAGTTTTTATAGGTCAGCCCATAGTTTGTGTTTTCAAATAAATAAAAGATATATTCCGAAGTATCTTAGTATTATGAGAGTTATTGATAGACGATTTGAAACTGGCGAAATATTCATTAAATGGGATGATGTTCCCGATGAAGAATGGTTAATATTAATTTATATTAAAAACAACTCTCCTGACGAAGGAATAATTATAGAGGATAAAACTAACCCTGAAAAAAATATTTCAATAGAATTTAAATCTAACGAGATATTTAAAGCTTCTGATATGATGGTGGATGCTTTAACAAAACTTCTAGATAAAGAAAGAAACAAAAGAAAAGCTAGTTAATTAGTTCATCTAATTTTTTTATTTCACCTATTTTAAAAATTACTGCATCTTCTTTTTTAAAACCATATTTTTGAGCACCATCTTTAAATCTTTGATATGGTTCCCAGACGGGTTCAAGACTCAAAACAAAAGTGAATGCGTGCATTCCAATAATTTTTTTACTTTTTAAATCTTTTCCTATTTGCAAAGCCTCTTCAGGAGTAGCATGATAAATTGATTTTTTTATACCCATTTTTTCAAATGAATATGCTCCAATATTAATGAACGTTAAATCCATTGGCCCATATTTTTGGGAGATTTGTTTAAATATGTTTCCATATCCTGTGTCGCAGTTAAACAAAATTTTTTTATCTTTGTAAGTAATTAACGCACCTGCCCATAAACTTTTATTATAATCAAAAAGAGTAATTTTGCTCCAATGGATATTAGGAACTAAAGTTATTTTTAAATCATCATTAATTTTAATTTCTTCATACCAATCAAGTTCGTTTACATCCTTATATCTTTTAAAATATTTACCTACTTTTAATGGAACAACGACTTTTGCATCTTTATAAGGAAACCTTCGAATTGTTGCAGGATCATAATGATCATAATGTAAATGACTCAAATAAATTAAGTCAACTTTAGGAAGATCTTTGAGATTTATCGCTGGATCAACATATCTCTTAGGTCCGAAGATTAATGGGCCAGCATTTTTAGAAAAATGGGGATCCGTAATTATAGTTGTATCACCCAATTTTATTAAAAAAGTTGCGTGTCCTATAGATGCTATAAAATCTTCATCTTTATGATTTTCAAGATTTTTTATTACTTCATGTCTTGGAATAATAAAATCTGGCGGTAACTCTGTTTTAATTTTCTTTCTTTCTTCGTTAAACTTTTTATAAGACCATTTTACATTCGGATCTCTCTCAGGAGATCCAAGCGGGTTTCTATAGGTTCCATCAGATAGATGGTGATAAGGTTTCTTTTCCATAGCTATTAAACTCAAATTAAAAGAAGAGAAGATTATACAAAAAATAATAAGGGGTCTATACTTAAACATAAACCCCTTATAAACATAAATATCAAAAATTAAATATTTATTTAGCTATCGAGACAATTTGATTTATTTATTCTTTTGTTAAAACTCGGAAGAGCTTCT
The DNA here is from genome assembly GCA_902604055.1 of uncultured Pelagibacteraceae bacterium. Lineage (GTDB taxonomy): Bacteria > Pseudomonadota > Alphaproteobacteria > Pelagibacterales > Pelagibacteraceae > Pelagilacustribacter. The sequence goes on along the minus strand of CACKXA010000001.1, from coordinate 56,529 downwards.
TTAGATACAAACCAAACTACACTTTTTTCTTGTATTTGGTTTGCGTCTGCAACTGTACAACGTTTTCCAAGCTTAATTTTTGCTACGCTACCACCTGTACAATTTGTTAACAAAAGCAACAAAGATAAAATAGATAATATTTTCATACTCTAAATATCGAAGAAAAATTTGTGTTTTGATAGGCATAAATTAGTCAAAAAAAAGAATTTAAAACTCTATTGTTTTTATTTTTAAAATTGATTAAATTGATTTGTGAAACTCAATAAACAAAACAATAAAGTAGCAATCATAATGGGGTCACAATCTGATTATGACGTTATGAGGGAATGCGAAAAAATTTTAAAAATTCTTAAAGTTAAATACCAATCTTTAATTGTAAGTGCTCATCGAACGCCAAAACGCATGTTTGAATTTGCTGAAAATGCCTCAAAAAATGGTTTTGCAGTAATTGTTGCGGGTGCGGGCGGATCTGCTCATTTACCTGGAATGGTTTCTTCATTAGCTGATATTCCTGTTATAGGAGTTCCAATTGAATCAAAAAAACTTAAAGGCTTAGAGGCAATATTATCCCAAATTTGTCTACCTCGCGGTTGTCCAGTAGGAACAATGCCAATCAATGGAGCATTAAATGCTGGCTTATACGCAGCATCAATAATAGGAACGTTTGACAGTAAAATTAAATCTAATTTAGAGAAGTGGAAAAGGCTTCAAACACAATCAGTAAAAAAAAGACCAAAGTAAATGTCAAAAGAGATAACGCTAGGAATTTTGTATAGCGGTCAATTAGAAACTCAGCTAATAAAATCTGCAAAAAAAATTGGTGGAATTAAAACCATAGTTCTTACTGACGACAAAGACGGCCCTGCAAAACACGTGGCAGATGAATTTATATGCGCTGATTTAAATGATAAAAAGGTAATAGAAAATTTTGTTAAAAAAATAGATCTATGCACTTATGCCTTTGAAAATTTATCTTACGAAATTTTAAAATCTATTGCTGACGTTAAAGAAGTTCATCCCTCACCAAATACTTTAAAAATTGCTCAAAATAGAATATTAGAAAAAAAATTTGCTAATGAGCTTGGAGTAAAAACAACAGAATGGAGAAGTATAAAATCATTAGCGGAACTAAAAGAGGGAGTAAAGTTATATGGTAATTGTATATTAAAGTCTGTATCAGGAGGTTATGACGGCAAACAACAATACAGATTTAAATCTTTGGAAGATATCGATGAAAAATTAGATTTTAGCAAAGAGTATGTTTTAGAAAAATTTTTAAACTTTAAACAAGAGATTTCTATTGCAGTAACAAGATTTAAAGATGGAAGAATTTCAATTTACGAGCCATCTGAAAACAAACATGAAAAAGGTATACTTAGAGAATCAAAAATACCAGCAAATATAAATAAAAGCGTTTTAAAAAACTCTCAAGATATTGCAATTAAATTTGCTGAAAAACTTAATTATGTAGGAACCTTAAATATAGAATTTATGGTCGATCAACAAGAAGATCTTTATTTTTTGGAGTGGAGCAATCGTTGTCATAACGGCATGTGGCATACCGTTAATAGTTACAAAGTTTGCCAATTTACGAACCATATACGAAGTATTTTAGGATTAGAATTTATTGAAAATAAAAAAATTTCTAATGCAATTATGACTAATATTTTAGGAGACGAAATAAAGGAATTTAGAAATAAAAAGTTTAAAGAAAATGAATTTTTTTTCGATTATTTGAAGACTGAAATCAGACCTGGTCGGAAAATGGGACATTTAACCCAGCTATTGAAAGATTAATTATTGAACAGTAATCCTAAACATTTTTCTATCACCATTATAAATAGTTGCTGCATGAAGCATAGATTTGTTTGACCAAACTGCTATATCACCTTTTTTCCAAGCAAAACTAAATGAAAAATCTTTTTTGGTTTGATGAGAAGTTAAAAAATCAATTAATTTTTTTTGATCTGAGTTTTGATTAGCTATTTCTACTATGTGTCCTGGAGAGCAATAAATTGCTTTTCTGTCATCTATGGATTGAACTAATTTATGTTTTGATCTTATTTCTTTTGTATTATTTGTTCCATGTTCAACCTCTCTTTGCACTCGTGTTCTAGCAATTTTACCTTGAGAAGAAAAAACACCTTCAAGATTTTCAATCTTATTCTTTATTTCATTTGGCAGCGCTTCATATGCAAGAAACTGATTATAAAATAAAGTATTACCTTTTCCCTCTTCAGGAACTTGAATAGCTTGTAAAAAAGTAAAACGAGGAGGATTATTCATGTAGGAAGAGTCCGTGTGAGCGCCAATTCCGAATCCAATTCCTTTATCACTTTTTTTTCTCTCAATTACGTAAATATCTTTGAAATCTTTATGAGGCTTTAGCATTGGATACTCAGCAGGCTTACCAAAGTTAGATGCAAATCTTATATATTCTTGAGGATTTAAATGTTGCTCTTTAAAGAAAAGAACAGAGTGTTTATTTAATAATTTTTTAATTTCTTGAATTTCTTCGTGCGTGATATTTTTCAAGTTAGTTTTTACATAACAACCAACATTATTTTCTGATAATTCTATGGACAGTTTAGTCATTGTACTGGATTAATTAGTGTTGCATCGTTAGCGCTTGGATTATTAATTTTAGTTGAAATTTCATGGTATTTAAGCACAGGTGGTTTTACAGTTTTTAAAAATTCTACTGCATTATTATTTAAATTAAAATAATTATTAATTTGAGATTTCGAGATTATTACTGGCTGTCTGTGGTGAATTTTAGCATTTTGTTCAGTAGCTTCCCTAGTAATAATAGTGAATTGCCCTGCATCATGAATTGCTGGGCAGAAGATATCCTCAGAGTCTGCTCTGGTAAAATAGTGGGGAATTTTCTTTTCGTTCACTTTAGACCACTCAATAAATCCAGAGAGAGGCACCACCGCTCTTGAATTTACTATAAGTTTTTTAAAACTTACTTTGGTCTCTATACCTTCTAATCTAGCATTGTGTAATCGTCTAAAATCTGGCTTACTCCAAGATGGAAGGTAGCCAAAAATTGTCATCTCAAGATATTTCCCATTAGTAGCAGATTTGATGCACGGGTATTTTCCTCCAGGAGCGCAATTAAAATTATCTTGCTCAAGATCTACATTAATATTTTTTTTAACTAAACCATTGGCCACAAGTAAAGTTTTTTTCTGAACACTATATCTACCGCACATACCTATTTATTTTGCTTTTCTCTCTTTATTTTTCTCTTTTCTTTTAAAGATAACTTTGCTTTTTTCATAAAGCTACGATCTTTTTGACTTTTTCCTGAGTATCTTTTCGACATAGTTATAATCCTCTAGCTAATTTTTTTACTTTTTCCATATGCTTATCAAATATTTTCTTTTCCATATTCGGAAGGACTGAATATATTCTTAGATATTGACATTTCATGCCGCCAAGTTGGAAAACAGATTTTTTAATTCGTCTATATGGAATGTTATCAAAAAAAGAAAAATTAGAGTAAGCTATCATAGGCCCTCCATAAACTAGACCAATTATACCGAGTTTCCCTTTCATGGCACCCGGTACTGAAAACCCGTAATTTTTGAAATACTTGTTGCCCGGAATAAGAGATTTGTATTCGAAAAACCACTTTGGATGTAATACCCAATCAATAAATGACTCAGTTATACTTGTTAATCTTAAATTGTGACATGGACTTATTATGAACATTACATCACTTTTTTCTAATCTTTTTCTATAATCTAAAACTAATTTAGGCGGAGGATTGACGTTTCGATAATAAGGTAATTGCTCTTTTTCTTCGTACAAATTAATTAAATCTATTTCATTGCCGATTGCTTTTGACTCTGCAACAAAAGTATCTCTTATAGCGCTACAAAATGAATTTTTTGTATCATAGTGACCAAATATTATACAAATTCTTTTAGACATTTTATTTTTCTTTGTCATTTTTTTCAGGTTTTTGTATAACAAAGCCTGCCCCTATGCCCAGTGCTATTGCAGAAAACCAAAATGAGTATTTTTCTTCACTAAAAAGCAATAAGAGTCCAAAACCAACAATTATAAAACCTAATAGTTTTTTATCCATTGACATTTATAACCCTTATAATAAAATTTAGAAAGCATAGAGCATGCTAATAAAGCTCTTCGATTCTCATCGAAGACTCTCTGAAAGAGAGTTGCAAAGAGGTTGAACAAGAAAGGAGTGTGAAATGACAGATCGATTTTCACATTTGTTGAAGAGTTACAACCTAGGCCAAAAAAAAAGGCGAATTCTGCAACAAATGAATAAATCTAAGGCGGCAGTTGAAATTAATGGTAACGGTTCTGCTGGCCTGAAATTAAGTCAGGGTCCTAGAAAAGGAAAAATTTTAGCCCACTTAAGGAATTATAAGAATAAAATATAAACTTTATCAGAGAGCAGGCTTTTAAAAGCCTGCTCAAGCCCTTAATATCTTTCAATGACTAAACAAAACTTTTATGAACTTAATTTTAATCAATTAAAAAATTTTTTAGTTGAAAAGATAGGCATTGAAAGCGCACGGGCTAAAATGCGTGCGGAACAATTATTTTCAGGAATATACAAAAAAGGCTTAACAAATTTTAGTGATTTATCTACTGTTACTAAAGATCTTAGAAAAGAATTAGATAAACACTTATCTCTAGATCTACCAAAAATTGTAAAGAAAATAACTGCTGAAGACTCAACTATTAAATGGCTTCTAGAGCTTAATGATGAAAATAAAAATTTAATTGAAGTAGTTTTAATTCCAAGTAAGTCATCTCATTATACCGTATGCGTTTCAGTTCAAGTAGGCTGTGCTATGTCGAAAAATAGCGCATGCATTCATTGTGCTACTGGGACCCAAGCCTTAGTTAAAAATTTATCAGCTAATGAGATGGTCATGCAAATCATGATTGCTAAAAGATATCTAAATGATTTTGGAGATCAGAGACTTTTAAAAAATATCGTGCTCATGGGATCTGGGGAGAGCTTAACAAACTTTTCTCAAGTTCAACAATTTATTAAAGTCTTAGAAGAATCTACTGGGTTGGCGTTTGGTAAAAAGTCTATAACTCTCAGCACAATCGGCATTCCAGATAAAATTAAAGAGTTCACGGACTCAGTAGCCACATACCTTGCTTTATCATTACACTCAGCAGATAACGAAAAAAGAGATAAAATTATTCCAATCAACAAAAAATATCCATTAAAAGAAGTTATTGAAAGCTGTAAATATTATACAAACAAAGTGGGAGAAAAAGTTTTTATTGAATATACTTTAATGGCAGGAATTAATGATAGCTCTGAGGACGCAAGACAATTAATTAAGGTAATGAGTCAATTTCCTTCAAAACTGAATTTAATCTTCATGAATACATGGCCAGGATGTGATATCAAACCTGTTTCTGAAGAGAAGACCAATCAATTTGCTAAGATAGTAAAAGATGCAGGATTTATAGTAACTGTAAGAAGAAGTGGGGGCAGGTCTGAGAAATCTTTGTGTGGCTGTGGTCAGTTAAGAACAACAAGTGTGCCAATAAATAAAAATTAAATTTTATATTTTATTAAAAGTTTACAGAAGTTATTAACTAAACGTATTTCATTAATTTTTTTGCAATCAGCTAGCAGTAGATTGGGATTAAATAAAATTACAGCTACGCATTGAGCTCTAGAAATTGCTACGTTTAAACGGTTTCGGCTGAAAAAAAATTCTTTATCTCTTGGTAGATTTTCAGGATCAGAAGAAGTCATAGAAATGAACACAACTTTAGACTCTTGCCCCTGGAATTTATCAATTGTTCCAATCCTCGCTTCTTTTTGGTTAAGTATTTTCTTTAGATTGTTAACTTGCATATTAAAAGGTGCTACCATCATGATATCTTCAATGGCTATTTTCTTTTTTTTATTATCTTCGGTGTAATTTTTTCCTAAAATCTTTGAACAATAGCCTTTTATAATCTTAGCCTCTTCATCGGATTTTTGAGTACAATCTTGATGATCTACAGGCAAGTAAAAGATTCCCTCATCTTTAATTTCCTTTAATTCGAGAGAAACAGACCTATCTTTTGTAACAGGATGAGATTTTAATCTAGACTCATAAAAGCTTGATGAAATATAATCACATATCTTTTCATTCAATCTTCTTGTGACACCTAAGAAAATTCCCCTAGATAATGGAATGGTATCGTAGTCACCCAAAAGAAAATCTAAAGAACTTTTACCAGAGTTACCTGAATGAATACCTTGAATAGGTTGAGATAATTGCATTTGGTCACCAATTAAAATTATATTTTTTGTACTTGTTGAGATCGCAAGCGTATTTGCTAATGACACCTGACCAGCTTCATCTACAAAAAGGTAATCCATTTTAGAGGTCCATATAGGATCTGAAAAAAGCCAAGCTGTGCCCGCATGCAATAAATATTCAGAGGGAAATTCTTTCATCCTTTCACTTACATCTTCAATAATTTCTCCTTTAAGCTTATGTTCATCCTTGCTTGACTTTTTCATACCTTTAAAAGAAAATTTTTCTTCAAGAGCAAACTTTTCAATTTGATGAAGCAAATTATTTATAGCTTTGTGAGAGTTACTAGTTATTCCAACTCTTTTATTATCTTTTAATAAACTTAATATTATTTTAGCTGATGTATAAGTTTTACCAGATCCAGGAGGTCCTTGGATAAGCAAATAAGATGAGTTCATTTTTTTAACAACCTCAATAGACTCTTCCACAAGATCATTCTTATCATTAATGATATGATCACCTTTTTTAATTTTTTTTAAATCTGGGTAATCCTTTTTAATGATATCCAAACCACACTTAAATTTTGATTTATCTCCATCTGCACAATTAAGAATAAATTTGTTTAAAGCATCAGGAATAGGGTGAGAACTTATTATACGGTCTGGTCCAAAATCAAAAAGTTTTGGAGGCTCACCAACTTTTGCAATTCTTTTACCAGTTATTGTTAGCTCAATATAATTTTCATCATCTTTAATCTCATCAATTTTAGTTATTTTACCAAACGAAAGTTCAGAAGTTATATCATACGCAGTATCGCTTTCTTTTAGTTTAAAATTTTGTTCATCAAATCTATATAAATAAACATGATTATCAGTGTCTTTAATTTTAGATTTTTTAACGAACAAAGCTCCACCAATACATTCGGGATCATCCAAAAGTTCATCCGGTTCTTTATCAAGTCTTTCGTATTTAGCCCAGTACTTTGATTTATTTTCTCGTCTATGAAAGCCAACTAAATGCTTGAGGTTTTCTTTTAAGTCTTCATCTTTGTCCTTTAATTTTTCAATAACATTTAACTGGATTGCTGCTTCTTTTAGTTCGAAATCTTTAATATCTTTATCTTTATTTTCTTTATCATCGGACAGTTTAAAAAAGGGAAAATTATCAGGCCTGTGTTTGATAAGAAACTCTCTTAACTGATAGGTAGATATACAATCTTCTTCGTTGTAGAAAATAATATCTTTTAAATCTTTTTTATTTTTAGTAACAAGCCAGCTTTCAAATATTCGAATACTGTCATCGGCAGTTTTAATATCTGCGCTTCTTTCATCACGATAAAATTTCTCAATTGATTTTAAAGTAAGATCTTTCTCAGAAGTTTGCATACATTGTGAAACCACCCGGTATAGATCAACAAACTTTTCTAATCTTAAAAGTTTATCAATAAAATTATAACCTTTTATAAATGTAGCGGAATAATCGGATGCTAATTCTCTTAAAGCTCTCTTTTCATAAACATTATAATGATAAAGAAAAGCATTGGGATATTTATTAAAATGTTTTTCAAGGAAAGCTACTAGGTCCCTAAAAATTCGTTCTTCTTCTTTTCTTGTGTATTCTTTAACTATAAAATCTTTAAACTCAAATTCTTTTCCATTGTAAAAATAAATACCATGCAGATATTCGAAAGGTCTTTGTTCCGCCTGAGGAAATCCTTCAATATCATAAAAAATATCTCCTTCATTAGGTTCGGGCATTTTATAAAATCCTTTATTTGAAACGGTCTTGTTAAAAATATATTTACTTTTATTTGTTAATCTTTTTTCCTCTTGCAATTTTGCCTGCTGAGTAAGTTTAACCTTAGAGCCTGAATTAATTTTAGATCTTATTTTTTTAGGATCTGTTTTGGCAAGTTTTTGAATAGTTGAAATATTCTCTTTTTTTAATTTGGTTACCTGAGATGAACGGATACCACAAACTTGATTAATATAATTATCCTTATCCCATTTTTCTGTACATGCATCTTGCCAATCACAAATATTACAAAAAGAACATTTTTCAGGGTACATTTTCTCTTTCAGGACTTTGGTAAGGAATTTTTCAAAATTTTTTTTAGTAAACAAAAAATAATCTATAAACTCGCTCACATTAAAAGAATTGATTAATTTAGTTCCATCAACCAAATGCATTTTTTTCGGAATTAATCCCTGAACTTTACTCAGCAAAAAGGAGTAGCCAGTTGTTTGCAAAACATGTTTTGGTCTTAGCGTTTTAGTAACTTTAGTGTCATAAACTTCATAACTAAAATCTCCAAGTTCTGACTTTGATTTATGTTTAATAAGAAAATCTATTTCACCAGCAAAATCTTCATCAATCAGGTATGCTTTGTAAATTAAATCATAGCCACTCTTAATAGCTTTAATCGTTTCTTTATATTTTTTAACAGCAGGCTGTTTAGGGTCGATGGTTATATTTTTTATATGCTTTTTAGATAATATTCTAAAATATTCCTTTTCATGTTCTTTTCCGTATTCAATTCTTAACTTAAGATCAGCACTTTTTTCTTTCTTTTTGAGCCCTAGATTTTTAGCAGTAAGATCGTTTTTAATATGATACTTACAAGATACAAAACTATTTAGATCAGTTGGTGAATAAGAAATTTTATTTTTTTCAACTTTCATTGTATCGATACTGCAAAATAAAAGCCTATCTTAGAATTATAAAATAATAAATATTATAATTTATATTTTTATTAATTTAAGCGTATCCTTTATTAGTCTTTTCTCTGATTTTTTGCTCCGCGTATTTTTTAGCTTCCTCGTCCGAATTAAACATCTTTACTTGAACAGCAGGATTTTTAATTGCAATTCTGCCATAGGTAATCTGAACTTTTTTTCCTTTTAGATTTATTTCCCAAAATTTATTTGAAACGCTATCCTTATATTCTAAATGTTTTTTCACAACAATAATCTAATCAAATGAACCGATACTTTCAATTGATTATGAAAAATAACATTATTTGAATTGTATAAATTTTCAAATTAATTCTTGACATTGAAAACACTTTGTTTTATAATGAAATTGTTAAGAATTATTAGATAACCTTGTAATGTAGTCGAAGTTGTTCTTAATATCCTTTCGAAGAATATTTCCTATATTACAAGGCTAAAAAACTAAAAACTAAGGAGTTTTTGTTATGTATTGTAATAAACCTAAGGAATATATTAAATATTTCTCATGTTATAACTGTAATTGTCTTGGTTTTTTTCAAGAAACTAGAGGACTTTTATCAGTTTTAGGTTGGAAACTTTCGCTTAGTAAAACTCGAGCCTGTCATATGTGTTCTGGCAAAGGTTTTGTGGTGTCTAAAAAAATAATAACAAAAAAAAATAATTATAAATCATTTTTGACCCATTGATTATGGCATTAGAAGATAAAAAAATAGAGATATATAAAAACTTATTACTCGGTATTTCAGGGGTCACAGAAGCTAAATACATAAAAACTGTAGAGTCTTCGGTAACAACATCCTGGGGTGTAAATTGGGGCCATGACTATATTGCTAGAGATATACTACAAAATTTTAGAGATGCTAATCTAAATGACATTGATAAAATCGATATTAAAGTTCATGATGATCAAATTCTAGTCTCCGCTAAAAATTCGTTCGATATACGAAAATTATTCTATATGGGTTCAAACAAATCAGGAGATGATGAAACGATAGGAGAATATGGTGAGGGATTTAAAGCCGCTTGCGTTTCAATGATAAAGTTAGGTATTAATGACCCAATTTCTATTAGTGGCGATAATGCAATAATTATCTCAGTAGGTAAGGCGGTAGTAGAAAATATGCGACCACTTATTTATCATTATTTTAAAATCAACAAACAAAACACGACTATTTTCTCTGTAAATACTTATGACGAAAAACTAAAAAAAGCTTTTAAATTTGGAATGAATCATTTTTGGTTCGAAAAAAATAATTTGGTTGGTCAAAAACTATACGAGTATAACGAAATAGCAGCTTATAAATCAAAAAAGTCCAAAGAGGGTTATATTTTTTACAGAGGAATAATGAGAAATACGATACCTCATATACCTATAGTAATAAATATCTCAAAAAAATATGCTGCTATTGAGAATAAAATTAAAGCTGATCGAGACAGAAATTCTTTCTCAAGCAAACTTACCCAAACTTTTTTCTCAATTTACGCTAGATCTGGTTTTCATTGGGGAGGGATGAAAAATAACTCTGCAATACAATATATTTTTAAAACTTCAAAACCAATCTGGCCTAAAGGACATCAGTTATTAAATGCTATAGGAACATTTTCTAGAGATTTGCATGAAGATCCAGTTATAAAAAAGATGTTTGATTCAAAAAAATACTATTGTGAAAGTACTTATAATTACACATCCGGAATAACTTGGTCCGATTGGTACGATACTAAGACACAAAGCTTCGTTTTAAGACGTGATAACAAATTTAAAAAAGACGGCAGATTAAAGTTACCAAGCTACTTTTCTAGTTTTGGTGTTTTAAGCTCTTTAGGTCAATTCGTTAAGAAAAAGAAAGCAGCTGAAGAAAGAGTTAAGAAAACCAAAACTGCATCACTTACAACAAAACAATCAAAAGCTGTAAATATTGCTTTAGATTGTATTAAAAAAGTAGCACCCACTTTTTCAAAATTATATAAAAACCATATTGAAGAAGAGGGAATTTATGATTTGAAAATTAAGACTTGCGAGTCGAAAGATCTACTTGGACAATTAAAAGATAACCGAGAGTATAATGACAAAACTATTTTTCTTAATAAAGAGTTATTCAAAAGTACTTTTGGAAGATTTTTTAGTACCTTAGCACATGAGATGAGTCACGTATTTGGGCAAGACGGTCAAAGAGAGTTTTCAGATGTATTAACTCATTTGCTAGAGCAAGCTGTACAGAGAAATAGAATTATTAATCAATACACAAAAAAATGGAAGGAACTCAAGATATGATCTATAACCTTAAAATTTCAAAACCCCTTCAGAAAAACAATATTGCTGTATTTTTTTTAAAAACTTCTAAAATAAATAGTCAATCATATACAAACTTAAATAAAGGTTTATATGAAAATAAAGTTGGTATTCAAGAATACGATGATACTGGTTATAGAGATTTGTTGAGAGTAAAAAATTTATCTAATCAAAATTTACTTTTATTAAATGGAGAACAAATTATTGGTCACAAGATAAAACAGAATAGAGTAGTGGCAAGTACATCGTTAATAGAAAAAAATTCAGAAGGTTTAATAAAGGTATCTTGTGGTGAAAAAAACAGATGGTCGGCTTTGACAAACGAGGACATTGGCACATCTGACTCAATGTTTTTTTCACGGCAAACTTTACATAAACAAAATTTGTCGTGGGGACAAATTGATAATTATCTGGATCAAAACAGCATAAAATCAATTACTAAGGACTCCTCAATAGTTTATAAAAAAAATAAGAATGTCGTAGATAATATTGTTGAGTTTTTTAAGCCAGATGAGAGCGTAATAGGTTTAGCAGTAGGTAATCATTATGGTATTACGAGTCTAGATGTATTTTCAAATCCTTCACTCTTCAAGCATTATTATAAAAAAATTTTAAGAAGTTATGTTGTTGCAAATTTAAGTAATAATAAAAAAACAATTGACCTAAATGAGCAGGATGTAAATATTTTTCTTGAAAATGTATACATTGCAGAAAAAAGAAAAATTATGAATTTAAAAGGACATTATGGTGAAAAATACTCTCTACAAAGTAAAAAAATTGTAGGTAACATTTTGTACGATAAAACTATAGTAGTTCATTTTACGGCATTACTTAAAAATGACTTGAATGAATTTCCAGACAAAAATAAAACAAGAAAGGTAGCATAATGACATTTGAAATAAATTATTTAGTATTCTCTATAATTTTTTTAATTATAGGAGTTTTAGTGGGGTATTTTATTTACTCCCGATTAGATAAAAATAAAAGTGATCAAAACAAAGATCTAGAAACATTAAAAACTGAAGTAGAACAAACTTTCACAAAACTACTTGACGATTTAAATAAAAAAGTTGAGTCATATCACACTAAATCTGACCAAGATAGGGGTTCACTTACTCAAGTTTTAAAAGATATCCGATCTATTGGTAGCGGCGTTAGTTCTGATATTAATACTTTCAAAAACGTTTTAGTTTCAGGCGGTGCTCGAACTCAGGGTCCTTGGGGTCAAATGGTTCTGGAAAAAATCTTAGAAAAAATGCAGTTTACAGAGGGTACTGAATACGAAAAACAAAAGTCAATTAAAACTGATGAAGGAAGAAAAATTCCAGATTGTATCGTTCATCTGCCTAATGACTTAGGCGATAGAAGAGATATTATAATTGATGCGAAAGTAAGTTTACAAGCATGGTCAGAGCATGAGGAAAGCGATGATTCAATCGTAAAAAAAGATGCACTCAAAAGACATATCCAGTCTGTTAAAAATCATATTCGTGATTTGGCTAGCCAGAATTATCAAAACTTACCTGGTGTAGAGAGTTTGGACTCAGTTATAATGTTCTCTCCAAATGAACAGGCTATTTTTGGATTAGGAAAAGATAGCAGAGACATTTTAGATTTAGCTTTTGATAAAAAAATTGTACCTGTTGGCCCAACGATGCTTTATTTTGTATTAAAGTCTGTTGCTGACAATTGGAGCAAGTCAAAACAATCAAAAAATATGCAAGAGGTAATTAAGATAGCTAATTTAGCATGTTCGCAAGCAACTGAAATTTATCATTCAGCTAGAAAATCAAAAGAAAACATTAGTAAAACTCTTGAAAATTTAGACGATGTATTGGATCAAATTCAAGATGGTAGAGGAAGTTTCTTAGGAAGAATTCAAAGAATGACTAAATTAGGCGGATTAAACCCTAAAAGCATTCCTAACGAGGCAATAAAAAATATTGAGAATGCTGAAATAAATAAAATCTCAAAAACTAAAACAAAAGAATAGTTAAAATGAATTATATATTCCTGGACACTGAGTCTTCAGGCTCATCTACTGTATGGGATCAGGTCCTGGAAATTGGAATGGTGTGGACTGATGAAAAATTAAACATCAAAGAAAAATGGGAAATGCGAAGTCGAATAAAGGATGGCATAGTTCCAAATCTTGGTGCGCTTGAAGTCACAGGTTTCACCGTAAAAGACTTAACCCAATCCAATAATTCACATATGCAAATGGTAGAAGCAATGGAAAATACTTTAAAGCGTTGGGGTAATGCCTATGTATTTGCTTATAATGGGCAAAATTTTGACTATCCACTGATACAAAAAACTATGTATAAATCATTAAAGCCAGCTTACATCACAAATACTAATGGAAAAAAACACGGGGACGTTTTAAATATTATTCGTGCTGCTAAATTAGTTAACCCTGATGTCATCGAAACACCAACGTCAGACTCGGGAAATCCAATATTTAAATTGGATAAATTAATGAAACATGAAGGAGCACACGGAGCCATGTCAGATTCATTGGCGATGCTTGAGGTTGCTAAAAAAGCTTATGTTAATGCTAATTCTGTTTGGAGAGCATCCTTACTTACTATTAGTAAAGCAGATACAGAAGAAGTTATTACAAAACACAAATTATTTTGTCAGCTCCAGTGGTTTTATGGAAGACTTAGAAAATATTTAGTTACACATTTCATGTTTCATCCAGTTTATCATGCCTGGGCTCAGACGTGGGATCTTAGACACCGGCCTGAAGACTTTTTTAAATTAGATGATGCTAGCTTGAAGCAAGCCCTTTCGAAGTCTCCAAAAGTACTAAGGACACTGAAAGCTAACAAAAGTGAGATAATTTTAAATCATAAACATGTTTTAACCGAGTCTCCTTATAAAGAATTAGGAGAAGCCGAACTTGCAAGAAGAGCTGTCGTTTTACATGATAATTTTGAATTTAAAAAAAGAGTTAAAAAAATTTTACAAGATGTTAATGATGAGAGAATGGCTAAATCAATAAAGGATGATAAAATTTTATACCCAGAAGAGATGCTTTATGCAAAAGGATTCCCTAAGGACGAAGATAAAAATTTAATGAACTTTTTTCATCAGTTTAAATGGGAAGATAGAGTTGAGCTAATTGATAAATTTAAAGAGGAAAGATTTTCAAAATTAGCTGAAAAACTTATTTATGAAGAAAAACCTGAAGCACTTCCGGAGAGTATAACTAAAAGAGTTAAAAGAGAAATAGCAGAGAGAATATTTTCAACTGATAAAAAAACCTGGACAACGTTACCTGAATTTTACAGACAAATAGATGAAAAAAGAAGCAAACATGAAAATGATAAAAAAAAGATGAAACTATTAGATGAATATGATAATTTTGCCCAAAATATAGAAAAAAAATATGAAAGTGCTTAGGATTGTTATTGCCAATCATAGCAGGTTTACTTATCGATGTTATAAACAAATAGTAATTTAAATTTAATTGTCAGATTGACTTTTTTTAAATAAGAACATATTGATTTATATCTCTTATGAATGAACTAAAAGAAATTACCGACGAAAATTACGAAAAAGAAATTTATCAAAGTGAAGATATCTGGTCAGTAACTTTCTCTGCATTATCTTATTGTGCTCCATGTAAAGCTTTACACCCTGTGATTTCTAATATTGCACAAAACAACAAAGTCCCAGGTGTGAAATTTGGAACAGTAGCAGTAGAAGACAAAGGAATAAATTTTAGCTCTCAAATTGGAGGAATTAAAGGTGTACCAACCACTCATATAATGAAAAAAGATAAAATTTTAGGAACTATTGTCGGATTTATACCTGAAAAAGAATTTATTGAAAAAGTAAAAGAGATCGCAAAAGTTTAATTAATTTTTTTTCAAAATAGACCCTATAAAGTAAAGAGAGCCCGTAATTAAAAATAAGTCACAAGAAGAATTTTTTAAATCATTTTTAACATCATCTAAATTATTAGCTGTACAAGAATTTATATTTAGACTATCCGCTATATACTTTAATTTTTCTTTAGGAAATACATTTTTCTCTCTTTCCATATTAACAAAATAGATCTTTTTAAATTTATTTTTAAAAGGCTTCAGAAATGAGCGTGGATCTTTTGTATTGATCATACTAATTACACAGTATTTATTTTTAACTTTGAATTTGTCGCTTATAGCTTTGTTGATTTGTTCTGATTGATTTAAATTGTGGGCTCCATCACAAATCAATACAGTTTTTCGATTAAAACCTTCTCTTAATTTACCTTTTTTTATTAATTGCATACGACCAGGTATTTCAATTCTTTTTAATCCAATCTTAATAGTTCTAAGAGGTATTTTAAAATCTAAGGCTATACGTATTGCAACTGTGGCATTTTCATACATATGTTCGCCAAGTAAATTTGATTTTATTTCGAATTTATGAATTTTATCTTTATAGAAATATTTTTTATTTTTTTTTATAAGCCTAAAATCTTTTCCATAAATTATTTTTGGATTTTTATTCTTCTTAATATTTGATTTTATTAATCTTAAAACTAATGGAGTTTGTTTTGAGATATAAAGTTTACTTTTCAAAAAAGAAGTTTTTTCAAAAACTATTTCTTTTAAAGTTTTTAAATTCATCTTTTTTGTTTTTGTCCAGTTTAGATGATCAAAAGAAATAGGTGAAATGATGTGTAGATCGGGATTAGGAAACAAAGCTCGAACCGAGTCTTTTCTTCCGAACAAACCGAATTCTCCATATACCCAGTCTAACTTTAAATTTTTAATGAATAAACCAAACGCAATGGTTAATTTTTCGAACTGTGTAAGATTTTTTTGGTTATGAACTATCAGTAAAATCTTTTTTAAAAGCGCTAATTTAATGAACTTTTTATTATGTTCTAATCTTTCCACGATTGACATTAAGTGGGGACTATAGAAGGCTGCATATTTTTTTTTGTGTTTAATTAATATGCTCTTTAAAATTTGAATTATAGAATTTTTACCTGAAGTTCCATTTATAGTGCAAATATTAGTTAATGGGTATTCAGTGTTTAGATTTAAATTTTTAATTGCTTTATTGACCCTATCCAATCCTAGTCTAATCTTATGTTGATTGGATAATAATAAGTTGTTTACTGAATTTTCTTCTTTTGATTTAGCTTGCTTGAAGAGGTTTATTGTTCGAGGCAACATTGCTAGTATTGTTAATCTCTTTTTCTTTTACCTTCAATAGAATTGATAAAATATTATAAATTTCTGACCTTAGATCTTTTCTAGGGACAATTTTATCTAAACCTCCGTGTTCAAAAACCCAGGCTGAAGTCTGTACTTCTTTTCCCAATTTTTCTCTTAAGTTTTGTTCAATTATTCGTTTTCCAGAAAAACCCCAGAGAAATTCTTTACTTTCTGAAATAAGTATGTCGGCTAAACTCGAAACCGATGCAGTGGTGCCACCCATGACATGTCCTCCAGCACAGAGAATAAAAGGTATTTTATTCTTTTTAAGTTCTTGGCAAGCAATTGTCATTCGCACCATTTGCTGTAAGCTTAAAATTGATCCAGATTCCATTCTCATTCCACCACTAGTAGCAAATAGGATCATAGGTTGTTTGTTTTTAATACTATGTTCAGCTCCAGACAAAAAGCATTCCCCGACTGCAGGGGAGACACTCCCGCCAAAAAACGAAAAGTCCATTGCTCCTACAGTACATTGCATCCCATTTAATAAACCTGTTGCAAATAACATTGTTTCGTTTTCACCAGTTTTTTTTCTTGCCGCTTTTAGTCGGTCTACATATTTTCCTCTTGGATCGGTCCATTTACTCGGATCATCTGGAGGACTTCCATAATCAATAATAGTATAATCGGAATTATCAAAAAATATGTTAAAGCGTTGTCTACATGAGATTAAATGCGTTTTGAAACAATGAGGACACTCAAAAAGATTTTTTTTAAAATCGTCTTTCAATGTAAGCTTACCGCAACTACAATTTTTCCAAAGACTTTTTTCTCCTTCACCCAATCTTTTTTTAAGAGGAGATAACAAAGCTTTTATGCCTGGCGCCAAGCGCTTAATCCAATTCATCTAAGTTCTTTTACAAAATTCTCAATATTTTTACCAATATTTTCTGGTAATTTTGTGTCATCTAAATTTTTTGTAATAAAATCAACAATACTTGATCCAACTATTATACCATCACAGCCTGCATTGGCTATTTTTTTTGCATCTTCAGGAGATTTTATTCCAAATCCAGAACAAATTGGCAAGTCTGTGTGATTTTTAATTCGCTTAATCATTTTTTTAACTTCATCTAAATCTACTGGTTTAGATCCTGTGATGCCAGAAAAATTTAAGCTATAGACCCATCCAGAAAAAAGCTTAGATAATTTTTTTAATCTTACTTCCGTTGTAGTTGGAGCCACTAATTTAATTAAAGAAAGATTTTCCTTGTTTAAAGCATTTCTGAGTTGTTGTTCCTCTTTTAATTCATGAGGTGCATCAACAATTAAACAGCCATCTGAATCGGCTGCCGCCAAATCTTTTACAAAATTATCTATAGGATATCTAAAAATATTAGACATATATCCCATTAGAATTATACCGACATCTTTATTATAATCTCTTACAGCTCTAGCCAATTTAAGAGTGTCTTTTAAAGTAATATTTCTTTCTAAACAGTGGTCGTGGGCATTTTTAATAACAATTCCTTCTCCGCTTGCCTCCTGAGTTGGAAAACCAATTTCACAAATAGAAACTCCAGCATCTATTGATTTTTTAATTATTTCTAAAGATTGTTCAAAATTAGGATAACAAGCCACGAAATATGCTATCATTTTTGTTTTTTGTGATTTATTAGAAAAAATCTTTTTAAATCTATTACTCAAAATCTTTACCAATTAATTTTTCTATCACATCTAAGTCTTTTTCTACGCGACCGCATGCTGTGGCGCAAATGATGTAATCTTTAGCTTTACCTTTGGCTCTTTTCAAAGCTTCAGTTATTGCAGCAGCTGGTTCAAACGATATTCCGATACCTTCATTTTGAGCGACTAGTTTGTAAGTTTCTAAAAGTTCTTTATCACTTGCAGTTGAGGCTTCTATTGCGCCTATGTCATTAAGATGTGCTAATTGCGGTGAAATTCCATAGTACATAATTCCGGCTCCGAGAGAACTTCCACCAAGAGATTTTGACCCATCATCAGATTGAAGAAACTTTGTAACCATACCTTGTTGAATTCCTTTTGTTCCATTAGTTAACGCTGCAGTCTCTTCTGCCTCAACAACAACCTTTTTAATTTCAGGTTCATCTAAGAATTCAAAAATCGAACCAGTAAAATTTGAGCCAGCTCCAGCACACGCGACAATCTCATTTGGAAGTTTCCCTTCAAGTTCCATAAACTGCTCTCTCATTTCTTTTCCAATGATACTTTGCGCGTATCTAACAATATCTACAAATGGAGAAGAACTACATGTGGAACCAATTAAATAATAGTAATCTGGGTTATTAGACCATTCTTTTATAGCGGCTGTAATAGCTTCCCGTAAACTTCCCTCAACAACTTTGAGTTTACCTCCATAATGTTTTGCTTTTATTAAATTTTGGTTAACTCTAGCACAGTCAATTTTTCCCATCACGCCTAAAATTGGGATTCCAAACTTAGCTGCTGTTGCAGCAGCAGCAGACCAATGTTGTCCTGCACCCGACTCGCAAATAATTTTTTTCTTACCCATTCTTTTTGCGAGTAAAACCTGAAATAACGTATTTGTGGGTTTATGACTACCTGTATGATTTAAATGCTCTTGTTTAAAATAAATTTTTGCTCCACCAATTTTTTTGGTCAAACGTTCGGCAAAATATATTGGGCTGGGGCGACCAATCCAATGTTTGCAGTAATAAGCAAATTCATCTAAGAATTTTTTATCTTTAATAGCATCTTCAAAAGCTTTTTTAAGCTCTTCAAGATTAGCCATTAAATTCTCTCCAGCTGCTATACCTCCATACTCACCAAAATATCCGTCTCTATCGGAACCAGTTTTTATAGAATTTTTAATTTTTTCTTTACTCATAAATTTTTTAAAACTTATTATAACGATTTTATTAGTTTTTGAATATTTCTTTTAATACCACCGTTCCGGGTCACGCTGCGCCCAACGACCAGCCAATCTGAGTTGACTTTTTTGCTTTCCATAGAACGTTTTTGATCATAGTTTTTTTTACCGATATGTACACCAGGAGTAATAATTTCCTTTTTAAAAATTTTCCTTACAATATTCACTTCGTAAGGGCTACATACCACAGCATCTAAACCTGCTCGTTTGGCTAGCTTAGCTTGATGTGCAACTAAATTTTTAACAGATCTATTGTATCCAATTAATTTTAAATCCTTGTTATTAAGTGACGTTAAAGTGGATACTCCAACAATCCTTACTGAGCCTGAAACTTTTTTAACTGCTTTTAGAGCTGCTAAACCTGAAGATATATGAACTGTAAGGTAATTTATTTTTAAATCTTTCAACGCTTTTACGGTTGATATCATTGTTTGAACAATATCCATTAATTTCAGATCTATGAACACAATTTGATTCTTTAATTTTGAAACAAATTGTCTCCCTTTTTTAGAGTTCATGAATTGTAATCCAAATTTATAGCCAATTTTAATTTTGTTTGTTCGAGATTGTGCTATTATTTTTTTTGCTTTTTTAAGATCTGTTGTATCGATTGCAATAAATACTTTTTTTTTCATTGATTTAGAAATTCTTTAAATTTTTTTGATGTTCGAAATCTGAGTTTATTTCGCTTTGGTCTATATATCAACTCTCCTGTTTTGGGGTTGCGTAAATTTGCACTGGCTTTTACTTCTTTAATAAAAAAAGTTCCATAACCTCTGAGAAATACCGATTTTTTTTCTTTAAGGGCATCTACAATACATTTAAAAAAAGTATCTATTATTAATTCTAGTTGAGATCTATTTAATTTAGGATGTTTTAATTTTAGTTGTTTGATCAGCTCAGGTCTTGACAATTATTTTTCTTCTTTTTTCTTCTTTTTTTTACTTCCGATAGCTTTATTGAACAGAGATCGAAGTGTTATTCCAGACTTATTAGCTCCAGCGCCAAACTTTTGGATAAGCGAGGCTTGTTCTTCTTGTTGAGCAGCTTTAGGACTAAGCACAACTTTTCGAAGTTTCAAGTCTAGCACTTCCAACTTGGCATCCGCCATTGTGTTCCCTACACTGTAGATTTCTGGCCGACAGTCTGCTGGTTCTACTGCTAACTGGTTTTTTTTAATTGTTACTATAATTTTCTTTTCAGGATCTACTGCAACTTTAACTCCAGTTTTCATTACTTCAACTACTTTTGTAGAAAGAATTGAACCGACCTTCTTAGAGTTCTTTTTGAACCAATCTAGTGGGTCTGAAAAAAGCGCACGCTTTGAAAAACGCAATTTCTCATCTTTAGACTCTATAAGTTTCATAGAAATCTCATCCCCTTTATGATATTTCTTTAACTCATCCACGTTCTCAGCAAAACTAAGCTCCTTAAAATGACTCATACCGACAAGCTTCAAATCAATTAATTCACAAAACACAGCCTTATCTGTCACGTTAACCACACGAACTTTTACTTCTTTTCCAACTAAATCTGGAACTTTATCCCACGGATTTGGAAAGCAATCTTTATAACTGAGCGATATCCTCCTGTCTTCCTTTTCCAAACTTAATACTTTTACGTTCACCTTATCTCCAATCTTGAAAATTGAATTTGGATTTACGTTTCGTTGAATGTGTGAGCAATTGGAAGAGTGTATCAAACCTTCGATGTGCTTTTCCAGCGATGCGAACGCCCCGTAAGGTTGAATTTTTACAATTGTTGCAGGATAGATGGAGCCGACTTTATATCTTTTCTCTATATCTTTAAAAGGCGATTCATGTAAGTCCTTGACACTAGCAGAGATACGGTTTGTAGTTTTGTCTATCTTTATTATCTTACACCTCAACGGCTGCCCTACAGAAACTAAATCGCTAGGTTGTTTGACACGACCAAAATCGAGGTCACTCACGTGAATCAAAAAGTCAAGTGACTCCTTATAATTGACGAAGACTCCCCATGAAGTAACAGCTCGTACCGTCGTGTCGCAAATTTGACCCTCAGAAATTGTTTTAAGAGCTTCAGCGGTTTCAGCACTTCTATTCTGCTCGAGTAAAATTCTTCTCGAAACCGAAAGATTGCCCCGGGAATAATCAACCCGAACTATTTTGACCTTTATAGGAGTATTCATTAATCTCTCAACAGCAGCACCTTTAAGAGGGCGCGTGCATAGGTGCGACTGAGGTAAAAAAGCTGAGATTGCTCCATCGAAAAGTTCCAGAATGAACCCTCCTTTAATGCGAGTCCGAGCGTAGCCTGTCAAAGGTTCTTCCTTTTCATATGCGGCTAGACATTTTTTCCAAGCAGAAAGTGATTTTGCTTTACGATAACTTAGAACGATCTCTCCTGTTTTCATTGACTCGATTCTTTCAACAAAACACATAAGTTTATCATTGACCTTAATTTTAGATAATTCATCTGGAGTAAATTCTGAAACGGGTATCATCGCTTCACTCTTCCCTCGGCAGTCCACTACTACATAGGCTTTTAATTTTTCAACTACTTTTGCCTCTATAACCTCATTCTCCTTAAGGGATCTTCCTTTAAAATCAGCCTCTACAAGTTTAGAAAATTCCTTGTGTAAAGGATTTGTTTTTTTGAGATCTTCTTTAATTTCCATATTTTTCGTTTAATTTCCTATCTATGACCTTAGACATTCTATTAATTACGTCATCAATATTCATTTTTGCTGTATTGATATACTCTGACTCTTGATGTCTTTCAAGTTTTGAGTGTCTACGATTTTTATCCATATAATCACGTTTTTTTAGGTCTTTTAATACTTCTTTAAGTGAAACTTTCTTTCTTTTCTTTTTTAATTGCATCCACCGCCTTTTTGCGGCTATAGATAATGGACTACATACTATATAAAATTTGACTTCAGAGTTAGGGAATATTTTAGCTTGATCCCGTCCTTCTAACACTACTTTTTTTTTTAGACTAACATATTTTTTTTGAAACTTTTTTATAATTAGCCTGATTTTCAATTCTTTTGCAATGACTGCAGAAAATTTTGAAATTTCAGGGGTATGAAGATTTATTTTTTCAATTTTTTTCAAATTAATTTTTTTAAAAGCTTTATTTAAAAATATAATTTTATTTTTTGGTTTTTTTGCTAAAAGTATTTTAGCTGCATATCTAAATAATAGTCCGCTTTGCAATAGAGACATATTATATCTTTTAGAAATTTTTTTTGCTGCGGTACTTTTACCTGAAGCACTTGGTCCATCAATAGCAATTAAAAATCTTTTAATTTTTTTCAAACTTAGCTCCTAAAGATTTCATTATATTTAAAAATGATGGTGAGGAAGTATATACTGTTTCAAAACCTGTAAGTTTTGTTTTTGCTCCCGTAAGTAAACCTAAAATAAAAGCGCTCATATGAATTCGGTGATCAGCAATGTTAGGAACAGTAATTTTTTTATTATTTGCGTTAATCATTCCCTTACCAAAAATTTTTATTTCATTTTTTGTTGCTATGCTTTTTATACCAATCTGTTTTAAAATTTTTTGCATTTCGGTTATTCGATTTGCCTCTTTGTTGGCAAGATCTCCAATATTTTTAAATATAGAATTTCCCTTTATTAAAGCAGCCATCACAAAAAGCAAAGGATACTCATCTGCTGTTCGAGGATAAAAGTTACCTGGAGTTATAATCTTTTTAATATTAGAACTTTTGACGATAATATCTCCTCGAATTTCATTATTCTCCTTTTTTAAATTAGTAAATTTTATTTTTGCTTTTTGTTTTTTCAATATTTCATAAAAACCTATCCTTGTTGGATTTAAACCTACATTTTTAATTTTAAGAGATGAATTTTGATTTAATAAAGTTAAGGTAGTAAAAAAAGCAGCGCTAGAAGGATCTCCAGGAACATTGACTTGAATAGGATTTAAATATTTTTTTCCGTAAACTTTAATTATTTTTTTTTTACCATTTTTGATTTTTATTGCTTGAGTATTGTTTAATAAAAAATTTTCGGTATGATCACGACTTCTTGTAAGCTCTATTATTTTTGTATCTCCATATGAGTTTAGTGCAGCAAGAATAGTGGCAGTTTTTAATTGAGCTGATACTCCAGATTTATAGTTTATACCAATAGGCATTTCAGTAGAGATTAGTTTAAGAGGAAAATTATACTTATTTTTGGGAACAAACTCAGCTCCAAATTCAGACATTAAGTTTATTAATTTTTTCATACTTCGTTTATTTAATGATTTATCTCCTCGCAACTTTACCTCTATGTCAGGCGTTGTTGATAATATTCCGATTAAAGAGCGAGCAGCTGTACCACTGTTACCAAAAAATAACTCTGAATTTTTTTTTATGAATAAAGACCCTAATCCTTTTCCATAAATTTTATATGATTTTACTTTTATTTTTTCTATTTTTACACCTAGTTTACGCAAACATGAAATTGTGCTCAGTACGTCTTCAGATTCAAGAATATTTTTTGCATATGAGATATTTTGACAAATAGATCCTATCAAAAAACTTCTTATTGAAATAGATTTGTCAGAATCTACTTTAATTACTTTATTAAATGGTTTTATTCTATTTTTAACTTTAACTGTAAGACTTTTAGCAGGCATTAATAGTTCTTAAAGCCTGTTCCAAAATATTTTTTAACTGCTTCTGAATTTTGTAATAATTCTCTTTTAGTTCCCTCAGCTATAATTTGGCCAGAGTCTATAAGGTAATTAAAATCGGTGGTTTCGAAAAGTGTAGAAACTGAGTGATCAGTTAAAATACAACTCACTCCTTGCGACTGTATCTGTAAAATATATTTTTGCATATCTTGCACTACTAATGGGTCGACCATTGACCAAATTTCATCAATTAAAACAATTTTCGGTTTAGTTATCATCAATCTTGCAAGAGCGAGTCTTTTAGACTCTCCACCAGAAAGTACCCCAGCGTTAATTGACCTAAGGTGAGTCAGGTTGAAACGTTCAAGGAGAGACTCTGTTTGCTCTTTTGCTTTTTTATCGTCTTTTTCATGAATTTGGCACAGGCCATAAATATTATTGAATGTACTTAGTGTATTGAATAAAGATCTTGTTTGAGGCAAATAGCCTAATCCTTGTTTAGATCTTAAATGAATTGGTATTTGATTTATAGACTTTCCATTAAGATAAATGTTTCCGCTGTCTGCACTTTCTGCTCCAATAGCAATATTAAACAAAGTACTTTTTCCAGCTCCATTTGGTCCCAACAATCCAACTATTTGACCAGGAAAAACTTTTAGTGAAAGTTGTTTTAAAATTGGTCTTCCATCGAATGATTTTGTTAAATCTTTTACCTCAAATATTGGTTTACTTTTTTTAAACTTTATAATTCTAAAACTTTTTTTCATTTAAATTTACATTCGCATTTATTTTACCATCAGTAAAAGAAGTTATATCTAATTTCTGATCAGTTATATCAAATAATAATTTGTCTGCAATCAGGTTTCCTTTTATATCATTAATTCTTACATTTTCATAAATACTAAGAAAACTTTGACTGTTTGAATATTCGGCCTTTTCAGCAAAAAGTTCACTACTTAAGTAATTTGCCTTAACATTTTGTTCAAATTTCATATCAAGTGTTTTATTATTGTAAATACCATTATTAGAACTTACGTAAAGAATAGTATTATCTTTAAAATAAAAAATTGCATTTACATTTTTCATATACACTATCTCAGAATTAAGCTTATCTATAAATGCTTCTTCTGATTTCAAAGAATATCTATTTCCTTGAAGATCGAAACCTGAATATTCGATATTGAAAAATAAATCTCTTTCATCCTCTTCAGAAATATTTTGATTTTTTTTTGGTATTTTTTTAGAAATTGAACTTTGATCTTCATTCAATTCTTTATTGTAATATGTTAAATAAATCGCTAATAAGCCAAAAAAAAGTAAAAAGAATTGAATTAGTCTAAGTTTTTTTTTTCTATCAATTATCATATACCGCGACTTAACAAGAAATGAATATGAATTATTCCCTTAAGTTTTATACTGTTTTTTCTTTTATAATCCCTGTCAGAAACTACAAGTAAACTAGTAATTTTTCTCTCATTCATTATTGCTAATGCCTTTGAGGCTGGCATACTTTCATTAATCATAAGAGGTTTTTTTGTCATAAATTTTGTTAAATCATTTGTTTTTGAAATAAATTTCATTTCTCTTCTTAAATCTCCATCAGTGACCAGTCCAACAATATTGCTATTTTTAAGTATTACTACAATACCTAATTTTTTTTGATTTATAATTTTTAGAGCATCGGTCAATCTTTTCTTATAATTTATTACTGGTAATCTATTACCTTTGACCATTATATCTTTTGCTAGGAGTAGAGAATTTCCAATATTTCCACCTGGATGAAAAGTTTTAAACTTTTCTTTGGAAAAATTTCTTTTATGCATAACAGTCGTAGCCAAACAGTCTCCTAGCAACATGGTAATCGATGTGCTTGTTGTTGGAACCATTCCTGTTACATCAGATTCTTTAACTTTTGGTAGCAAAATTTTTATGTCACTTGCCTTAAGAAGAAGACTATCTGGCTTAGACGCAACACCTATAATTTTTATTCCAAAACGATTAGCATATTTAAGCATGTTTGTTAGCTCTGAAGTATTTCCTGAGTAGGAAAAAATAATTAAAATATCTTTCTTTTCAATTTGGCCCATATCACCGTGTAGAGCTTGTGCAGGATCACAAAAGAAACTTGGTATTCCAACACTTGAAAATGTGGCTGAAATTTTTCTAGCAATCAGTCCTGACTTACCAATTCCTCCAAAAACAACTTTACCTTTACAATTTAGAATTAAATCGACTGCTCTGACAAAAGAGTTATTAAAAACTTTATTTATTTTTTTTAATTCATTGATTTGAATATTCGCCGCTTTTTTGGCTAGAGATATATAATTCTTCTTATTCATTTTTTAGTGATGAAAGATATCGTCTTTAAACCCCTTCTGATCTAATTCAACTCTTGTTTCTAAAAAATCCATGCAATTTTTAAATAGATCCATTCTATTTTCCCTCAATAACATTTTGGAAAGTTCTTGCTTGATTTTGTGAAGATAAATAACATCGTTAGCAGCATATTGTAGTTGATTGTCTGAAAGATCGTCTAAATCTTTATTCCAATCAGAACTTCCATATTTCTTATCAATTTTTTTCCCACAAAATTCTTGCACTAAGTTCTTTAAGCCATGCTCGCTTGAATACGTCCTACACAGGCGAGAAGCTATTTTG
Organism: uncultured Pelagibacteraceae bacterium; assembly: GCA_902604055.1. Lineage (GTDB taxonomy): Bacteria > Pseudomonadota > Alphaproteobacteria > Pelagibacterales > Pelagibacteraceae > Pelagilacustribacter. Next base: position 29,866 of record CACKXA010000001.1, on the reverse strand, counting down.
GAACAGAATATGGATTTCATTTTGCACTTAAGAAAAAACTCTAAAGCACTTTTGTCAAATCTTAAGAAATGTCCAATTTTAAGAATCTTATCATTTTCTAAAACAGAAACTAAATTTGGGGCTTTGTAAGTTTTTTTGTTTGGCTGAATAATGTAAACATTTCCATTTTGGTCCGCCAATTGTATTAAACTCAGCTTATCTCTTTCCGGAATTTGGAGTCCTGTTGCTTCACAGTCTAGGGAAATTTCATTTTTAAAGGATTTAGCTATCTCTGAAGTTATGTCCTCTTTTATCTTATTTATTTTCATATATAGTTTCTTAATATCATGAATAATAAAATTGTGACAATATTAGGTTCAGGTTTTTTAAATAAATATCTGGTGCGTTTGTTGAACAAGAAAAACTACCGTTGTATTATTTCAACAAGAACGCCATTTCAGAAGGGTTCCTTAAAGACCCAAGCCACTCCAGGAGCTATAGAGTTAATTGAATGGAATCCAAGTAACTTTAGCCAATTGAAAGAGTCAATCAAAAATTCCGATGTAGTAATCAACTTAATTGGAATTCTCTATGAGACGAGAAAACAAAAATTTATGAAAATTCATAGAGATATACCTGAGGCAGTTGCAAAAATATGCGCTCAATCAGATGTAAAAAAATTCATAAATATTTCGGCGATAGGGGCAAGCGAAAACTCAAAATCATTATATCAAAGATCTAAATTTCAAGGAGAAGTAAAGGCATTAACAAATTTTAAAAATACAGTAATAATAAGACCAAGCGTTGTTTGTGGAACAGAGGATAATTTTACAAATTTATTTTCTAAATTAAGCATTTTACCAATCATTCCAGTAGTTGGTATTAATTATAAATTTCAACCTATATTAGTTACTGATGTAGCTGATGCGATAGTTAAGGCTATTGAAACAAAAGATAATCATGGAAAAATTTACGAAATAGGTGGGCCAAAAGTAATTAGTTTTGGTGACATGGTTAAATCAATTTTAAGAACAATAAATAAAAAAAGATTTGTTGTTGAAATGCCGATGCCAATTGCAAAAATTCAAAGTAGTGTTATGAGTTTGCTTCCGATACCTCCAATATTAACTCGAGATCAATGTGAAATATTATCGGAGGCAGATAACGTTGTTTCAAATAATCATCTAACACTACAAGATCTTAACGTAAAACCATCTGATGTTGAGGAAGCTATGAAAAAATGGTTATGGAGATTTAGAGATGGTGGACAGTTTGCAAAAGCACAATGAAAAGTATTAGTTTGTTATCAGGATATATCTTTTTAATTTTAGCAACCTTAACTGGCATTACTTCAAATAGTTTTTTAAAAACTACAGAAGGCTTTACTAAACTTGGGCCAACTATTTTCTGTGTAGCAAATATGTTTATTTGTATATTTTGTCTCTCAAAAGCTATGAGCGTTATTCCCGTAGGTTTCACTTATGCAACTTATGGAGCTCTTACAATTACAGCAGTAACTTTGTTTGGGATTTTAAAATATAATCAATCGCCAAATATTTACGGTACATTGGGTTTAATTTTAATTATCGCGGGTGTGATCTTATTAAATATATTTGGAAGGGTAAAATAGAGATGATGACATTATTATTTTTATCTTTAGCGGTTATTATTGCTATCGTAGTAATCTTAGTTTCAGCAAAACATATCAAAAAAGGATTTGAAGCTAGAGGTGAAGTAAAAGAGCAACAAAGAAATGAAAATGTCAGCCAAGAAGACGAGGAGATTTTAGATAAGTTGAAAGATAAAAATTTATCTCCTGAAGATCTCAAAAAAATTTATGAAGATCTCCAGAAGAAAAAATAGTCTTGATGATTAATATAATCCCTTAGGAATTATAAAGTAATGAATTGCTAGCACTATTGCTACCGAAACACTTAAACCAAATATCATTTTCACAAAGTCTTTTCCTATAAGTGGAAACACATATTTGAATTTATAGTCCTTATTCATTGTAGAAATTGCCAGCTCTCTTCCGCATAGTAAACCAACAAATACCCATGTTGTTGACATTGGAAGATCGTTCAGTTCTTTAAAGTAAAAAAGAACGGCAGCGTATATTACGTTAATAATAGTAGCTGAACGAGCATATCTGGTACCAGTTTTTTCTAAGACCACTTTTTGTATTGGACCACCTTTAATGTAAAAGATGTAAAAAAGAAGAGCGGTAAAATATGTTAATACAATTAAAAGTAATGATAAATCTAATTGTCTAGGTAAGTACACAGCAATGTTTGCGACATCATGTGATAACCAAACCCACCATAACCAACCTGATGATACCCAAACTGCATTACGCCAAAATGCAATCCATGTTTCACCTTTAACTTCATCTAATTTCTCATTAATAAATTTAGAAACCGCTATCCAACTGATGTAAGCAACTGTTGCTGCTATACCATAACCCACTATACTTTTTACAAGCATTTTCTCTAAAACTATTGTTGAGGCAAATGCAGATAAAACTAAAAAAGTTGTAGATACTGGAATACCAATTCTTGTAAGTAACAATAGAATTGCTGGAGCGACCGCGTGGTACCATTGAATTTCTTGGAAAGGTATTCTTGTTAATCTTCCGTAAGAAATATCTCCGTCATAACTGTACCAACCCCAAGTTATCGCAAAAATCATTACTAGAGAGGCAGCACTTGCTAATGTGTACCATTTAAACCATTTTTGCTTTGAAGCAATAAATGTTCCGAGTGTTTGTATAGAGTCGTTAGCGATTACACTGTAACCTGCTAACCCGAACCCTATAATCGTGTATATTAAAGTAAGTTCCATTTTATTTCCTTTTTGTCATTTTTATATTGTTATTCTTGACATCCGAATCGTCATTCTTAATGAAAGTTTTAAATGATGTTAAAAATTAATCTACTAAAGAATTTGTTTTTATTTTTTTTTGTATGGGACTTGGATTGTTTATAAAAATTTTTTGATTTTTTGCAAACTAATTAGCTGTTGGTAAACTAATTTATTCTATAAATTTGATAACATTATATTTCAAAAATTTAAGTAAAAAAAAGGTAGTTTCACACGTGCATTTCACGGGATTATTTTTTGAAAAAAATTTTCTGAATTATAAATAAAGCTAATAAGGCACCGAGTATTTCTGCAAAAATATAAGTAGGTGTGTTTAAATAATTAATACCTGTAAATGTATCAGTAAAAGTTCTTGCTAATGCAACCGCAGGGTTAGCAAAAGAAGTTGATGAAGTAAACCAGTACCCAGCAGTAATATAAGTTGCAACGGATGCAGCCACTGCAACAGTACCATTCTTAAGCGAACCAAATATTATAAAAATCAAACCAAAAGTAGCTATAAGTTCGGCAATAAAAATATTTATCCCTGGCCTTGCTTTTCTTGATAACTCTATAAGGGGTAAATCAAACATAAAATTTGCAAGCATTACTCCTAATAAGCAACCTAAAATTTGTGCACTTATATAAGTAACTATTAAATCTTTTTTAATTTTTTTTGTAAAATACATTGCCATTGTGACCACAGGATTAAAATGAGCACCTGAAATATTAGCAATTGAACTAATTAAAACAAATAAACCCGCTCCAGTAGCCAGTGTATTTGCTAATAACATGACTGCAAAGTCCCTAGTTAAATTCTGAGCCATTATCCCAGAACCAACAATGACCATGACTAAAAAGGCACTACCTATAAATTCACCTATAAATATTTTATTTTTCATTAAAATAGCAATTGATAAAATCCAACCATAAATAAAGGTATCTGTAATCCAAAGTTAGTAAGAATTGCTTTATCCTTAGATAAAAATCCAGCTATGGTCCAACCTACAACTCCAGCACCATGAAACATTATATTTATTGGATACATATTTAAGTTAGTTAACAAAATCCCTGTTAAAACTAAAAAAGTGCTTATCCATTTAAGATATTTTTTAATAAACATCTGATCTCTCCTATAATTATATTCTTCGTTTAGAATTTATTATAATTTAGACGAGAAAGATACTTTGACCTTAAAAATTAACAACTTTTAAAGGACTTAGACATATTGCTAATTAGATCAAAATATAAAGTTTTTCCTGGAGTTAAAGTGGCTCCCAATGGATCTAAAACACCAGTTTTAATATTCATATCTTTCGCTACTGCATTGATTATGTCAGGATTAAATTGAGGTTCAGAAAACACACAACTTACTTTGTCATGTTCAATTATTTCTCTGATTTCAGATAATTGTTCAGCCCCAGGCAATACATCAGTATTTACAGTAAAAGCTCCTAGAACATTTACATCAAATCTTTTTTCAAAATATTGATAGGCATCATGGAAAACAATCGATTTAAAATCTTTATTTAACTCAGATTTTACTTTTTTTGTAAGTTTATCTAAATCTTTGAGTGCTTTTTTTAAATTAGCTTTATACGTAGATGCATTTTTTTGATCATTTTCTATTAAATGCTCTGCCATTTCTTTTAAAATCACTTTTGCGTTCATTGGATCTAACCAGATGTGCGGATCATGTTCACCGTGAGCATGCTCATGGTGATCATCGTGTTTATCATCTTTATGACCATGTTCTTTATGTTCATCTTCTTTGTGGTCGTCATGACCATGTTCATCGTGTTTATCTTCTTTATGACCATGTTCTTTATGTTCGTCTTCTTTTTTATGCTCGTCATGTCCATGATCATCATGTCCTTCAAATATGTTTCTTTCTCTAAATTCTAATTTATTTAAACCTTTAATTTCCATTAATTCTATTTTTTCAGCTTTTTTTGCTATTGAATTTAATGGTTTTTCTAAAAAACTTTCTAAGTCTTCGCCAATCCAAAAGATTAAGTCAGCATTTTGTAACATTTTTGCGTGAGACGGTTTCATTGCAAATCCGTGTGGTGAAGCATATCCATCTACTATTAAATCTGGTTTACCTACCCCATCCATCAAATAACTTGCTAATGAGTGTATAGGTTTTATTGAAGTAACTACTTTGATGTCAGCTTTTGCTGGCGAGAAAATAATAAATAGAGATAATATTGATAATATAAATGGTAATTTTTTAATGTTTTTCATAATAATAGTATGTTAGAATTGTTATAATATAACACTATGTAATAATATAACGTTTTAGAGTCAAGGGATAAAATGAGCTTAAATCAAAATATTTTAGTAAAATTAAAACAAGCAGGTTTTCGTATAAACGGCAAATGGCTCGTTAAAGGAGTATCACTAGAAATTGAAAGAGGTAAAATAGTTACTCTTATTGGTCCGAATGGTTCTGGAAAAAGCACAACCGCTAAAATTGCTTTAGGAATTTATAAAAAAATTGATGGAGAGGTAGAAAAACACACAAATAAAATTGGATATGTTCCTCAAAAAATTTCAATTGATTGGACACTGCCTCTTAGAGTAAACGATTTTATGGTGCTGACTGAAAATCTTAAAGAAGAGGCTATTAATGAAGCTTTAACTTTAACAGGTGTAATTCATCTAAAAGATAAAAATTTAGGTGATTTATCAGGCGGTGAGTTTCAAAGAGTATTACTTGCAAGAGCTATTTCAAAAAAACCAGAACTTTTAGTGCTTGATGAGCCAGTGCAAGGAGTGGATTTTACTGGCGAAATTGCTTTATACGAACTTATAAAAAAAATTTCCGATGAATTGAATTGTGGAATACTATTAATCTCTCACGACTTACATACTGTAATGAGTGCTACTGACCATGTTGTTTGCCTAAACGGTCATGTCTGTTGTTCAGGTTCTCCATTAGATGTTGCAAAAAATAATGAATATAAAGCTTTATTTGGAGAACAAGCCTCCCAAATACTTACAAGATATAAACATAGCCATGATCATATTCATACAAATGAAGGTGAAATAAAAAAAAATTAAATGTTAGATGATTTTTTTATAAGAGCTTTATTAGCTGGACTTGGTATTGCATTTGTAACTGGGCCTCTTGGATGTTTTGTTATATGGAGACGATTATCATATTTTGGTGATACTCTTGCCCACTCTGCTTTACTCGGAGTAACACTGGCTTATACTATGGAATTTAATATTGCTATTTCAGTATTTATAATTTCATCTTGTATCGCATTAATTCTGATACAACTTCAAAAAAGAACTAATCTACCAGGTGATGCTTTATTAGGACTTTTGGCTCACTCATCCTTAGCAGTTGGACTAGTTGTTATTGGTTTTTTAACATTCATAAGGTTTGATATTATGGGATTATTATTTGGGGATATATTAGCAGTTACAGCTGATGATTTATTAATTATATGGATAGGAGGGCCATTAATGTTATTAATTCTTAAATTGATTTGGAAACCTTTATTTGCATCAACTGTAAACTACGAATTAGCAGAAGCCGAAGGTTTAAATCCTGATAGAGCTAAAGCTATATTTACGATTTTAATGGCTGGGATAATTGCCATTTCAATTAAAATGGTTGGACTATTATTAATTACAGGAATGTTAATCATACCAGCTGCAATGGCTCGAAATATTTCCTCAAGCCCCCAGAGTATGGTAATTTATTCAGTACTTGGAGGTTTGTTGTCTGTAATTTTGGGTTTATTTACTTCGTTACAGTTTAATACGTCTTCAGGCCCATCAATCATTGCGGCTTCCTTGTTTTTATTCATACTTTCATTAGTAAAAATTAAACAATCGATTAAATTGAAAAATTAATGAAGAATCAGTACAATGACTAGAATGCATAAAGAAAACAATCTTTCCAAAAATCAACAAATAATTTTTGATTTAATTGATAGATCTCCAGAGCCCTTAAAGGCATATACGATACTTTACAACGTTCAGAAGAAAGGCATTAATGCTCCACCACAAGTTTATCGAGCATTAGATAAATTAGTTGAGATAGGAAAAATCCATAAAATTGAAAGTAAAAATGCTTTTGTTGCATGTAAAAATTCTGATTGTGAAATTTCAAAAGCTACAGCGTTTTCAATTTGTGAAAGTTGTGAAGTGGTTGATGAAATTAGTGATGTTAAACTCTCAAAATATTTATCAAGTTTTAATCACAAAAAAGGAATGAAGTTCAAAAGATTTAATTTAGAATTTTTTGGTCTTTGTAAAAAGTGTAAATAATTTAGCCCGCAGATTTTACTTTTTTCTCGATAAATTCTGGAATTTCTTCACCTAGATCATCTTCTTTTTGGTTTTTAGGCTGGAAGGCATATAAAACATGAAGTTTACAATATGGAAATTCACCCTCTGGTTTTCTACCGCAAAAATAAAACTTCTCTTCATTAGGATGACCTATTGGCCATTTACAAGTTTCTTCTGTCAATTCCTCTAATGACTTTGGGTTTTCAGGTTCAAAATTTTTATCAAGCAAAATTGACTGAAATTTAGCCTTTCTAGACATCGGAGAAGCAGAGCGTTTGATGACCTGCTTATTTTCTTTTGATCTGCTTGAACTTGAGTGTTTAGAAGGAGCTCTAGCTTCTAAATTTAATCTATGAGCTTTGCCAATTACTGCGTTACGAGTGGTGTCACCCAGCTTTTCTGCTATTTGACTAGCTGTATGACCCTTAGACCAAAGCTCTTTTAATTTTTCAACTTTCTCGCTAGTCCAACTCATAGTATATATTTGCTATATTTAGTATTTTTATTATGACTAAAACATTATGTTGTAGTTGAAAACATTAAAACGATTTAAAGCTGTTAGTATTATTAGTTTTGCACAGTTTTTTTTAATAAGGGGTTATAAGACTATCAATGGTTGAAATATCTAAAAAATATAAAATTGGGAAAAGAAGATTTGGCTTAATAAATTGGGTCGGAGCTTGGACTCTATATCAAAAAGAAACTTTGAGATTTTTAAACGTTTGGCTACAAACAATTTTTTCTCCTTTAATTTCATCTCTCTTATTTCTATTGGTTTTATCTCTAGCAATTGGCAATGAAAGAGGCGAAGTGCTGGGCGTACCATTTATTATCTTTTTAGCTCCAGGCCTAATTGCTATGCAGGTAATTCAACAGTCTTTCTCTCATTCATCATCCTCATTTATGATAAGCAAAATACAAGGAAATATCGTTGATCTTCTCTATGCCCCTTTATCTGCTACCGAAGTAACTATTTCTGTTTCTTTAGCTGCGGTTACTAGAAGTTTTTTGATTGGCGCGATATCCATTTTAACTTTTTATTTGATAGTCGATATTCAAATCAAACATTTTTTTACATTAATTTTATTTACTTTTTTATCTTCTTTCATACTTGGAAATGTAGGAATAATAGCCGGATTGTGGGCTGAAAAATTTGACCATATGGCTACCGTCACAAATTTTGTTATAATTCCCTTATCTTTTCTTTCAGGTACATTTTATTCTATAGATAGATTGCCAGGTATCTTAAAGACAATAAGTGAATTCAATCCTTTTTTTTACATGATAGATGGTTTTAGATATAGTTTTATAGGAGTGTCAGATGGATCAATTAAAATAGGAATTATTTACTTAATGGTCTTAAGCTTTTTAAGTTGGTTAGCTACCTATATTTTATTTAAAAAAGGGTATAAAATAGTATCTTAGTCATGAGCGCAATTTTAAATACTTACAATAGAAAAAAAATTTCTTTTAAGAGAGGAAAAGGAAGTTTTTTGTATGCAACTAATGGAAAAAAATACTTAGATTTTGTTCAAGGCATAGCCGTAAATTGTTTAGGGCATTCCAATGATTATTTAAATAGAGCTATTCTAAATCAATCAAAAAAGTTGTGGCATGTATCAAATGCTTTTACAATTCCAGAACAAGAAAAATTAGCGAGAAAACTTAAACAAAAAACATTTGCTGATTTCATTTTTTTTCAAAATTCTGGTGCTGAAGCGACAGAGGCGGCGATTAAATTTGCAAGAAGATACTTTTACTCTAGAGGTCAAAAAAGAAAAAATAGAGTTTTGTGTATTAATAATAGTTTTCACGGAAGAACACTCGCAACAATTTTTGCCAGTAACAGTAAAAAGGCAACAGAGGGTTTTTATCCGAGAGTTGATGGCTTCGACCACTTTAATTTTGGAGATCATAAAGCTCTAGAAAAAGCTATTACAAATAGAACGGCAGCAATAATGGTTGAAACTATATTAGGAGAAGGGGGTATAAAAGTAATCCCAGACTTTTGTCTTAAGGGTTTAAGGAAATTATGTAATAAGAAAAAAATTTTATTAATTTTAGACGAAGTTCAATGCGGCATAGGCAGAAGTGGAAAATTTTTTGCTTTTGAATACGCTAAAATAAAACCTGATATCGTACCTATAGCTAAAGGTATTGGAGGAGGATTCCCTATTGGGGCTGTTTTAGTTAATAAAAAAGTAGCGTCTGGAATGAAACCAGGTACTCATGGATCGACGTTTGGAGGCAATCCACTAGCTATGAGCGCAGGAAACGCTGTTATGGATGTAATGTTTAAAAAAGGATTTTTGAGTAATGTTAAAAAAAATGGAGAATATTTTATTAATGAACTAAATAAAATTAGAGAAAAGTATCCAAAAATTATTAAAGAGGTTAGAGGAAAGGGTTTATTAATAGGTTTGTGTTTACAAAAGGATCAAACAAAATTTATCAATAAATTATTGGACAATAATCTTCTTAGTATAAGAGCTGCAGAAAATGTAGTCAGACTTTTGCCTCCTTTAAATGTTACAAAAAAAGAAATTAATTTAGCTTTAAAGATACTTAACAAAGTTTGTGAGAATTATAGATGAAAAATTTTATAAATATTTCAGATTTATCCTCTGAAGAACTGAGATCAATTATAGAAGAGGCAAAATCAAGAAAATCAAATAGAAAAAATTTAAATAAATCGTCACCCGACAGAGACAAGCCTTTTGAAGGAAAATCAATGGCCATGATTTTTGAAAAACCTTCTACTAGAACTAGAATGTCTTTTGATATTGCAATTAAACAGCTCGGTGGACATTCTATTATTTTAAATCCTGATGGGATTCATTACGGAAAAGGAGATGAAACACTTAAAGACACAGCAAAAGTATTAACTGAATATGTAGACATAGTTATGCTTAGAACTTCATCTCATAAAAATTTAGAGGAGTTCGGAAAGCATTTAAAAATACCTATTATAAACGGTCTTTCAGATCAAAGTCATCCTTGTCAGATTATGTCTGATATTCTTACTTTTGAGGAAACAAAAGGATCTATCAAAGGTAAAGTTATTTCTTGGTTGGGAGATGGGAATAATAATATGTCAAATTCTTTAATTGAAGCCGCAGGTAAATTTAGTTTTCAATTAAAAATTGGATGTCCTAAAAAATATATGCCTAATAAAAGAATATTAAGTTGGGCAAAAAAAAATAAAGTAAAACTTTTAATCACACAAAAACCAACCGAAGCCGTAAAAGACTCAGATTGTGTGATGACTGATAAATGGGTTTCTATGAATGATAAAGTAAATAAAAAACAAAAAAAGAAAAACTTAATGAGTTATCAAGTAAATAAAAAATTGATGACAATGGCAAAACCTGACTCAATTTTTATGCATTGTCTACCAGTAGGAAGAGGAGAAGAAGTTACCGACGAAGTAATAGATGGAAAACAATCTGTCGTTTGGAGGCAAGCATTGAATAGAGTTCATGCTCAAAAAAGTATTATAAATTGGTGTTTAGCCTAAGGTAAAGGTTTTGGGCTACTGCTCTTACTATTCATATAAAGAATAACCGAAGCCCTATCTTTTTCTTTTCTTAAACCTGCAAATGCCATTTTTGTACCTTTAATATAAGCTTGAGGTTTAATTAAATATGCATTCATCTCTTCAAATGACCACTCTTTTCCGTACGCTATCATTGCTTTTGAATATTTATAGTCTTTTACTGAGCCTGCTTGTCTTCCTATTACACTCCACAAGTTTGGACCAATCATGTTTTTGCCATCGCTTGCTATCATATGACAGGCACTACACTTTTTAAAAACTTTCTGACCGTGAACTAAATCTCCCATCGCAAGAAGCTGAGTAATATCAACTTCTTCTTCTTTTTTGTTTTCCTCAGGCTTAGCAGACACTGAAGTTGCCTCCAGACCATCAATTTTGTAAGCAGATTCTTTTGGTTTCTCTACGTGAAATAGAATGTCAGTGAATTTTCCAATACCTATAACAATTAACACCGTAAGTAGGATTGCGGCTATGATTTTATTTATTTCAAAACTGTCCATAATTTTGTTACAACTTACTGACGTATAACACGACTGCTTAAAAAAAAACTTATAAATTACGAAATATTTTGCGTCTTTGAGCCGCATAATTATGAATAAAACTGCCATAATAATACCTTCCAGACTTAATGCCTTGAGACTGCCAAACAAACCTTTGGAACTTATCAACAATAAAGAAATGATACTTCATGTTTATGATGCAGCAATAAAATCTAAAGTTGGTGAAGTTTATATTGCTACTCCAGATCAAAAAATAGTTGATGTTGTTAAAAAATTTGGAGGCAATGTGATAAAGACGCTTGAAGAACATGAAACTGGAACTGATCGAATTTATGAAGTTTTTAAAAAAACATTAAATGGTTTGCCAGATGTAGTAATCAATTTACAAGGAGATATGCCCAATATAAATTCAAAAGATATATCTGCTTTAGCTCATTATATGAATAAAAAAAAATGTGAAATAGGTACTTTAGCAAGTAGTATAAAATCCAATATAGAATTAGAAAATCCTAATGTAGTGAAAGTTGCAGTAAATGAGAAATTTTCAGAAAATAAGTTTATTAAAGCAATTGATTTTGTAAGAATTAAAGAAGACTCGACTTACCAACTTTATCATCATGTTGGAATTTATGCCTTTACCAACAAAGCCTTAGTAAGATATGTAAGTCTAAAAAGATCTAAACTTGAGCTTAAAAGAAAACTTGAACAATTAAGAGCTCTGGAAAATGATATGTCAATTCATGTTGGATACATAAAATCTTTTCCGTTAAGTGTTGACACCAGAGAAGATCTAATTGAAGTTAAAAAGCTAATGGAAAAAAATGAAAAAAGATAAAATAGCTATTCAGGGAGAACTTGGCGCTTATTCTCATATAGCTGCAAACGATTTATTTAAAGATGCAGAAATAAAAACTTGTGCTACTTTCGAAGAAACTTTTAAGCAAGCTTATGAAAATGAAAATTTTAAGATTATAATTCCAATTGAAAATTCCTTAGCCGGAAGAGTCGCTGACATTCATTATTTATTGCCAAAGTATAAATTACAAATTCATGGTGAATATTTCTTAAACGTTGAACACAATCTATTGAGCAAACCGGAGGCAACAATTAATGATATTAAATTTGTTAGAAGCCATGCTCAGGCAATTGGACAATGTCAGAAGGTTATTAATAAAAATAAATTTCAGTCGATAATTTCAGCTGATACGGCTGGATCTGCAAAAGAATTAGCTGAAGGAAGTGATAAATCAATCGCTGCTATTGCCTCTGGTCTTTCAGCAAAAATTTATAAATTAAAAATTTTAGAAAAAAATGTAGAGGACGAGAAAGGTAATGTTACCCGTTTTCTGATAATGGGAAAAAACATAAGTCAACCTGAGTTTAATAAAGAAAAAAAATACATAACTAGTTGTATCTTTAGATTAAAGAGCGAACCCTCAGCTCTTTATAAATGTTTAGGAGGTTTTGCCACTAACCAAATCAATTTAACAAAGTTAGAAAGCTTTTCAGTAAAAAATACTTTTGATCAGGCGAATTTTTACTTAGATTTGGAAGGTCATCTTGAAGAGCCAGGAGTAAAAAAAGCAATGGAAGAACTTGGTTTTCATACTGTAATGCTTCACATTCTAGGAGTTTACGAAGCCTCATCTTTTAGGCAAAAATAGTCCACAAAATTTGATTCTTGGCTTGTAGTATTCAAATTGATCTTGGTATACTCATATTGAGGTTGGCATCAGGTGGATGTTTCATAAACCCGGTCAGATCTGAAAAGAAGCAGCCGTAGTGAAAATTATTCAGGTTGTTGCCTGCCTCTTTTAAAATGATAAAAAATACTGTCCTAGCTTTGAAATATAGACCTCAAGAATTTGAAGACTTGATAGGTCAAGAAGTTATGTCCCAAACAATTACAAATGCAATTGCACTTAACAAAACTCCTAATGCTTATTTATTAACAGGGATTAGAGGAGTTGGAAAAACTACTACAGCAAGACTGATCGCCAAAGCACTGAATTGCCAAAAAAATATTGATAAACAAATTAAATGCTCGAAAGAAAAATTTTGTCCCACATGTGAAGAGATAATTAGTTCTAATCATATAGATATTTTAGAAATGGATGCAGCTTCAAAAACAGGAATAGATGATATTAGAGAGTTAATTGAGAGTTCGAAATACAGTCCTACAAGCGCAAAATTTAAAATTTTTATTATCGACGAAGTACACATGCTTTCAAAACAAGCTTTTAATGGATTATTAAAAACTTTAGAGGAGCCGCCTCCAAGTTTAAAATTTATACTAGCAACTACTGAAGCAAGAAAAATTCCAGTTACCATATTATCTCGTTGTCAACGGTTTGATTTGAAAAGAGTAGACAAGGATAAACTTTTTAATCATTTAAAAAATATTGCTGAAAAAGAAAATGGAAAAATCTCTGAAGATGCAATTAGATTAATTTCTAGAGCTTCAGAAGGTTCTGTTAGAGACGCAATATCACTTTTAGATAGATCATTAATTTCTCAATCATTAGACCAAAACAACGAAATTAAAGAGTCTGATGTTAGAGAAATGCTTGGACTTGCTGATCGAACTAAAATTATATCGCTATTTAAAGAGGTGTTAAATGGAAATGAAAAAGAGTCATTAAGATATTTTAAGGAATTAAGTAAAGATGGAATAGATGCTAGAAATTTTTTAAATGATATTCTTGAAATACTTTATTTATTCAGCAGAAGAATTAGCTTAGGACCTATTGAGAAAGATATGTCTATCTCAGAGACCGAAGTTCAAATGGTTGATAAATATTCAAAAAATATTGATATGCAGGATATAGGCTTGTTCTGGCAGCTTACAATTAAAACTATTGATGATTTGAGAATTGTAAGCAATGAAAATCTATCTCTCGAAATGTATATAATGCAACTAATTCATCTCAAAAATATAGAAAATAAAGATGAAAATTTAAATAATAAAATTGAAAACAAAAATGAACAGAAGCAAAAAGATCTAATTGGAGGAAGTTTAAGCAGTGAAAATGTAGAAAATAATTTTTCGACTTCAACAAAAAATCAACTTAAAAGTACTGAACAGATAAAAAATAATCCACTTAAAACTCTTTCTTCCGATACAAAAAAAAATATAGAAATTACTAGTTTTCAAGACCTCATCGATCAAGCCAATAAAGAAAAGGAAGTAGAACTCAAGTATGATTTAGAGCGTAATGTTAAACTTGTTAGTTTCAATAAAGGAAAAATTGATATTAGCTTTAATGAAAAATTAAATCAAAATTTTATAAAAAACCTTACTGAAAAATTATTATTATGGACAGGTGAAAGGTGGATTATTTCTTTAAGTAAAAATAGTGAAGCAAAAAGTCTATATGAACAAAATCAAGAAAAAAAATCTAATAAATTTGAAAATTTTAAAAAAAGTAACTTAGCAGAAGAATTTGAAAAAGCTTTTCCAGATGCTAAACTTATAGATATTCAAGAGAAAGAAAAAATAAATGACTAATTTTTCTGACATGCTTTCAAAAGCAAAAGATATGCAAGATAAAATGAAAGAGGCTCAAGAAAAAATTAAACAAATTGAGGTTACTGGTGAGGCAGGAGGTGATCTAGTTAAAGTAATTTTAACCGGAGATTATGATTTAAAATCGATAATTATTAGCGATAAAGCTAAAAACGAAGATCAAGAAATAATTAACGATTTAATCAAAGCGGCATATAATAATGCAAAAGAAAACCTAAAAAAAAAATCTGCAGAAGAATTATCAAAAGTAACAGGAGGATTAAATTTACCTCCAGATTTTAAATTACCTTTTTAATGGACAATAATATTCCTGAAATAAACGAGCTGATCAGACAATTTTCTAAACTTCCAGGACTTGGACCTAAATCCGCAAAAAGGATTATTCTAAAATTAATAAACAATAAAGACAGTATGGTTAAACCTTTAGCTAAATCATTAGCTCAGGTTTACAAAAGTGTAGTACGATGTATTGATTGTGGAAATTTAAAAATAATAGATAAGGTTTGTATTTGTTCCTCAAATGAAACTTTTGATAAAATATGTGTGGTTGAGAATCTTGCAGATATGTGGGTAATTGATTCTGCAAATATTTATAAAGGTCATTATCACATTTTAGGAGGAACTTTAAATTCGAGTGAAAATTATGAACAGAAAAATTTGTTAATAGATTCTTTAGTAAAAAGAATTAAAAAAAACAATTTAAAAGAAGTAATTATTGCCACTAGCGCTACTGTAGAAGGCCAAACCACAGCTCACTATATTGAGGATACAATTAAAAACGACAAAATCAAAATAACAAAGTTAGCTCAAGGATTGCCAGTAGGAGGTGAAATTGAGCAGCTTGATGACGGAACATTATTTTCAGCTTTTAAAAATAGAGTACCGGTAACTAGCACTTAATTTGATGCTTTTTTTTCTAACCGTTTTTCATGTAAGAGAGGCTCAGTATATCCTGAAGGCTGAATTCTTCCTTTAAAAACTAAATCACAGGCCGCTGAAAAAGCTACTGAATTATCAAAATCATCGGACATTTTATTATATCCTGATCTTCCACTTCGACTGTAAGCAGGATCATTTTCATTTTGCTTATCTACTATAGTTGCCATTTTTTTCATTATCTTCATTACTTGCTCTTTAGAGCAAATACCATGATGTAACCAATTAGCAATATGTTGAGAAGATATTCTTAATGTTGCTCTATCTTCCATTAAACCAACATTATTTATATCTGGTACCTTTGAACAGCCAACGCCCTGATCTATCCACCTTACTACATAACCTAAAATACCTTGCGCATTGTTTTCAATTTCTCGATTAATGTCTTCGGAAGACCAGTTAGGTCTGTCAGCTTTTGGTATTTCTAAAATGTCACTCAACTTTGCTTTATTTCTAGATTTTATTTTGTCTTGTTCTGAAAATACATCTACCTTGTGATAATGCATGGCATGCAAAGTTGCGGCTGTAGGAGAAGGTACCCATGCACAATTAGCTCCAGATTTAGGGTGCCCGATTTTTTGTTCTACCATATTTGACATCTGGTCTGGCATTGCCCACATCCCTTTTCCTATCTGAGCTTTACCAGAAAAACCACAACTTAAACCAACATCAACATTCCAATTTTCGTATGAGTTGAGCCATTTTGATTTTTTCATATCTCCCTTAAAGATCATAGGGCCTGCCTCAAATGAGGTATGCATTTCATCACCTGTACGGTCTAAGAAACCAGTGTTAATAAATACAATTCTATTTTTAACTTGTCTTATACATTCCTTTAAATTAACTGTAGTTCTTCTCTCTTCATCCATTATTCCA
The DNA here is from genome assembly GCA_902604055.1 of uncultured Pelagibacteraceae bacterium. Lineage (GTDB taxonomy): Bacteria > Pseudomonadota > Alphaproteobacteria > Pelagibacterales > Pelagibacteraceae > Pelagilacustribacter. Next base: position 13,326 of record CACKXA010000001.1, on the reverse strand, counting down.
ACTTTGATAGAATATTTTTTGATACCCAAAACTTCTTCTACTTTTCCAAAAAGAGTGTTCGTGAAAGACACTTCCTCTGGGCCGTGCATTTTTGGCTTAACAATATAAACTGAACCAGTTCTTGAATTTTTTTTATTTTTAAAATCATGTAAAGCACACAAAGTAGCTATAAAGGCATCCATAATGCCTTCAGGTATTTCAGAACCATCTTTTAATAATATTGCGGGATTAGTCATTAAATGTCCAACATTCCGATTAAGAAGCAGCGCTCTTCCATGTAAGGTTAATTTCTTTCCATCCTTAGAAATAAAGCTTTTATCTGGATTTAATTTCCTAATAAATTTTTTCCCATTTTTCTCCATATTGGCAGTTAGGTCACCCTTCATGAGACCCAACCAATTTCTATAACATTTCACTTTATCTTCTGCATCTACAGCTGCAACAGAGTCTTCGTTGTCAATAATAGTTGAAATAGCAGACTCAATCACTACATCTGAAATAGAAGCTTTATCTGATTTTCCAATTAAATTTTGTGGATCTATTAAAATTTCAATGTGAAGATTATTATTCTTAATTAATATTGATGTTGGATTATTTTTTTCACCTTTAAAACCAATAAATTGTTCTTTATTTATAAGAAAGTTTTGCTTCTTGTCTTTAATAAAAATTGCTTCTTGATTGTTTATTTTAATTTCTGAAACCTCTTTCCAACTTGTATCAGTTAACGGAGCAACTTCGTCTAAAAAATTTCTAACATATGAAATGACTTTATCTCCTCTTTCTTTATTATAGCCATTGCCTTTATCTCCAATTATCACATCAGTTCCGTATAAAGCGTCATACATACTTCCCCACCTCGCATTAGCAGCATTGAGAGCATATCTAGCGTTGTCTACAGGAACTACTAATTGCGGACCTGGAATTGATGAGATTTCACTATCAACATTTGAAGTTTCAATTTTAAAATCTTCTTTTTCTTCTGCTATATAGGAGATTGATTTTAAAAATTCTGTATATTCTTTTTTATTGAGTTCTTTGTCCTTATTAATCTTGTGCCACTCATCAATTTTTTCTTGAATATGTTTTCTTTTTTTAATTAAATTTTTATTTATCGGAGAAAGCTCATGAACTACTTTGCCAAAGTTACTCCAAAAATTTTCTATTTCGACATGAGTTCCTGGCAAGACTTCATTATTAATAAAATCGAACAGTTTCGAGTTTATTTTAAGCTCATTTTTTTCAATTAAATTCATGTGTACCAATTTTATTACCCCATCTGTATTGGTACCTGAGAGATTTACTCCTTCGGTGAGACCATGTCTCTTTCCAGAATTATCTTAATCACGGTCCTTTTGCCTGAGAGTTTCCGGGGTGGTTGCTCCTTCGGCTCTATATTTAAATAGTCTCTCCCGTATTTTTTACATTTTCACCCAGCTAAACTTTAAAGTCAAACGATAATTGATACTGGTTTTAGTCAATTTATTGACTTATTTGAATTCTATTAATAGTAACATTATATTGATTGTAAAATGAAAAACTATTTAGAATTTGAAAAAGAAATAAAATCTTTAGAAGAAGAAGTGGAAAATCTTAAAAATCCCTTTGGCTCAGAAGGTATTTCTCAAGTAGACACAAATAAGATAAAAATTACACAAGAGGAAATTAATCAAAAATTAATAGAAACTTATAAAAACTTGAACAGTTGGCAAAAAACTTTGGTTGCCAGGCACGAAGATAGACCTAAAGCAAATTATTATATTAAAAAAATTTTTACTCAATTTACTTTACTTTCAGGCGATAGATATTTTGGTGATGATAAATCTGTAATAGCAGGTTTTGGCTTAATCGATAATAAGTCTGTCTTAGTAATTGGACAAGAAAAAGGAGAAGATTTGAATACAAGAATAGAAAGAAATTTTGGGATGATGCGTCCCGAAGGATATAGAAAATGTATAAGGTTAATGAAATTAGCTGACCGATTTCAAATTCCTGTAATTACTTTCGTGGATACACCAGGAGCTTATCCAGGAATAGGAGCCGAACAAAGAGGTCAAGCATCAGCAATAGCTAACTCAATAGAGTCGTCAATGGCTTTAACTGTTCCTAATATTTCTATTATTATTGGAGAAGGTGGTTCAGGAGGGGCTATAGCATTGGCCTCTTCTAACAAAGTTATTATGTTAGAAAATTCTATTTATTCAGTCATATCCCCAGAAGGCTGCGCATCTATTCTTTGGAGAGACCCAAGCAAATCGTTAGAGGCAGCTGAAGCAATGAAAATGACATCAAAAGATTTATTAAGTCTAGGGGTTATAGATGAAATAATTTCCGAGCCAGTAGGTGGAGCTCATAGAAATCCAGAAGTTATAGCTGACGATATTAAACATTCTATTATTAAAAATTTACGATTTTTTGAAAACCTTTCTAAAGAAGAGGTTTATGATCACAGAAAAACAAAATTTTTAAAAATCGGCAGAGGTCAAGGATTTAGCAAATCTTCTTATAATAATGATACAGGACTGAGTTATAAAGGATCATTTATTCAGAAATGTAAATCACACATTATAAAAAACAAAATCATTTATTTAGGAATTGGGCTTGTTTTTATCACTGGCCTAGTATCAATTATTTATTAATTACTGTTGCAAAAAGACAATCTTTTTAAATTATTTAAATCTTCTATTGACATTTTAGTTACAAATCTATTAAAGGAAATCACGTTAATGTTTACTTACGAATGTAAATAAACAATAACTAAAGTAAATAACAAATAAGGAAAAGTAAACAATATGAGTACATTAAAAGGTAAAGTAAAGTGGTTCAACGGAACTAAAGGTTATGGTTTCATTGAAAGAGAAGACAAAGAAAAAGACGTGTTCGTTCATTCTTCAGCAGTGAGAGAAGCTGGTTTAAAATATTTAAACGAAGGTGATGAGTTAACGTTTGAAGTGGAGAATGGAGAAAAAGGTCCTTCAGCAGTAAAATTGCAGAAAACATCTTAAATCTTATTTCCAAATAATGAATTAGCGGGACACTGAGCTTAAAATAGTTTTTTGTCCCGATAATTTATCCTTGAAAAAGACACATTTATTTCTTAAATAAGCATCAATGATTATAAAAAATATAGTTTCAATCGTAAATACACATTCTCACAGAATGCATGCTAGGCTATTGCTTAGCTTATAATCAAAAACATATAAATTTAATTAAAATTAATATAAATATAGAAAGGACGCAGCAGTAGCTCAGTTGGTTAGAGCACTAGTTTGTGGAACTAGGGGTCGGTGGTTCGAATCCACCCTGCTGTACCAATAAATGACGAAAGATATAAAAAACAAACCTTCAAAAGAACTTCCTTTAGGGTTTGTAGATAGACAAGAAAAAGAATTACTTATACGTGATTTTATAATTTCAAATATTAAAGAAATTATGGTCAGGTATGGTTTTCAATATCTCGAAACTCCTAGTTTTGAGTACACCGATAGCATTGGAAAATTTTTACCAGACAAGGACAGACCTGATGAGGGTGTCTTTTCTTTTCAAGATGAAACAAAATGGTTGTCTCTAAGATATGACCTCACAGCACCTTTAGCACGATATGTTGCAAAAAATTATTTAGAAATTCCAAAACCCTTTAAAAGATATCAACTAGGAACAGTATGGAGAAACGAAAAACCAGGCCCTGGTAGGTTCAGAGAATTTTTACAATTCGATGCTGACTTCGTGGGAACAAAAAGTTTACAAGCAGATGCCGAGCTATGTGTAATGATATCTGAAATTTTAGAAAAGTGTGGTTTAGAAAAAGAAGAGTATGTAATTAAAATCTCTTCTAGGAAAATTACAGAGGATTTATTCAAAAAAATTAATTTAGATGACAAAGAGAAAAAACTTACAGCACTTAGAGCTTTAGATAAAATAGATCGATTGGGTTGGGATGGAGTTAAACAACTTTTAGGAGAAGGAAGAAAAGACAAATCAGGAGATTTTACAAAGGGAGCTGAATTAAATAAATCAAATATAGAAGTAATAGAAAAAGAGCTAAAAAAAAAGTCACCAGAAGGAGATGATCTTTTAGAAATTTTTAAAATTTTAAAAGATTACAACTTTAGTAATTTTGAGTTTGACCCATCAATTATAAGAGGCCTTGAATATTATACTGGTCCAATATTTGAAGTGAATTTAAAATTTGATGTAAAAAATAATAAAGGGCAAGTAATCCAGTTTGGCTCTATTGGAGGTGGTGGAAGATACGATAATTTAGTAAATAACTTTGGTAATTACGATGCTCCAGCAACTGGTATTTCAATTGGTTTAGATAGACTGGTTTATGCTTTAATGCAAAAAAAAGAATTTAAAATAAAACAATCAAAACCAGTTGTTATTTGTGTTTTCAATAAAAACTTAATGAAAGAATATATTAACTTACAAACTATTCTTAGAGACTCAGGCATTAGTACAGAAATTTATCCTGGAGAAAGCAAATTAAAAAAACAAATGGAATATGCAAATAAAATAAAAGCTCCAGCAGTCATCCTTTATGGAGAAAACGAGATAAAAATAGGAAAACCAACCTTAAAAAATTTAATTACGGGTAAAGAAAAAGCAATATCGATTAAGGAATTATCAAATGAAATCGAAAAAATTATCTGAGCAAATTATTAAAACTTTTAAGAGTAACGGGTTCGTCTTATCCGAGCCCGATGTTTTGTTAGATTCAGAGTATATTATTCAGAGATCTGGAGAAAATTTTAGAAGATCAATGCTTACTTTTGAAGATGAAGAAGGAAAAGTAATGTGCCTTAGACCCGACCTTACTGTAGCATCTTGTATTAAATTTTTAGAAACAAAATCTAAATCTAAAATTTATTACTCGGGGCAAGCTTATAGAAGAAAAAATAAAAAAGGATCAGACTTAGTTAACGATCAATTAGGTATAGAAATTTTAGGCTCAAAAAATAAACTTCAAGATGAATTTAAAATTATTAAAACTATTTTAAGATCTGCTGAAAAAATAAAAAGTAAAAAAATTCAACTTAAAGTAGGTGATATTAGTTTATTTAAAAGATTAATCAATTCTCTAGATATGCCCGAGAGATGGAAGCTTAGGCTTATAAGACACTTTTGGCGTCCTAGTTACTTCGAGGAATTACTGGACAGGCTAGATAAAAATTCTGACATAGACTCTGTTACTTTCGATACGGATAAAAAAAGATTTTATGAGATGAAAAATATGGAACAAGATAAAATTATAGCTGGTCGTTCTGTTTCAGAAATTTTAAAAAGATTTGATAAAAAAATAAAAGATCCAAGATCATTTACTGAAGGAAAAAAAATAGCTAGAATTATAAAATCGTTTCTTAAAATTAATTGCAAGCTATCACAACTTGATACAAGCCTTTTAAAATTTATCAAAGATAATAATTTGAAACAAAATATCTTTAAAGAGTTTAAGTCGATTCAAAATTTAAAGAGATTAAATAAGGAGGTAATTTTTATAACTAATTTTGGAAGAAATATTGAGTATTATACAGGAATTGTATTTGAAATATATTCAGGACAAAAAGAAATAGCTAGAGGGGGACGATATGACGATCTTCTCAAGAGTTTAGGCGCTAAGAAAAACATTCCAGCTGTAGGAGCAGCAATTAATTTAAATAATATATGAAAAACTTAATTACTATAGGACTACCAAGCAAAGGTAGATTGAAAGAAAAAGCTATTGCCTTTTTTGATAAGAACGACCTTAAGGTTTTACAAAGTAAAAAAGAGAGAAATTACTTTTCGACTATCCAAAATAGATCAAACCTAAAAATAATTTACCTACATGCCAAAGAGATAATTCAAAGATTAGGAGATGGAACTCTGGACATTGGTATATCAGGTTTAGACCTTTTAAATGAGTCGGGAAAAAATCTACAAGAAAAGATAAGCATTAAACAAAAACTTGATTTTGGTAATGCTAATTTAGTTGTTGCTGTACCTGATGATTGGATAGATGTCCAAACTATTGCTGATCTTGAGGAAGTAGCTTTTGATATTAGATCAAAAAGAAATACAAGATTGAGAGTTGCAACAAAATATCCAAATTTAACTAATAGTTTTCTAATTTCTAAAGGAGTTACACAATATAAAATAATTTCAAGTCTTGGAGCTACAGAAACCTATCCATTTATTGGTTCATCAGAAATTATAACTGATATTACATCTACAGGGAAAACATTAGAAGATAACAGTTTAAGAGTTTTAAAAGATGGACTAATTTTAAAATCTACGGCATGTTTATTTGTTGCAAAAAAAAAGGCTGCCAAATTGCAGCCTTTTTTAAATTCTTTAAGGTGAGCGAAATTACATTCCCATTCCACCCATACCACCCATACCACCCATACCACCACCCATCGGAGGCATAGCTGGACCAGCATCTTTTTCTTCAGGTTTGTCCGCAACCATAGCTTCAGTTGTGATTAGTAAACCTGCTATTGAAGCTGCATCTTGTAAAGCAGATCTAACTACTTTAGTAGGATCAATTATTCCTTTTGCAAACATATCTACGTATTCTTCGTTTTGTGCGTCGTAACCTTGAGAGGATTTTTTTCCCTCTAAAAGTTTACCAACTACAACAGAACCATCTACACCCGCGTTTGCAGTAATTTGTCTGATAGGAGCTTGAAGCGCTTTTTTAACTATTTCAACCCCTGCTTTTTGGTCGTCACCTTTTACTTTAACACTGTCTAGATCTTGAGCAGCATATAGCAAAGCACATCCTCCACCAATTACTACTCCTTCTTCAACAGCAGCTCTCGTTGCATTAAGTGCGTCCTCGACTCTATCTTTTCTTTCTTTAACTTCTACCTCAGTAGCACCACCAACTTTAATTACAGCAACACCACCAGCTAGTTTAGCTAATCTCTCTTGAAGTTTTTCTTTATCATAATCAGAAGTGGTTTCACTTATCTCTGACCTAATTTGATTACATCTAGCTTCTATATCAGATTTTTTTCCTTCTCCTGCTACTAAGGTACTATTCTCTTTATCAATTTTAACTTTTTTACAAGAGCCTAGATCATTAATTTTTACATTTTCTAATTTTAAACCTATATCTTCAGATATAACTTGTCCTCCTGTTAAAATAGCAATGTCTTCTAACATTGCTTTTCTTCTATCTCCAAAACCAGGAGCTTTAACTGCAACAACTTTTAATCCTCCTCTTAATTTATTAACAACTAAAGTTGCAAGAGCTTCACCTTCCACATCTTCTGAAATTATCATTAAAGGTCTGTTTGCTTGAACTACAGACTCTAACAAAGGAACCATTGGCTGTAAGTTAGTTAGTTTTTTTTCTACTAAAAGTACTAAAGGATTATCTAATTCTGTTGTCATTTTTTCTGTATTTGTTACGAAATAGGGAGAAAGATATCCTCTGTCAAATTGCATACCTTCAACAACATCTAATTCAGTTTCAACACCTTTTGCTTCTTCTACAGTAATCACACCTTCATTACCAACTTTCTGCATTGCTTTTGAAATCATATCCCCTATAGATTTTTCACCATTAGCAGAAATAGTTCCAACCTGCGCTACTTCTTCATTTGCTTTAACTTTTTTTGAAGTTGTTTTTAATTTTTCAATTACAAATTCGACAGCTTTATCTATTCCTCTTTTAATATCCATGGGATTCATTCCAGCGGTTACATATTTTAAACCTTCATTAACTATTCCTTGAGCTAGAATAGTTGCTGTTGTTGTTCCGTCCCCAGCATTATCATTTGTTTTGCTAGCAACCTCTTTAACCATTTGAGCGCCCATATTTTCAAATTTATCATCGAGCTCTATTTCTTTGGCAACTGAAACTCCATCTTTTGTAATTTTTGGTGCTCCGTAAGATTTATCCATTACAACATTTCTTCCTTTTGGACCTAAAGTTACTTTAACTGCATTAGCCAATGTATTAACTCCCTTGAGCATTTGTGATCTTGCTTCAGTGTCAAATTTAATTACTTTCGCCATAATATTTCTCCTTTAATTTTATTTTTTTCCTTTAGAAACTCCCATTATGTCTGCTTCTTTCATAATGCTATATTCTTTTCCATCTATTTTTACTTCTGTTCCTGACCACTTTCCAAAAAGAACGACATCACCAACTTTAACATCCATTGGAGTTATTTTTCCGTCTTCATTTTTAGCTCCAGGTCCAATAGCTACTACCTCGCCTTCTTGTGGTTTTTCTTTAGCTGTATCAGGGATAATTATGCCTCCGGCAGTTTTCTCTTCGCTATCTAACACTTTGATCAATACACGATCGTGTAGGGGTCTAAATTTCATATTTATTTCTCCTATAAATTTTTACGTAGGGCTGATATGGTAAGTTTTGTATAGATTTCAAGGGGCGAAAATCATTAAAAAAAAGGCTAAATTACTATATTTTAGGAGATAAACTAAAGAGAGACTGTAAAATTGAGAGACTTAAATCATTTATCTGAAATATTTAACTTGTACGATACTTTTGTAATCGACTTATGGGGAGTTATGCATAATGGAATATCTCTAAACCCAAAAGCTATTAGAGCAGCTGAAAATCTTACTAAAAATTCTAAAAAAATTGTATTTTTATCCAATGCACCTAGACCAAGTTCTAAAGTTGTCGAATTTTTAACAAAAATGAAAATGAACAAGAAGTTACTTACTAAAGTGGTCACATCAGGTGAAGCAGCAATGCACGCAATTAATCAACAAAAATTTGGGAAAAAATTTTATCATCTTGGGCCATCAAGAGATCAATCTATATTCGAAAAAGTATTAGAGAATAAAACATCTTTAAATGAATGTGATTTTATACTTTGCACTGGTCTTTTTGATCAATATGAAAATGATTTAAACTATTACAAAAATCTTCTTCAAGATTATACATCTAAAAAACTTGTATGTACAAATCCCGACTTAATAGTTCATAGAGGAAACTACGAAGAACTTTGTGCTGGATCCGTAGCCAATACTTTTGAAAATATCGGTGGTCAAGTTATATATTATGGGAAACCTTATAAAGAAATTTACGAAATGTGCTTTAGTTTACAAGAAAAAGTACTGGCTATAGGAGATAATTTGAGAACCGATATAAAGGGTGCAAATAATTTAAATATAGATAGTTTATTTATTTATAATGGTGTTCATAAAAATGAAATTAAAAAAAAAGAAGATCTAACAGCTTTATTAAAAAAATATAATGTAAAAACTAGTTTTTTTCAAAAAGAACTTGAATGGTAAAATGAAAATTTACAACAATCTAATCATTAAAAGAAAACACCAGAATAGTGTGATAGCTATAGGAAATTTTGACGGATTACATTTAGGCCATCAGAAAGTAATAAATCAAGCGCAACTAAAAGCTAAAAAAAATAAATTGCCATTCGGCATTATTACATTTGAACCTATGCCGATTATGTTTTTTAACAAAAAAATTAAAAACCATCGTATAAATTCCTTATCACAAAAAAAAAATCAACTTACAAAACTAAAATTAGATTTTATTATAATAGTAAATTTTAATAAAATTTTCTCTAAACTTTCGGCAGATAAATTTATTGAACAAGTGATATTTAAAAAAACTAAATGCAATTTTTTATATGTCAGCAATAATTTTAAATTTGGACATAAAAGACAAGGAAGTATTCAGACACTAAAGAAATATTCAAAACTATTTAATTACAAAACTATAATTACTAAGCCTCTAAAAAAAAGAACAAAGGTTATTTCTTCTACCATTATTAGAAAAAAAATTTCAAAAGGAAAAATTAATGAAGTTAACAAATTATTAAATCGCAATTGGTGTATTCAGGGAAAAGTCATTAAAGGTCACAGAAGAGGGAGAAAAATTGGCTTTCCAACCTGCAATGTAAGAATTTTAGATTATATAGTTCCAAAACTTGGAGTTTACGCAGTCTCGGTTAAAAATTCAAAATTTCATAGAAAAGGTATAGCTAATGTAGGCTATAGACCAACATTTAATGGCCAAAATTTACTATTAGAAGTGAATATATTTGGAATTAATAAAAACTTATATAATAAAGAGATTGAAGTTAATTTTATAAAATTTATTAGATCTGAAAAAAAATTTAGGGATTTAGAACAATTAAAGAAACAAATAAAAGTTGATATAATTAAAGCTAAAAAAAATGTCCAAAGATAATTTGCACCTTCCAAAAACTTCTTTTTCTATGAAGGCAAGTTTGCCAACAAAAGAACCTTTAATTTTGGAAAAATGGGAAAAAAATAAAATTTTTGAAAAATTGAGAAAAAATTCAAAGGGTAAAGAAAAATTTATTCTTCATGACGGACCTCCTTATGCGAATGGTCATATACATATGGGAACTGCACTTAACAAAATATTGAAAGATATGATAATTCGTTATCACCAGATGAATGGAAAGGACTCCGTTTACGTACCTGGTTGGGATTGTCACGGCCTTCCTATAGAATGGAAGATAGAAGAACAATACAAAAAAAAGAAAAAAAATAAAGATGAAATTCCGATTAAAGATTTTAGACAGGAATGTAGAGAATTTGCCAGGAGCTGGATAGAAGTCCATATTAAAGAATTCAAAAGATTAGGAGTCGTTGGAGATTTTGAAAACTATTATTCAACAATGAGCTATGATGCAGAAGCTCAGATTGTAAGAGAGCTAGGGAAATTTCTTTTAGATGGCAGTTTATATCAAGGATTTAAACCTGTTTTATGGTCTACGGTTGAAAAAACTGCATTAGCAGACGCAGAAGTTGAATATAAGGACCACACGTCTAATACGATTTTTGTAGCATTTAAAGTTAAGGATACAAAAAAAGATTTCTTAAAAGAAGCTAGTATAATAATTTGGACAACTACACCCTGGACTATTCCCGCAAATAAAGCTTTAGCCTTTAATAACAACATAGAATATTCTTTGCTTGAAATTGAACCATTAGAATATTTTAAAGAAAAAAAGATAATAATAGCAACTAATCTAGTCGACTCAGTTATAAAATCTTGTGAGATAAAAAATTATAAAGTTTTAAAAACATTTAAAGGTTCTGAGTTTCAAGGGACAATTTGCAATCATCCATTTTTGAAGATGAAGTTTGATTATGATATTCCCATGCTTGAGGCAGGTTTTGTAGACCTTGAACAAGGAACAGGAATTGTTCACTGTGCTCCAAGTCATGGTCCTGACGATTTTAATTTATGTTTAAAAAACAATATTAAATCAAGTTATACAGTTGATAATGCTGGCTTGTACACTAATGAAGTTCCTTATTTTGCTAATACACATATCTTTAAAGCTGATGCTCTAGTAATAGAAAATCTTAAAGAACAACAAAGATTACTTAAAAATGATAAATTGCTTCATAGCTATCCTCATTCATGGAGATCGAAAGCTCCTTTGATTTATAGGGCTACACCCCAATGGTTTATATCTATGGAGAAAAATTCTTTAAGAAACAAAGCTATTAAAGCAGTGAATGATACAAATTTTTATCCTGAAAAAGGAAAAGATCGTTTACTCTCAATGATAGAGGGAAGACCAGATTGGTGTGTTTCACGCCAAAGAGTTTGGGGAGTTCCTTTGCCAATTTTCATAAACAAAAAAACTAAAGAACCATTAAGAGATCAAAAAGTTATAGATAGAATTGCAAAAATTTATGAAAAAGAAGGATCTGATTGCTGGTTTACTGATGAATCTAAAAAATTTTTAGGCGAAAATTATGATCCTAACAATTTTGAAAAACTAAACGACATCGTAGAAGTTTGGTTTGATAGTGGGTCAACACATAGTTTTGTCCTTGAAAAAAGAAAGGATTTAAAATGGCCAGCAGATATGTATTTGGAAGGCTCAGATCAACACAGGGGCTGGTTTCACTCCTCTCTCTTAGAGTCCTGCGGAACTAGAGGCTCAGCTCCTTTTAAAAGTATTTTGTCTCACGGATTTGTAGTCGATGGAAAAGGTTTAAAAATGTCTAAATCTGCAGGAAATGTTATTGCTCCAGAAGATATTCTTAAAAATTATGGAGCTGACATTTTAAGAGCCTGGGTAGCTTCCTCTGACTATGCTGAGGATTTAAGAATAGATAAAAATATTTTAGCACAACATGCTGAATCTTATAGAAAAATAAGAAATACTTTCAGATTTATACTAGGAAATATTAAAGATAATTTTCAGGAGGAAAAATTCGATTCCTTAGAAATTGCTGATTTTGATGAATTAGAGCAGTATATTCTTCATAAAATTTTTACTTTAGACTCTTCAGTAAAAGAAAATTTGAATATTTATAATTTTCACAAATTATATAAAGAGTTGATGAATTTTTGTTCATTAGATTTATCATCTTTCTATTTTGATATTAGGAAGGACACATTATATTGTGATAGCATTAATTCTAAAAAAAGAATTAATTGTGTCAAAGTTCTCAATATAATTTTAGAATGCCTATTAAAATGGTTTGCCCCAATATTTGTTTTTACAACGGATGAAATCTACAGTCTAGTTTGTAAAGATAAAAAAAATATTCATGAACATACTTTTCCTCACATCCCAAAATCATGGGAAAATAAAATTTTAGATGACAAATGGAAGCAATTATTTAAGATTAAAGAAATAGCAAATATTGCAATTGAGGAAAAAAGGGCGAGCAAAGAAATTGGATCAAGTTTAGAAGCTCAATTAAAAATTACTACTGACAGTAAAAAATTTCAATTATTAGATGGAATAGATTTAGCAGAATATTTTATCACATCTAAAGCTGAAAGAATCAAAAGTTTTGAAAAGGAAGAGTTGAGTATAAAAGTTACAAAATCTTCAGGAGTAAAATGTCCGAGATGTTGGAAAATTTTGGAAAGTAATTGTGAAAGATGTAAAAAAGTTGCAAATGTCTGATTCAAAAATAAATAGAAAATCAAATAAAAACTTTTTTTCAACCTTAGTATTAAAAAAAAGTTATTTTTATTGTTTTTTTATAACAATTTTAATTTTTTCTTTGGATAGAATTTCTAAATCCAAGATAATTGAACATCAGCTAGAAAATAGCGAAATTTATATAAATGATTTTTTAAATTTAGATTTGGTATGGAATACAGGAATAGGATTCGGTTTATTGAGTTTTAACTCAAGTATAATTTATAATTCAATCACTACCCTAATTGGATTAGTAATTATTTTTTTGATTTATTTATTAGTAAAATCTGTATTTGTAGAAAAAATAATATTTTCCGTTATACTTGGGGGTGCATTAGGAAATTTCTATGATAGGCTAATGTATTATGCTGTGCCAGATTTTATAGACTTTCATTATCAAAATTTTCAC